>NZ_JASSPL010000014.1:0-109313 GCF_030264805.1 Cobetia sp. LC6 | reverse complement strand
CTTGTCACCACTCATCGGCAAGCGCTCACACGAATTACCTGATCAAATTTTTAAAGAGCGTCGCTGTGAAGCGAGGAGGCACATTCTACCCGGAACGCTTGATAAGTCAAGCACTTAATGATGAGTCAATCGACTGCCTCTAAGCATCATCAAGCGGTGAGGAGCATTGCTCGATCACCTGTCCCACAAGGAGTGTGGCGTATTCTAGCCAATCGCCCGGGATTGTCAATCGATGATTTCGAAGCGGACTTCAAAAACATCAAGCAAAACAATCACCTGCAAACCTCTTTCACCGCTGGCAACGCCATGCGTCCCCGGCAGCGGATGCGTACTTTACGCAGGAATCGGTTTGATGGCAAGAGCTTTGACGCAGAAAATAGCCGCTCGCCTGATCGATACTCAGACCGCCCTGCCATCCGCAGGCCGTGATACTGGGCGCGCCTGCCAGCCACCACGCGAATGGGACTGTGTCTCAAGCGCCGCTTCCAGGCGTGCCTCCGGCAGCTGCATGACGCGGGCCAGCAGTGTCAGCAGGGCCACCTCCTCATCGGCCAGTGTCTGGTCGGCATGCACCACCTGGGCAAGCGCCGTGAACCAGCGCTGCTTGTCCATCGGGCGCAGGTGAGCCAGCTGCGTGAGATGACGGCAGCGCAGCGCAGGATTATCCCCATCCGGCTGCGACTGCGGATACGCAAGCGCCAGACCAAGTTCCGCACTGGCGTCCAGGAAGATGCCCTCGCGCAGCGCTTCATCGTCGATGAGTCCGACCATCAGCATGAGCCAGTGCTGACAGGCCGGCTGACATTGCTGCAAGGCCAGCGAGTCACTCTTGCGATCGATTCGCGGGTCCAGTGACTCCAACAACAACTGCCACAGACACCAGATGAACATGTCCTGCGGAGGTGTCTGCGCCTTGAGCATGCGATGAGCGCGCTCATCCGCTTCCCGCCAGCGCGGTATCAGCCGGTTGAGCAAGGGGATCCACTCGACTCGCGGCAAGGACTCGAGCTTGCGCCGCGCCTCGCGCACGCGCTTGCCATCCAGCCAGTCATGCTGACGCTCAAGCTCGGTGAGCCAGACCCCACGCCGGGTGAGCTCCGAGGGCGCGATCATCGCCACCACCAGCTGCGGGCAGAGAAAGCGTGACAGCGTCAGGTTCTCGAGTTCACCCCGGGAACGCGACAGCTCGCCCAGGACAGCCGCGCCGGCGATACCCGCCATGACCCCGCCAAGCACTTCTGCCCCGATGGGCCCCTGCTGCTCGAAGGTATGCACCGGTTGCTGACGCGCGCTCAGATATTGCCTGTCCCAACGGGGTTCCAGGCGCTTGATGCGTTCATCCAGCGGCGGATGCGAGTCGAACCAGCCCGTCAGCCATGGCGGGCGCGCTTCGACGAAGAAGAGATGGTTGTAGGTCATTGCGCGCGGATGCTGGATGCGCCCCTGCCAGCCCATGCCACCGATACGCTTGAGGGCCGAGGCGATGCCATCCGGGAAGCGCGTCAGACGCACCGCACTGGCATCGGCGAGATATTCGCGTGAGCGCGCTACCCCGCGTTGCAGCAGCCTGCCGCCCAGCCCGCCGAGACTGCCGAGCAACCACAGCGCCACACCGACCAGCATCAGCTGTGGCATGCCGCCTTTCCTGTCGGAGCCGGAGGAACGCGCCCTGCCCAACACGAAGCCGATGCGCCCCGTCCCCATCAGGAAGCGTCCCGCCTCGGAGAGAAACACCAGGCCATGGACCGCACTCGCCAGACGCAGGTTGAGGCGAATATCGCCATTGGCGATATGGGCGAACTCGTGAGCGACCACGCCCTGCAGCTCATTGCGATCCAGCTGCTCCAACGCCCCGCGACTCAGCGCGATCACCGCATCATGTGGCCGATAGCCCGCCGCGAAGGCATTGATCATCGCCTCATGCGGAAGCAGGAACAGCTGCGGCGTGGGCAGATTGGCGGCGATCGCCATCTCTTCCACCACATTCAGTGCCCGCCGCTCGCTCGAGTCCTGCGTCTCGACATCCACCAGCTTGCCACCCAGGCGTGCGGCCACGACCGCGCCGCCCTGCTGCAGACGCCGCAGCTCACGCGCTGCGACCAGTGCATTGCACAGGAAGATGATGCTCGCCACTGGCCAGACATATTCAAACGTCGTGGTGGCCGGGCGCCCCAGGAAACTGCTGATCGCGACATGCACCACGGCGCCGGCGGCAAGAGACACCACCAGCGACATGACCGTGAAGGCCATCAGCAATAGCCGTGTACGACGCCGCGCACTGTCCTGCTCATGATAGAAATTCATTCGCGCTCGCCATCTACCCAGTCACGGATCACAGCGCAAGACCGCTGCGAGAGAAGCATCAGCCGGTCGACTCACGAGAAACTGACATCCGGCGCCTGGCGGATCTTCACGCTGTCATCGAAGGCCAGCAGACCTGCATCACTGCGATGACCGAAGGTCGGCGCGAACATCACCTGCGGGAAGCTCTGGCGATAGACGTTGTAGTCGGTGACGGCATCGTTGTAGGCCTGACGCGCGAAGGCGACGCGGTTCTCGGTGGCAGTCAGCTCTTCCATCAGGTCGCTCATGGTCTGGTCCGCCTTGAGCTCCGGATAGGCCTCGACCACCACATCCAGCTTGCCCAGACTCGCTGCCAGCCCCTGCTCGGCACCGGCCAGGCTGGCCAGCTTGTCCATGCTGCCGGGATGCGCAGCTGCGGCATTCAAGGCAGCCATCGCCTTGTTGCGGGCATTGATCACTTCTTCCAGGGTGCCACGCTCATGACTCAGATAGCCCTTGGCCGTCTCGACCAGATTGGGAATCAGGTCGTAGCGCCGCTTGAGCTGCACCTCTATCTGCGCGAAGGCATTCTCGAAGCGCGCCTTGAGGCTGACCAGCTTGTTGTAGATCGAGATCACGTAGATGACGATCAGCGCGATGGCGCCCAGCAGCAGAAATGTTTTCATGATGAGTCCCTTGTGATGAAGCCTTTGCCATGATGCCTTTGCCATGAAGGCTCGGCAGGCGTTGCCCCGCTCTCCAGCGAGTCTTTACAAGCGCCCCTGCCGGGCTTCCTGTGCAATCCGCTTCCAGTTTACCCATACCGGATGACGGCACCAGACAATTGGATGACTGATTGCCAACGGGGCATCATGCGGCCAGCAACCTCACGGCACCCAATGCGCCATGAACTCGTGCACCGGCAGTGCTTCGAGTCGCTCGCGATCGCCCAGCAACGCCATCAAGGTGTCGCAACGCGAAGGCGGGAAGCAGGTGGCCAGATTGGCCCGGCACTTGTCCTCGAGCGGGACGAGCGACTCTTCACGCCGCCGGCGATGTCCCAGCGGGTATTCCACCATCACCTGTTCAGTGGCACTGCCATCGTGGAAAACCACCCGCAGGGCATTGGCGATCGAGCGCTTGTCGGCTTCCAGATACTCGCGGGTGAAGCGCGCCTCTTCCTTGACGACCATCCTGTCACGCAGCCGGTCGATCTCCGGGTGAGCGGCATGGAAGCCATCTTCATAGTGGTCCGCGTTCAACTCGCCGAAGATCAGCGGCACCGCGACCATGTATTGCAGGCAGTGATCGCGGTCCGCCGGATTGGCGAGCGCACCCTGCTTGGAGATGATGCGGATCGCCGATTCGTGGGTGGTGATCTCGATGCGCTCGATCTCCTCGAGCCGGTCGCGAACCTCGGGATGGAGCCGGATAGCCGCCTCGGCGGCGGTCTGGGCATGGAATTCGGCTGGGAAGGAGACCTTGAAGAGCACGTTCTCCATCACATAGCTACCCAGAGGGCGCGCCAGCGTCAGGTGCCGTTCGTTTTCAGGCTTGAGGGCGAGATCGCTGTTGCCGTGACTGAAGGAAACATCATTGAAGCCCCACTGCGGCGCACTGAGAGCGCCGGGGATGCCCATCTCGCCACGCAGGGCGATATCCGCCAGCCGCACGCCGCGTGAGGTGGCGTCCCCCGCCGCCCAGCTCTTGCGCGAGCCGGCATTGGGCGCATGACGATAGGTACGCAGACTCTGGCCATCGACGAACGCGTGCGACAGCGCTGACAGCAACTGCTCGCGATTCGCCCCCATCAAGCGCGCCGTCACGGCAGTGGTCGCCACCTTGACCAGCATGACATGGTCGAGCCCGACGCGATTGAAGCTGTTGTCCAGCGCCAGCACACCCTGGATCTCGTGGGCCATCACCATGCTCTCCAACACATCACGCATCACCAGAGGCGGCTTGCCCTGCGCGACACGCTGGCGCGAGAGGTGATCCGCCACTGCCAGAATGCCGCCGAGATTGTCCGAGGGATGCCCCCACTCCGCCGCCAGCCAGGTATCGTTGTAATCCAGCCAGCGGATGGTGCAGCCGATATCCCACGCCGCCTTGACGGGATCGAGACTGAAGGCGGTGCCAGGCACCCGCGCACCATGCGGCACCACGGTCTCGGCCACCAGCGGCCCGAGATGCTTGGTGCATTCCGGGAAGCGCAGCGCCAGGATGCCGCAGCCGAGGGTATCCATCAGACACAGCCGAGCGGTGTCCATCGCCTCCGCCGTGGGACCTGAGCGCTCGTGCTTGCCAGCCCGGACATCCGCATCCGAATCCGCGATAAGGGGATCGTCGCAATACCCCAGCACATAGTCGGCAATCTGCTGCAGCTCCGAGTCATAGTCCGGGCGCTGATTGGCGCTGGCCTGGTTGGTACTGGCCTGGCTGGTACTGGCCTGACTTGTACTGGCTTGAGTGGCGCTGAGACGGCTTTCGCCTTTCTGATCAGAGGATGGCGTGCTCATACATGACCTCCTGTCGTGAATCGTCTTTGCCCGTGTGCGGCTCCCGCGACACCAGCACATCCCCCGAAATACCTGTGTACACACCACAGACACGCGAAAGCCGGCCCTCTGCACATGCATGCCAGGCCGGCTTTCATCGGGGTGCCGCAAAGAGGGATATAGTGACAATAGACCATCGCCTGCCAATACCGGCGCTAGCGCATCAAGGTCTCCGCAGGCACCCGCACCCAGCCTTCCATCAGGATACGCGCACTGCGACTCATCACCGCTTCACTGACGGTCCACTCGCCCTCGCCTTGCTGACCGCCACCGACCTGGCCCGAGGGTGACTGACGATGGGCACTCGCACCGACCCTGAGCGTGCCGGAGGGATGACCAAAGCACACCGAGTCACGCGCGGTGACTGTCTGCCCGGCCCCAGACTCAGCACTGGCTCCGCCAGCGGCGGCAAGATTGACCAGCGTGCCCGGTACCGCAGCCGCCGCGGCGATGGCGACGGCCGCGGTGCCCATCATGGCATGGTGCAGCTTGCCCATCGACACGGCGCGGATCAGCACATCGATCTCGTCGGCCTTGATCTCGCGACCACTGGAGACAACGTGATCCACCGGCGGCGCCACGAAGGCGACCTTGGGGGTGTGTTGGCGCGTGGCCGCCTCTGCGAGATCATTGATCAGTCCCATGCGCAGCGCGCCGTGGGCGCGCAATGTCTCGAGGCGCGCGAGGGCCTCGGCGTCACCATTGATCGATTCCTGCAGCTCGGTGCCCTGATAGCCGAGATCGCGGGCATCGACGAAGATGGTCGGGATGCCGGCATTGATCAGAGTCGCCCGGATTCTCCCGCCCGCGACCACCGATTCCGGCACTTCCAGCGTATCGACCACATTTCCGGTGGGGAACATGCTGCCTTCGCCGGCGGCAGGGTCGCGGAAGGCGACCGCCACTTCGGCGGCCGGGAAGGTCACGCCATCCAGGGCGAAGTCGCCGGTTTCCTGGACGCGCCCTTCGCACATCGGCACCCGTGCGATGATGGTCTTGGCGATGTTGGCCTGCCAGATACGCACCTCGGCGATGCCATCACGCGGCAGGCGCTCGGTCGGCACCAGGCCCTTCTCGATGGCGAAGGGCCCGACCGCCGCCGAGAGGTTGCCGCAGTTGCCGCTCCAGTCGACGAAGGGCGAGTCGATGGAGACCTGGCCGAACAGGTAGTCGACGTCGTGATCCGGCTGTTCGCTGCGACTGATGATCACCGTCTTGCTGGTGCTGGAAGTCGCGCCCCCCATGCCGTCGATCTGCTTGGCGTAGGGGTCGGGACTGCCGATCACGCGCAGCAGCAGGGCATCGCGCGCCGGGCCCGGCACCTGCGCCGCTTCCGGCAGTTCATCGCGCAGGAAGAACACGCCCTTGCTGGTGCCGCCACGCAGGTAGGTGGCGGGAATCCTGAGCTGTGCCTGCTGGCTCATGCCGTCACCTCCGCCGCCGTCTCGCCCGGTGCCTGCGAGTTCAGGAAGTCCTCGGCGAAGCGTTGCAGCACACCACCCGCCGAGTAGATGGAGACCTCCTCACGGGTATCGAGACGGCAGGTGACCGGCACGCGCTCGAGCTGACCCGCCTTGTCACCGGCGGTGCGCTCGATCACCAGCGTGAGTTCTGCCCCCGGCGCCGGCTCGCCCTCGACGGCGTAGATCTCGCTGCCATCCAGCGCCAGCGTCTTGCGCGTGGTACCGGCGGCGAACTGCAGCGGCATCACGCCCATGCCGACCAGATTGGTGCGGTGGATACGCTCGAAACCTTCCGCGACGATGGCCTCGACACCCGCCAGCCGCACGCCCTTGGCCGCCCAGTCACGCGACGAGCCCTGGCCGTAATCCGCGCCCGCGATGATGATCAACGGCTGCTTGCGCTGCATGTACGCCTCGATGGCCTCCCACATGCGTACCACCTTGCCTTCCGGCTCCAGGCGTGTGAGCGAGCCCTGCTTGACCTCGCGCTTGCCGTCCGCCCCTTCCACCACGGCCATCTCGTTGATCAGCTTGGGGTTGGCGAAGGTGGCCCGCTGCGCGGTGAGGTGATCGCCACGGTGGGTGGCGTAGGAATTGAAGTCCTCCTCCGGCAGGCCCATCGCAGCCAGGTACTCGCCCGCCGCACTGCTGGCCATGATGGCATTGGAGGGTGACAGGTGATCGGTGGTGATGTTGTCCCCCAGCACCGCCAGTGCCCGCATGCCCTTGAGCGTCGGCGCGCTTGCCAGGCCGCCTTCCCAGTACGGCGGACGACGGATGTAGGTGCTCATCTCGCGCCAGTCGTAGAGCGGACTGGTCGTGTCATCGCGATCCTGACGGGCCTCGAACATCGGGATGTAGACCTGACGGAAGTGGTCCGGCTTGACGCTGGCGCCGACGATGGCGTCGATTTCCTCGTCGCTCGGCCACAGGTCCTTGAGCATGATCGGCGAGCCGTCCGGCGCATGCCCGAGAACATCCTTCTCGATGTCGAAGCGGATGGTGCCGGCGATGGCGTAGGCGACCACCAGCGGCGGCGAGGCCAGGAAGGCCTGCTTGGCGTAGGGGTGGATACGGCCATCGAAGTTGCGGTTGCCGGACAGCACTGCGGTGGAGTAGAGGTCGCGCTCGACGATTTCCTGCTGGATCGCCGGGTCCAGCGCACCGCTCATGCCATTGCAGGTGGTGCAGGCGAAGCCGACGATACCGAAGCCGAGCTGCTCGAGTTCCGGCAGCAGTTCCGCCTCTTCCAGGTACAGCTGCACGGCCTTGGAGCCCGGCGCCAGCGAGGTCTTGACCCACGGCTTGCGCGTCAGCCCCAGCGCATTGGCGCGTCTGGCCAGCAGGCCGGCGGCGATGACGTTGCGCGGATTCGAGGTATTGGTGCAACTGGTGATGGCGGCGATGATCACCGCGCCATCCGGCATCAGGTCGCGCCCGTCCTCATCCTGCTCATGCTCGATCACCCCGGAGATGCCACGCGCGGCAAGCTCGCTGGTCGGCACGCGACTGTGCGGGTTGGAGGGGCCCGCCAGGGTGCGCACCACCGAGGACAGGTCGAAGGTCAGCTCGCGCTCATATTCCACCGCGCCTTCGATATGGCCGCTCTCATCGGCCCACAGCCCGGTCTCACGCGCGTAGCGCTCGACCAGCGCGATGTTCTCCGGCTCACGCCCCGTAAGGGTCAGGTAGTCCAGTGTCTGCTGATCGATGTAGAACATCGCCGCCGTGGCGCCGTACTCCGGTGTCATGTTGGAGATGGTGGCACGATCGCCCAGGGTCAGGCTGGCCGCGCCTTCGCCGAAGAATTCCAGATAGGAGGAGACGACCTTCTCGGCGCGCAGGAATTCGGTCAGCGCCAGCACGATGTCGGTGGCGGTGATGCCCGGCTGCGGACGCCCGGTGAGGCGCACGCCGATGATGTCCGGCAGGCGCATGTAGGAGGCGCGCCCCAGCATCACGCTCTCGGCCTCGAGCCCACCGACGCCGACGGCGATCACGCCCAGCGCATCGACATGCGGCGTGTGGCTGTCGGTACCCACCAGGGTATCCGGGAAGGCGACCTGATGGCCCTTCTCATCGGCGCGCGACTCGATCACCGGCGACATCCGCTCCAGATTGATCTGGTGCATGATGCCGTTGCCCGGCGGAATCACGTCGATGTTCTCGAAGGCCTGACGGGTCCAGTCGATGAAGTGGAAGCGGTCCTCGTTGCGCCGCTCCTCGATGGCGCGGTTCTTGGCGAAGGCGTCCTTGTCGAAGCCGGCGTGCTCCACCGCCAGCGAGTGGTCGACGATCAACTGGGTCGGCACCACCGGATTGACCTTGGCCGGGTCTCCGCCGCGCTCGGCGATGGCATCGCGCAGACCGGCAAGGTCGACCAGCGCGGTCTGACCGAGGATGTCATGGCACACGACGCGCGCGGGGTACCACGGAAAATCGAGATCACGCCGACGCTCGATCAATTGCACGAGACTGTCGCGCAGCTGGTCCGGGGGGCAGCGACGCACCAGGTTCTCGGCCAGTACGCGAGAGGTATAGGGCAGACCGGCATAGGCGCCGGGGGCGATGTCTTCCACGGCGGCACGCGCATCGAAGTAGTCGACCGGGGTACCCGGTGACGCCGTGCCAGGCAGGGGTTTGCGATACTCGGTATTCATGGGCATCCGGACTCATCAGGCGGTCAAGAAAACGATCGGCCAGCACGCGGACTGGCCGAGGAAAGGGTCAGTCGCGCTGCTCGATGGGCAGCCAGTCGCAATGCTCCGGGCCGGTGTAATCGGCGCTCGGGCGGATGATGCGATTGTTGGCGCGTTGCTCGAAGACATGCGCCGCCCAGCCGGTCAGGCGTGAACAGACGAAGATCGGCGTGAACAACTTGGTGGGGATGCCCATGAAGTGATAGGCGCTGGCGTGGAAGAAGTCGGCATTGCAGAACAGCTTCTTCTCGCGCCACATCACGGCTTCGACGCGCTCGGAGACGGCGTAGAGCTGAGTGTCGCCCACATCCTCGGACAGCTTGCGTGACCACTCCTTGATGATGGCGTTGCGCGGGTCACGTTCACGGTAGATGGCGTGGCCGAAGCCCATGATCTTCTCGCGGCGTTCCAGCATGCCGAGAATCTCGCGCTCGGCTTCCTCCGGTGAGCGCCAGTGTTCGATCATCGCCATCGCCGCCTCGTTGGCACCGCCATGCAGCGGGCCGCGCAGCGAGCCGATGGCCCCGGTCACGCAGGAATGCAGATCGGAGAGCGTCGAGGCGCAGACACGCGCGGTGAAGGTCGAGGCATTGAATTCGTGCTCGGCATAGAGGATCAGCGAGGTGTTCATCACCGCGGCATGCAGCTCGCTGGGGGCCTCGCCGTGCAAAAGGTGCAGGAAGTGCGCGCCGATGGAGTCATCATCAGTCTCGGTGTCGATGCGCACGCCGTCATGGCTGAAGCGATACCAGTAATTGATGATCGACGGGAACACCGCCAGCATGCGGTCGGCATGGTCGGACTGTTCCTCGAAGCTCTCTTCGGTTTCCAGATTGCCGAGCATCGAACACCCGGTGCGCATCACGTCCATCGGGTGGGCACTGGCCGGAATCTGCTCCAGCACCGCCTTCAGGGCATCCGGCAGGCCACGCAGGCCCTTGAGGCGCGCGATGTAGGCGTCCAGCTCTTCACGATTGGGCAGCTTGCCCTTGAGCAGCAGATAGGCGACTTCTTCAAAGCTTGCGTGGGCGGCGAGATCCTCCAGATCGTAGCCGCGATAGCGCAGGCCGGAGCCGGTCTGGCCAACGGTGCACAGAGCGGTCTCGCCGGCGCTCTGGCCGCGCAGGCCGCTGGGAGCACCTGTGCTCGGGGTAGCGGTGGCCGGGTTGGCGATGGTATCTGACATGGCGCGATCTCCTTGGCAGTGACGTCATTGAGTTGTTCTTTTTCTTGTAGGGCATAAAGCGTCAAGCCCCTCGCCGGCCAGGCGTCTGCCAGCGAGGGAGAAACGGTCGGGCCGAAAGTGCCGGCCCGTGAAGCCAATGGCCTCATGAGACGAGACATGGCGTCCGCCTCGAGCGTCTGGCATCAATCCTTGCGGCTTTCGGCCTCGAACAGGGTGTCCAGCTTCTGCTCGAAGGTGTGGTAATCGAGGAAGTCGTAGAGCTCCATGCGGGTCTGCATGTCGTCGACCACGTCCTTCTGATCACCCTTGTCGTGGATGTTCTGGTAGACCTTGAGGGCGGCGGCATTCATGGCGCGGAAGGCGGACAGCGGATAGAGCACCATCCGGCAGCCGACATCGCCCAGCTCGCGCTGATTGAACAGCGGCGTGGCACCAAATTCGGTGATGTTGGCCAGAATCGGCGCGTCGACGCCCTCGCAGAAGGCGCGGTAGTCCTCGAGGGTATGCACCGCCTCGGCGAAGATGGCGTCCGCTCCGGCTTCGACACAGGCGTTGGCACGCGCCACGGCGGCCTCGAGCCCTTCCTTCTGGAAGGCATCGGTACGCGCGATCAGATAGAAGTCGTCATCACGGCGGGCATCGGCAGCGGCCTTGATGCGGTCGACCATCTCCTGACTGGAGACGATGGCCTTGTTGGGGCGATGACCACAGCGCTTCTGGGCGACCTGGTCTTCCAGATGCACGGCCGCCACACCGGCACGCTCCATCTCCTGAATGGTGCGCGCGATGTTGAAGGCGCCGCCCCAGCCGGTGTCGATGTCCACCAGCAGCGGAAGCTCGCTGGCGGCGGTGATGCGACGCGCGTCTTCCAGCACGTCATTCATGCTGGTCATGCCCAGGTCCGGCAGACCGTAGGAGGCGTTGGCCACGCCGCCACCGGACAGGTAGATCGCCTGATGCCCGACGCGCTCGGCCATGATGGCGGTATAGGCATTGATGGTGCCGACGATGGGCAGCGGACGGTTGGCTTCCAGCGCCGCGCGGAAGCGGGCGCCGGGGCTTGGCAAGGCGGTGGAACTCAGATGGCGTGACATGACATCTCCCGGGCTGGGCCCATGACGGGGTTGGAATTGTTGGTGATGATCCGGTCGCAAGCGGTGTGGCAGTTCACTCCTCGCCCTGCTCTTCCTTGAGCGTGGCGGCATAGCGGCGGGCGACGTTCTCCCGCGAGGCGCTGACGTGGCGCCGCATCAGAAGTTCTGCCAGCTCTTCGTCGCCGGCCTCGATGGCATCGACGATACGGTGGTGCTCGACGAAGGCCTTCTGCGGACGCGAACCACTGGCGCTGAACTGGGTGCGATACATGCGTACCAGGTAGTAGAGGTCGTCGCAGAGAATCGTCATCAGCATGTGGTTGTGGCTGCCGAGGACGATCTGATAGTGGAAGTCGAGATCGCCTTCCTTCTGGAAGTAGGCGGTGCCGGTCTTGAGGTCCGACTGCTGCTCGTGGGTCTTGAGCACGCTGCGCAGTCGCGTGACCTCCTCCTGCGTCATGTGCCGCGCCGCCAGGCGCGCGGCCATGCTCTCCAGCGCCTCACGCACGTCGAACAGCTCCAGCAGCTCGGTCATCGAGAGCTTGACCACCCGCGCGCCGACGTGAGGCACGCGCTCGATCAGGCGGTGGACCTCGAGGCGACGCATCGCCTCGCGCAGCGGGCCGCGCGAGATGCCATAGGCCTGTGCCAGCCCCGGCTCGGTGATCTTGCTGCCAGGTGCCAGCTCGCCGCGCACGATGGCGTCCTGCAGCTGGTGGAAGACGCGCTCGGCCAGGGTGCGCACCTCAGGCGCCGGAGCACTCGCGGAGGCGGTGTGGCCTGCCTCCTCGGCAGTGGCGCCGCGCGCGAGGCTTCGAGCGGTGGTGGCATTGTGAAAGGCATCGGTGGTCATGGTGGTCAGGCGATCCGGCTGGACGAGGGGCTGAGACAGGACAATGGCAATGAGGGACTTCCAGCACCATTGTCGACAATCATTCAATGACTGCCAGACTAGCCAGCGAGCCTGAGTGGGTCAAGACGCAATCCGCCAAATCCTCTACACCTTTGGCGTAAGAGAGTTGGCATGCGCTGGATAAACGGCTGCAAGAACAAGGACGAACCGCCTGAGAAGCCGCCATGTCAGCCTTCACACACCGACAGGACAGAGGCATTCCAGCTGGCAGAGGCCGAGACGAAAGACGCCCCGTCAGCACAGGCTGACGGGGCGTCTTTCGTCTCAAGGCCAGACCGTTCATCGGCCGGCTTGTCGACAATCACGCGATTTATGTGAAGCTGAGCTCCGCGCCGATGCGGCGGGGTTTCTGGAAAGGCAGCGAGTGATCGGTGCCGGGAATTTCCAGCGATTGCCAACCTACATGACGCTCGGCCAGCAGGCTGTGATAGTCGCGCAGGGTCTGCGGGCTCTTGCCACCGACCAGGCTGCGCACCTCGCTGCCTGAGGCCAGCACGTCGGCCAGCAGCGCCTCGCGGTCGATCTCGCGCACGGCATGGGTGACACAGTCCAGCGCATTGGCAAAGCCCAGATGGCGATGCGCCAGACGTGCCACCATCATGCGCTCGGCGCGCGGGTTGCGCGTACGATGCGGCGAGATGAGGTCGAGAAAGGCGGTGATGCCCGCCTCGGGGCTTGGGGCTTCGCGCATGGCACGCGCCGCCTCGGCGTAGCCGTCACGCACCTTGACCATGGTGGCGTGGCATTCGCGCTCCAGCAGCGCCGGCTCCAGCAGACTGATGTCGCCGACCTTCACCTCCGGGCGCTCGGCGCGCAGGCGCTGGACGAGACGCATGGCGACCAGCCCGCCGAAGCTGTAGCCGATCAGGTCGAAATGCGTGATGCGCTGGGTCTCGATCAACGCCATCACGTCCTCGACCACCTGCTCGAGAGTGAAAGGAGGCTCGCCACCCTGTGGCGCCAGCGTCTGCCCCATGCCACGCAGGTCGGGGATGATCAGCTCATCATGGGCCGTGAGATGCCCGACCAGCGGTGCCCAGGTCAGCGTGCCGGCCACCCCCGCGCCGTGCAACATCAGCAGTCGGCGCCCGCCCTGGGCGTCATGCCGCTTGAGACGCTGCCAGAAGATGTTCTGATCGGGACGTGACAGCAGGTGTTGGCCATGTTCGAACTCGGGATGCATGCAGGGGCTCCGGTGGGGTGCCAGGGGCTGGGCAATAGGGCTGGGCGAATGTCTGCACGTGCGCCAACGCCGTCATCGATGACAACGCAGGGCATTCAGAGGCAGGCACCTTAATCAGCACGCGGGAGAACGGCAAGCCAACAAGGGCCGCCCCTCACCGGAATCCGCACGCATGGGCGGACAAAACGCCTTCGGATGCCTAGAATGCCCTGTCCGCCAACGGAAGCTGTCATGACCATCTCGCTCGAAATCAACGCCCTACCCTATGCCCTCGCCGCCGAGGATGAAGCCTCCACGATGTCGCGCTTCGCACGCCTGCGCTCACGTCCCGACGCCGTGCTGCTCGACAGCGGCCAGCCCTCGCTGGCCGGCGGTCGCTTCGACATCATCAGCAGCGACCCGCTGGCCGTACTGGAGCAAGGCCCACAGGGTGGCAAGCTCACTGGCCCGCTGCCGGAGACGATGCGTGACCTGAGCCAGTTCAGTGAAGCACTGGAGCGCCTCGCCCGCCTGCCGGTGATCGAAGCCCAGCGCCAGCTGCTGACCCTGCTTCCGCAGACGCTGGCAGGCGAAGAGCTCGCCCGGCATGACCTGACAGCCGAGGACCTGCCGTTCATCGCCGGCCTGATGGGCTACTGGAGCTACGACTTCGGGCGCGCGCTGGAAGACCTGCCCGCCACGACCGAGGACGACATCGCGCTGCCCTGGGCGCGTCTCGGTCTCTATGACTGGGCATTGATCAGTGACCATCAGCGCCAGCAGAGCTGGCTGATCGCCTCGCCCCAACGGCGTAGGCAGGTGCTTGAGTGGCTGGAGCAACCGGCGCCGCGCAGCGCTGACTTCGCCCTCGACACCCCCTTCTCGCCGCTGCTGGATCGCGCAGGCTACGGAGAGCGCTTCCGCCAGGTGATGGAGTATCTGCATGCCGGGGACTGCTATCAGATCAACCTGACCCAGCGCTTCTCCGCCGACTGCAGTGGCGACAGCTGGGATGCCTATCTGCGCCTGCGTCAGGCCACGCCGACACCCTACGCCGGCTATCTGAGCTGGCAGGACGCCAAGGGCGAGGAGATGGCGATCGTCTCCGTCTCGCCGGAGCGCTTCGTCGAGGTCAATCACCGCGCGGTCGAGACCAAGCCGATCAAGGGCACCCGCGCACGTGGCGCGACACCGGAAGAGGACGCGCGGCTGGCCACCGAGCTGCTGGAAAGCCCCAAGGACCGCGCCGAGAACGTGATGATCGTCGACCTGCTGCGCAATGACCTGGGCCGCGTCTCCGCGCCCGGCAGCGTCAAGGTGCCATCGCTGTGCGCGCTGGAGAGCTACGCCAACGTGCACCATTCCGTCAGTACCATCACCAGCACCCTGGATGAAGGACGCGATGCGCTGGACCTGCTCGGCGCCGCCTTCCCCGGTGGCTCCATCACCGGCGCGCCCAAGATCCGTGCCATGCAGATCATCGAGGAGCTGGAGCCGGTACGCCGCAGCGCCTATTGCGGCAGCCTCGGCTATCTGGATATCCGCGGCCACATGGATACCTCCATCGCGATCCGCACGGCGGTGATCGCCGAAGGACAGGTGCATCTGTGGGGCGGCGGCGGTCTGGTTGCCGACTCCGAGGAAGAAGCCGAATACCGCGAGAGCCTGGCCAAGATCCAGCGGCTGATGGAAGCGCTTGGCTGACAGACTGCGTTATAAGCCATCACGAGCGCCATAACTCGATGGCATATAACGTTCGAACGAATTCGTATTGGGGAAGCGGTGCCTGCCTTTGATAGGGTAGGCGCATTCCTGCACGTCTCCTTGAGCGCTCCCCGCCTCTGCTGATGGTCCTTCCTGGCCATTGATCAGCCCTGCGCCCCGCTCCATCGGACGTGCCCTCGTTCTGGAGACTCCTCATGTCCGACACCTTCGATCTCTCTCGCATCAACGCCGAATTCGGCAACGACCCGGAAGCCCTGACCCGCTGGGCCCTGTCGCTGGACAAGCACGCCATCTGCACCACCAACTTCCGTCCCTTCGAGGCGGTGATCCTGCACATGGTGACGCGCTTCCGTCCTGACATCCCGATCGTGTGGATGGACAACGGCTACAATACCGATGCCACCTATCGCTTCGCCGATGAGGTGACGCGCAAGCTGAACCTGAACCGCATCATCTATCTGCCGCAGCGTACGCGTGCGCACCGTGAAGCCGTCGATGGCCTCACTCCGCATATCGATGACCCGCGCCACGAAGCCTTCACCCGTGAAGTGAAGCTCGAACCGTTCGAGCGTGCGCTGCGCGAACTGAACCCCGAGATGTGGTTCACCGCCGTGCGCGCCAGTGACACCGCCTTCCGTGCCGGCATGCAGCCGGTCTCGCTGAACGGCGATGGCCTGATCAAGGTCGCCCCGGTGCTCAACTGGTCATCCAAGCAGATGCACGAGTACCTGGTCGCCCACGACCTGCCCAACGAGTTCGACTACGTCGACCCGACCAAGGCGGAAGACAACCGCGAGTGTGGCCTGCACCTGGCACACTGAGCCCTGTGGTTGACGCTGTGCGCTCGAATAGCTCAGCTAGCAAAAAGCCCGCCTCTCAGGAGGCGGGCTTTTTCATCTGCGCTGTGGCAGATCTGGCGAGCGGCACTCAGTTCACCGGCACTCAGCGCACCGGCAGCTCGATGTCGTGGAAGATCTCGTGCTCGTGGCGCGGGCCGGCGGCCAGTGCCGCTTCGACACGTTCCCGCGTCAGGTGCGGCGCGAAGCGCTCGACGAATTCGAACATGTAGCTGCGCATGAAGGTGCCGCGGCGGATGCCGATCTTGGTCGTGGAGCTCTCGAACAGATGCGTGGCGTCCAGCGCGACCAGGTCTTCGTCGGCCACCTCATCCACCGCCATATGCGCGACGATGCCGATGCCCATGCCGAGACGCACATAGGTCTTGATGACA
Source organism: Cobetia sp. LC6 (assembly GCF_030264805.1). Lineage (NCBI taxonomy): Bacteria > Pseudomonadati > Pseudomonadota > Gammaproteobacteria > Oceanospirillales > Halomonadaceae > Cobetia > Cobetia sp. LC6. The sequence continues at coordinate 92,999 of NZ_JASSPL010000014.1, read as the reverse complement.
TCGGCGTCCGAGGCGGTCAGCACCACGTTGGGCGCCAGGCCGTGGGACTTGAAGGCATCGTCCAGCTGGCTGCGGCCGGTGAAGCCGTAGGTATAGGTAACCAGCGCATAGCTGGCCAGCGACTCGAGGGTCAGCTCCTCACCATTGGCCAGCGGATGATCCTTGGGCACCAGCACGCAGCGATTCCAGCGATAGCACGGCAGCAGGATGAGGTCGTTGAACAGCTCAAGCGACTCGGTGCAGATGGCGAAGTCGGCCTGCCCCTCACTGACCATGTTGGCGATCTGCTTCGGCGTGCCCTGCTGCATGTGCAGCGCGACATCCGGGTACTTGCGCGTGAAATCGGCGATCACCGGCGGCAAGGCATAACGCGCCTGGGTGTGCGTGGTGGCGATCGACAGGCTGCCGCGACGGTCGTCACTGTGCTCCTGGGCGACGTGCTTGATGTTCTCCACCGTGCGCAGCACCTGGCTTGCCAGCTCGACGATGGACTCGCCGGCCGGGGTCACCCGCGTCAGGTGCTTGCCACTGCGCGCGAAGATTTCGACGCCAAGCTCATCTTCCAACAGACGAATCTGCTTGGAAATGCCCGGCTGGGAGGTATACAGACTTTGCGCGGTAGCGGACACGTTCAGGTTGTGACGGGTGACTTCCCAGATATAACGCAACTGCTGGAGTTTCATGCGGCTTCACTCTCCTGAGAAGCACCATCGACGCGAAGCGGCGTGACAGTGGCCCGGACATGGCCGGTCACCTTGCTAAGATGATCGGGCGATAAAATCATGAATAATGATTCCTTTCGGGAATATACGCTCAAGAGTAGATTGGCGACAGTAACCTGACAAGGGGGTAGGTAGGGATGGAAGTCACACAACTGCTGCTATACGTGCTGGCAGGCGCCGGAGTGGGTTTCGCGGTCGGTGTCACTGGCGTGGGCGGCGGCTCGCTGATGACGCCCCTGCTGTTGATGTTCGGCTTCCCGCCGCACATCGCCGTGGGCACCGACCTGCTCTATGCCTCCATTACCAAGGCGGGCGGCGCCTTCGCGCACCATCGCCAGGGCCATGTGGACTGGACCATCGCCCGACGTCTGGCCATCGGCTCGCTGCCGGCGGCGCTGTTGACGATTGCGGTCCTGCATACCTTCTTCACTGACCCTACCGCCTACGCCGGCCTGATCAAGGGCATGCTCGGTGTAATGTTGATCCTCACCGCCGGCGTGCTGCTGTTCAAGAAACGCCTGCTGGGGCTGATCAGCCCGGAAAGCTTCATCGTACGCCACGCGGCACCGCTGACCGTGCTGGCCGGCATCGTGCTCGGCGTGTGCGTCACCCTGTCCTCCGTGGGTGCCGGTGCCTTCGGCGCTGCCGTGCTGATCATGCTGTTCCCGCTGTTGAGCACCGCGCGCATCGTGGGCACCGATATCGCTCACGCCGTACCGCTGACACTGGTCGCGGGATTGGGACATCTATGGCTGGGCAACGTCGATTTCCTGCTGCTTGGCGCATTGCTGGTCGGCTCACTGCCTGCCATCAACCTTGGTGCACGCCTGACGCGCCACATGCCCAGCGGCCTGCTGCAGGGTCTGCTGACGACACTGCTGCTGGGGCTGGGTATCCGTTACGCCTTCTTCTGAGCTCTTCTTGCTGAAGGGCCTTCGCACAGGCAATACCAAAGTCGGGGCAGGCAATCCACATTGCCTGCCCCGTTGCTATTCCCTCAAACCAATAAAACAGCTATAAAAACACTAGCGATCATAACCCCGTGCTATTGAGCCGATGGGCAATGCTCATTTGTCAGTGATGCAAAGTGGCGCTACCATCGGACGCAGCCTGCATGTCCGGCAATGCCGCAGACAGCGAAACGAATCCCCTGGAGAAACAAGATGTCCAATCACGTCGATGTCACCGGCGCCAACTTCGAACAGGAAGTTCTCAACGCTGAAGCCCCGGTCCTGCTGAAGTTCTGGGCCCCGTGGTGTGGTCCGTGCAAGATGATGGCGCCGGTCGTCGAAGAAGTCGCCAACGAGAAAGGCGAAGGCCTGAAGATCGTCAACGTCAATGTCGATGACGCGCCGGAAATCGCCGCCGAGCAAGGCGTGCGTGGCGTGCCGACCGTGATCCTGTTCAAGTCTGGCGCCAAGGTCGCCTCTCTGGTCGGTGCCCAGTCCAAGGGTCAGCTGAGCCAGTTCATCGAGCAGAACCTCTGAGTCGACTTGCTGACAGGTGACTGCCCCGACAGCCACCGCGCACTGATTCGATCATTGAAGGCCCCATCACGCACAGCGTGACGGGGCCTTCGACATTCTGGTGGTTCATTCAAAAGGGCCTGGCTCGCGGGTCATTCCTCCGCCATGCGTCGGCGACGGCGTATCCGGCGCACGGAGGGGCCCAGCAAGCGCGCCGCCCAGCGCGTGCCCGGGTGCGAGTCGAAGGCGATCTTGAGCGTCATGGTGATCGGCACCGACAGCAGCATGCCCACCGGCCCGAATACCCAGCCCCACACCACCAGCGACAGGAAGGCCGCCAGCGTCGACAGCCCCAGAGTGCGCCCCATCACGCGCGGCTCGATCAAGTTGCCGAGAATGAAGTTGATCGCCAGATAACAGCCGCCCAGCATCAGCGCCTTGACCGCGCCACCCTCCGGCATCACCAGCGTCAGCAACACCGCAGGCACTGCAGCCAGTGCCGAGCCGATGTTGGGGATGTAGTTGAGGCAGAAGGCCAGCGTGGCCCACAGGAAGGCGAACTCCACGTCGAGCACCAGACAGCTGATCGCGACCAGCCCCCCGGTCACGAGGCTGATCAAGGTCTTGACCGCAAGATAGCGGCGCAGCGTCAGCGAGAACAGCGTGAAACGGCGCAGACTGACATGCGGGCTGCGCAGCGTGCTGACCAGCTTGTCGCGCAGTGACAGCGCCTCATAGAGCAGGAAGGTGGCCGTCAGCACGATGATGACGCTCGAGGACAGAATCCCCCCCAGTCCGGTCAGCAGGTTCGGCACCCACTGGGTCAGCGAGGCCGGATCGACCAGCTCGCTGAAGCGGGCCGGTGCGATGGATACGCCACTGTCCGCCAGCCACTCCAGCATGCTCTGGTACTGTTCGCGCAGGCTCTCCTCAAGCTTGGGCATCTCATCGCTGAACAGGGTGAAGCGCGAGACCAGCAGTGCCGTCAGTGACGAGAACAGCACACAGACCGTCAGGATGACGATGGGCACCCCGAAGCGTTGCCCGATGCCGTGACGGGCCAGCCAGCGCACCGGCGCATCGCAGACCGCAGCGACGAACACCGCCAGCAGCAGCGGAACCACCAGGTCCGCCGCCAGCTTGAGGCCGCCGATGATGATGACCACTGCGGCCATGCCGACCAGCAAGGGGTGAATCTCCAGCGCGCGGCGCACGTTGGGGACGTGACGAGAACGTCCGGAGCGTTCGAGTGCCTCCTGCTGACGCTCGTCGCGTGGCACCTGCATGCGTGTCACGGCTTCCTCGATGGAAGTGCCCTCACTGACACCGCGGGGTTCGCCAACGCTATCGTCAGGCGCTTGCGCTTCAGCCATCTGCGCCTCGGGCAGTACTTCCTCGTGTCGCGATCTTTCGTCGGGCGTGTCGTTCGCGTGCATCCTGCGCCACCTATCCTGTCAGTACTTGCCATCAGTACTTGCCATCAGTACTTGCCACAAGTAAATGCGCGTCGCTGCTCTGCGGGTTAACCGAGACAGTCTTCGATGCGCCTATCTTGGGCGCATGCCTGCCACAAGCCAAGACTGAAACGAGATTGATTGCTCGTGCCGGGGGAAACTCCCACCTCCCTCAAGACGCACAAAAAATGGGGAGACCGAAGTCTCCCCAAGGGTACCGAGTCAGAGCGCACTGACTGGAGGCATAAGACACGACTGTTACCGATACATCGAACTGCTGAGTCTTGAAACTACTGTCGGACTTGAAACTACTGTCAGGCTTGAAGCCGTCATCAGATCTCGAAGCCGCTGCCGAAGCCTTCCACCGTCGGCGCCATCAGCGTCTCGCCACCGGCGCGAATCATTGCGGCATGGCCTTGCGTACGTGGCAGGATGCGCTGGAAGTAGAAGCGCGCGGTATCCAGCTTGGCCTGATAGAAGGCAGTATCCCCTTCGCCGGCCGTCAGCGCCGCCTTGGCCGTCTCGCCGGCACGCGCCCACAGGTAGCCCAGCGTGACGTAACCGGCGTACATCAGGTAATCGACACTGGCGGCGCCGACCGCTTCGCGGTCCTGCATCGCGCCCATGCCCACCGCCATGGTCAGCTCGCCCCATTCGCGGTTGAGCTCGGCGAGCGGATTGGCAAACTCGCTTCCTTCGCTGGCTTGGCAGAACTTGTGGATCTCCTTGGTGAAGACCTTGAGCGATTCGCCCTGGCTCATCAGGATCTTGCGGCCCAACAGGTCCAGCGCCTGGATACCGGTGGTGCCTTCATAAAGCAGAGTGATGCGCGCATCGCGCACGAACTGCTCCATGCCCCATTCCTGAATGAAGCCGTGGCCGCCATAGACCTGCACGCCGTGATTGGTCGCCTCGAAGCCGGTCTCGGTCAGGAAGGCCTTGACGATGGGCGTCAGCAGGCCGAGCAAGGTATCGGCACGCGCCTTGTCTTCGCTGTCCGGGGCATTCTCGACGATGTCATTGAACTGGGCGGCATACATCACCAGCATGCGCCCGCCCTCGGCGATGGCCTTCTGGGTCAGCAGCATGCGGCGCACGTCCGGATGCACGATGATCGGGTCGGCCGCCTTCTCCGGCGCCTTGGCGCCGGACAGGGCACGCATCTGCAGACGGTCACGCGCATAGCCCAGCGCATTCTGGAAGCTGGCCTCCGCCAGCGCGACGCCCTGGATCCCCACGCCGAGACGCGCGGCATTCATCATGGTGAACATGCAGGCCAACCCCTTGTGCGGCGGGCCGACCAGGAAGCCTTTGGCGGAGTCGAAGTTCATCACGCAGGTCGCGTTGCCGTGAATGCCCATCTTGTGCTCGATGGAGCCACAGCTGACGCCATTGCGCTCACCAGCCTCGCCATTGGCGTCGGGCAGGAACTTGGGCACCACGAACAGCGAGATGCCACGCGAGCCTTCCGGAGCATCCGGCAGCTTGGCCAGCACCAGGTGCACGATGTTATCGGACAGATCGTGCTCACCGGCCGAGATGAAGATCTTGGTGCCGCTGATGCGGTAGCCCTTGCTGTCATCGCTGTCATCCAGCGGCACGGCGCGGGTCTTGATCAGGCCCAGGTCCGTGCCGCAATGCGGCTCTGTCAGGCACATGGTGCCGGTCCAGCTGCCTTCGACAAGCTTGGTCAGATAGGTCTGCTTGAGCACCTCGCTGCCGTGATGCTCGAGTGCATTCATCGCGCCATGCGAGAGACCCGGATACATGCCCCACGACAGGTTGGCGGAGGCGACCATTTCCGAGAGCACCATCGCCAGTGACGGCGGCAGCCCCTGACCGCCATGTTCCGGTGAGGCAGCCAGACTCGGCCAGCCGCCCTCGACATACTGCTGATAGGCAGCCTTGAAGCCGCTCGGCGCCTTGACCTCGCTGCCCTCGAAGGTACAACCCTCGCGGTCGCCCGACTGGTTCAGCGGCGTCAGCACCTCATGCGCGAAGCGTGCGCCCTCCTCCAGGATGGCGGTCACGATATCGTCGCTGGCCTCATCGCCACCCGGCAGGCTGGCATAGTGCGCGGGATAGTCGAGCAGCTCATTCATCACGAAGCGGATGTCGCGCAACGGCGCCTGATAGTCCGGCATGCTTTACTCCTTGAGCCGTCGCGACGCGGCGGCACTGACCTGAACAACGACAGGTGGCGGCAGGACACTTGTCAGGCGGCGCAACACTCGCTCGAGCAATGAAGAAGCGAGTCGCTGGCGGCGAACAGGTCTGGCGCAACACTATCAAACATGCGTTTGAAACTAACCCCTCCTTCGCCACACCGTCAAGCGGTCGTTTGATTTCTGGCCTGCGACATTGGTGGCAAGCCCTGTCTCGTCAGTGGCAAGCCCTGTGCCCAGGCCGCGCCGCGCCGCGCCGCGCCGCGCACATGGCAAAAACAAAAAACAGATAGACACAAAAAAGCCCGACCGCAGCCGCGATCGAGCAATATCTCCCCCAGAGATAACCTGTCCTGCAAGATTCCTTGTGTCCCGTGCTCTCTCCCCAGAGCCGAACCAGAGAGCCCGATCCAAACGGCAAAGGCCTCGTCCGCCAGCCTCAGGCCATGCGGATGCTGCCATCGAGGCGGATCACCTCCCCGTTGAGCATGCTGTTGGTAATGATGTGCTCGGCCAGACGCGCGAACTCATCGGGCTTGCCCAGTCGCTTGGGAAACGGCACCGCCTCGCACAGCGCTTCGCGGGCAGGCTCCGGAATGCCGGCCATCATCGGTGTTTCGAACACGCCGGGCGCGATCGCCATCACGCGAATGCCATGGCGTGCCAGCTCGCGCGCCATCGGCAGTGTCATGCCGGCGACCCCGGCCTTGGAGGCGCTATAGGCACACTGCCCCACCTGGCCGTCGAAGGCCGCGACCGAGGCGGTATTGAGAATGATGCCCCGCTCGCCGTCCTCGCCCTCGGCGGCATTGCGCGCCATGCGTGCCGCCGTCAGGCGCGCCACGTTGAAGGTACCGCTCAGATTGATCGACAGCGTCTTCTCGAAGCCCTCCAGCGGAGCAGGCTCGCCGTCACGATCCACCAGCTTGGCGACGCTCACCACCCCCGCACAATGGATCACCCCATGGATGGCTCCGAAGGTCTGCTCCGCGACATCCAGCGCGGCCTCGACATTGGCGCTGTCGGTAATATCGCAATGACAGAAGCGTGCTGCCTCCCCCAGCGCATCGGCCTGTTCTCGGGCGGTCTCCGAGAGATCGGCCAGCACCACCTGGCCGCCGGCCGCGACGATACGTGACGCCGTGGCGGCCCCGAGGCCGGATGCTGCGCCGGTGATCAGAAAGCAGTGGTCGGCGATCTTCATGAAACGAGTCTCCCGAAAGGTGATGGCAGGAAAGGTGATGAGAGGCGGGCGATGACAGAAAAGTCCCGTATATGGCTCGGCGTTCAGCTTTCGCGCGCCTGTGCCCGCAACAGGAAACGCTGGATCTTGCCCGACGGCGTCTTGGGCAGGCTGTCGACGAAGTCGATCTCGCGAGGGTAGCTGTGCGCCGAGAGACGCTGACGCACGCTGGCGCGAATTTCCTCCGCCAGTTCGTCACTGCCGACATGGTCATCGCGCAACACCACATAGGCCTTGATGATCTCGCCGCGCAGCGCATCCGGCTTGCCGACCGCCGCCGATTCCGCCACCGCCGGATGCACCAGCACAGCGTTCTCGACATCCGCCGGACCGACGCGATAGCCCGCGGTGGTGATGATGTCGTCATCACGCCCGGCAAAGGTGAAGCGGCCATCGGGCTCTGCCACCACCACGTCTCCTGTCAGGTAATAGCCCTCGACGCAGGGTTGCTTCTCCTGCCAGGTGTAGCCGGCGAAGAAGTGCGCGGGAGAGCGGGCGATATCCACCGCCAGCACACCCGGCTCGCCCGGCGGCAGTTCACGATACTCGGCGTCGAGCACGGCCAGTCGATAGCCGGGCAGCGGGAAGCCGACACTGCCGACCACGACCTCATGGGCCAGCGCGTGATGGTTGCAGCAGGTCATGCCGGTCTCGGTCTGGCCGTAATGATCCATCACTGCACAGCCCAGCTCCCGCGCGACCCAACCCACCACCTCGGTGTTGAGGGGCTCGCCAGCGGAGCTTGCGACCCGCAGGTTCAAGCGCTCGAAGGCCCCTTCACCGAGCCCGGAGGCCTTGAGCATGCGATAGGCCGTGGGCGCGGCCGCGAAATTGTCGATGCGATGACGCTCCAGGAAGGCCAACCCGCCTTCTGCACTGAACGGTGCCTGCATGAAGTAGGTGGTGGCGCCCAGCAACAGCGGGCCGGTGATGGCGTAGTAGAGCCCGTAGGCCCAGCCGGGGTCGGCCATGTTCCAGAAGCGCTCGCCGGGGCGCAGGTCCACCGCCAGGCGTTGATAGAGCCAGAAGGCAGGCAACGCATTCAGCGCCACCGCCACGCCCTTGGGCTTGCCGACCGTGCCGGAGGTGAACATCTGCAGGAAGGGCGCCTCCGCCGGAAGCCACACTGGCGGCTCGGTCAGTGGCTCGCTCTGCATCAATGTCTGCCAGTCGAGATCGCCCGCCTCCAGCGCATCTTCCTCACCACGCACGCAGATGATCACGGGATGGCGGGCAAGCTCAGTGAACTTGCTGCGCTGGCTCGTCTCGGTGATCACGATCTGCGTCTCGGCGCGCGACAGGCGATAGTCGAGCGCATCGGTGCCGAAGGCGGTGAACAGCGGCTGATAGACGGCGCCCAGCCGCCAGGTCGCGACCAGCGCGATCATCAGCTCCGGCGTACGCGACAGCATGCAGGCGACCCGCTGCCCCGCCATCACGCCCTGTGCCTTCAAGGCAGCCGCCATCCGCGCGCTCTGCTCGTCGAGCTGTGCGTAACTCAGCTCACGCACCCGGCCCTGTTCATCTTCATGGACCAGCGCGATACGTTCGCCCTGCCCGGCGCGCAGATGACGCCCGACACACGCCTCATAGGCATTGCCGAGCTCGCCCTCGACATCGGCGTCAGGCGGCGTGGTGAACAGTTCATCGCGCAATGCCTGAATATCGAAGGCGGCCAGATAATCGCTCAGCGTCTGACTGGCGGCAGGTTGCATGGCGTATAAGTTCGTAGATACAGCAGAGGCGGCGCGTGACGTGCGGTTTGTTGTTGTATCGCTTGGCGTCATGGCGTGACTGGCTCCTGAGTGGTGCTCCGGGGCGATGTGAGATGACTGGGCGCCAGCCATCTACAGTTAACGTAAACGTCAAGTTAGCGACAAGCCTGTCGGGCGGCAAGCATTGTGACGCTCGACTGGCCAAAAGTTGCAGACGGCGTGTAACGCACGCTATGTAACGGACGGCGTGTAACGGACGCTGTCTAGCAGATGGCGTGTAACGGACGTTCGATCAGGACAGACGACACAGGCTGTCGACCAGCGCTTCGGCCAGCTCATCGGGCGAGCGCTCTCCATCGGGGCGATACCAGCGTACCGTCCAGTTGAGCGCGCCAAGCATGAACTGGCGCAGCAGCGCGGCGTCGCCCTTGAGCAGCCCTGCAGCGACGGCAGAGGCGATGGCATCACGCCACAGGTCCTCGTAGTCATCGCGCAGCTGGACGAGATGCTCGCGCGCCGGGCCTTCCAGCCGTCGCCACTCATAGAGCGCGACCACATGGGCATTGCGGTCGGTGAGCAGCGTGTCCAGATGCGCGCGCGCCAGGGCCAGCAGTCGCTCACGCGCCTGCTGCTGTGACGCTGCCGAGGCGGTCACTTCGCTTGCCTGGTACGGCTCGCAGCGCGCCAGATGATCACGGGCGATGGCCAGCGCACTGAACATGCCCTCCTCGATCACGGCGCACAGGATTTCCTGCTTGTCGGCGAAGTGATGGAAGAGACTGCCGGACTTGATGCCCATTTCCTGGGCCAGCATGCGGACGGTGGTGCGATCGAAACCCTCCTCGACGAACAGGCGGGCAGCGATGCGGACCAGCTCCTTGCGACGGGGTGAGGCGGTGGCTACATTCATCGTATAACTAGCGCTTGCTTGGTTTATGGGATTGAATGGATCAAAGCATAGCCACGCAGTGATCACAACGCCGACTGCACGACTCGATCTTCCAATAACAAGACACAGGAGACCGTCATGACGACCGCTTCCCGCACTACGCCAAGCCCTGCCGCCAGCAGCGATGACATCGTGATTCTCGCCGGAGCCCGCACGCCGATGGGTGGCCTCAAGGGCTCACTCTCGACGCTGAGCGCGCCACAGCTCGCCGCCGTGGCCATCAAGGCGGCCATCGAACGTGCGGGCCTCACGCCTGCCGATGTCGACGAGGGCATCTTCGGCTGCGTGCTGCCCGCTGGCGTCAAGCAGGGACCGGCGCGTCAGGCCATGCGCCAGGCCGGCGTGCCGGACAGCATCGGTGCCACCACCATCAACAAGCTGTGTGGTTCCGGCATGAAGGCCACCATGCTGGCGCATGACCTGATACGCGCAGGCACCAACCGCATCATGCTGGCCGGCGGGATGGAGTCGATGTCCAACGCCCCGCACCTGCTCACCCAGGCACGTGGCGGCTATCGCCTCGGCCATGGCGAGCTGAAGGACCACATGTTCTTCGATGGGCTGGAAGATGCCGAGACCGGCAAGCTGATGGGCGTGTTCGCCCAGGAAGTGGCCGATGCCCGAGGCTACGATCGCCAGCGCATGGACGACTTCGCCATCGAATCGCTCAGGCGTGCCATGACGGCCACCGAGTCGGGCGACATCGCGCCGGAAATCGCCGCCGTCACGGTCAAGAGCCGCAAGGGCGAGAGCGTGGTCGAGCAGGACGAGCAGCCCTTCCAGGCCAATCTCGACAAGATCCCCGCCCTGCGTCCGGCCTTCGCCAAGGACGGCACCATCACCGCCGCCAATGCCAGCTCCATCTCCGACGGCGCCTCGGCGCTGGTGCTGATGCGCCGTGATGAAGCCGAACGACGCGGGCTGGCCGTCAAGGCGCGTATCCTCGGTCACAGCACCCACTCCCAGCACCCCAGCGAATTCACGCTGGCGCCCATCGGCGCCATCGACTCGCTGATGAAGCGCCTGGAGTGGACCACGGACGACGTCGACCTGTTCGAGATCAACGAGGCCTTCGCGGTGGTCACCCTGCTGGCGATGGATGCCCACGATATCCCGCATGAGAAGGTCAATGTCTTCGGAGGGGCCTGCGCCCAGGGGCATCCGGTCGGCTCCACCGGCTCGCGCATCATCGTCACTCTGATCAACGCGCTGGAGCGCCGTGGCAAGAAACGTGGCATCGCGGCGCTGTGTATCGGCGGCGGCGAAGCCACCGCGATCGCCGTCGAGCTGGAAGACTGACATCCCACTCGACACTGACTCGACCTGATGCTGCAACGACACTGGCCCGGATCATTGATCCGGGCCAGTGTCGTCGTGGGGTCTGCAAGGCACTCACGAAGCAGTCAGGTGTTCAACCATAGCGACCGGTGATGTAGTCCTCGGCCTTCTTGGTATTCGGATTGGAGAACATCGTCTTGGTGTCGTTGTACTCCACCAGCTCGCCCATGTGGAAGAAGGCGGTGTAATCCGCGACACGTGCCGCCTGCTGCATGTTGTGCGTCACGGTGACGATGGAGAACTGGGTCTTCAACTTGTCCATCAGGTCTTCGATGGTCGCGGTGGAGATCGGGTCGAGCGCCGAGGTCGGCTCATCCATCAGGATGACGTCCGGCTTGACCGCGATGGCACGCGCGATGCACAGACGCTGCTGCTGACCACCAGACAGCGAGGTGCCCGGCTGGTCGAGAATATCCTTCACTTCTTCCCACAGACCCGCGTCACGCAGCGCGCTCTCGACCAGATCATCCTTGTCGGCGCGGCGGCTGACCAGGTCGTGCATGGTCGGCGCGTAGGCAATGTTGTCGTAGATGGACTTGGGGAACGGGTTGGGCTTCTGGAACACCATGCCGACACGACGACGCAGGGCCACTTCATCCATGTCGCGCGCGTTGACGTCACGGCCATCCATCTCGACCAGGCCTTCGATGCGCACGCTGCGGATCAAGTCGTTCATGCGGTTCAGGCAGCGCAGGAAGGTCGATTTTCCGCACCCGGACGGCCCGATCAGAGCGGTGACATTCTTCTGGAAGATGTCGATGTTGATGTTCTTCAGGGCCTGCTTCTCGCCGTACCACAGGTTGAGGTCTTCCACGCGAATGGCCAGATCATGGTTGGCATCTTCATTGATGACGACCGGGCTTCCGGCACGCGTGGCGACGGCAGGCTTGGCGGGAGTGGCGACGGTGCTGTTCATGTCTCGTATTCCTTGATGGGTCGTGGGTCCGGGCCTGAGATGCAGGCGACCGACCATTCGGCGGGCCGCCTCGCAGCGGCCTACCAGCGACGCTCGAATTTCTTGCGCAGCATCACGGCTGCGGCATTGAGGAAGATCAGCACTGACAGCAGCACCAGAATGCCCGCCGCAGTACGTTCAACATAGGCCTGCTCCGGCTCGCCCGCCCAGGTGAATATCTGGGCCGGCAGCACGGTGGCGGCCTGGGTGATGGCCGTCGGCGCATCCGGAATGAAGGCCACCATGCCGACGATGATCAGCGGCGCGGTCTCACCCATTGCCTGTGCCAGGCCGATGATCGAACCGGTCAGGATTCCCGGCAGTGACAGCGGCAGAACGTGGTCACGCACTACCTGCCAGCGGGAGCAGCCGACGCCGAAGGCGGCCTGACGAATGGTGTCGGGCACGCTGCGCAGAGCCGAGCGCGTGGTGATGATGATCACCGGCAAGGTCATCAGACCCAGCGTCAGACCGCCGACCAGCGGTGAGGAGCGCGGCATGCCGAAGAAGTTGATGAAGATCGCCAGACCCAGCAGACCGAACAGGATCGACGGCACCGCCGCCAGGTTGTTGATGTTGACCTCGATCGCCTGGGTGAAGCGATTGTCCGGTGCGAACTCCTCCAGGTAGACCGCCGTCAGCACCCCGACCGGGAAGGCGAAGGCCAGCGTGACCAGCAGCGTCAGGATCGTCCCCATCGCCGCCGACCAGATACCGGCGTATTCCGGCAGCTTCGAGTCACCGGTGGTGAAGAAGTTGATGTTGAACTTGAGCTCGGCCGTGCCGTTCTCGACCATGCGGTCCAGCACGGCGGTCTGCCTGGGCTTCAGGTGTGACTTGTGGCCCTTGAGATACTGATCGACCTGGTCATCGGCGATCACCCAGCGGTCGATCGTATGCCCCATCAGGCTGGCGTCCGCGGCCATGTCGCGCGGCAGCTGCCGCAGCCAGCCACGGCTGACCAGATCACGCACGTCTTCCTCCACCGCTGCCAGCGGGATTTCCTGCGACTGCTCGCTGTAGGTGACCGGCACGTGCAGTTCTGCCTGCTGGAAGGCCGGATAGCCGCGCATGACCATGTCGCCGATGAAGACCACCAGGAAGGTGGCGGCCAGGGCAAGTGCGCCCATGGACATGAATTTCAGGCGCTTGGTGCGGCGATGACGGCCCTTCAGCTGGGCCGAGATATCGTCGAATGAATGGCTCATGTCTAGTCTCGGCCTCAGAGATTGTTGGCGCTGTACTTCTCACGGAAGCGGCGGATCAGGACCACCGAGACCATGTTCAGCAGCAGAGTGACAACGAACAGCACCAGACCCAGCGCGAAGGCCGACAGTGTCTCGGCACTCGCGAATTCCTGGTCGCCGGTCAACGCGGCAACGATGCGCACCGTGACGGTGGTCATGTCTTCCAGCGGGTTGGCGGTCAGGTTCGGACGCATGCCCGCCGCCATCACCACGATCATCGTCTCGCCGAGGGCGCGTGACATGGCCAGCAGAGACGCGGAGATGATGCCCGGCAACGCGGCCGGCAGGATGACGTTGCGGATGGTCTCGCCGTGGGTCATGCCCAGCGCCAGAGAACCCTGACGCATGGTGTCCGGGACAGAAGTGATGACGTCATCAGACAGAGAGGAGATGAACGGAATGATCATGATGCCCATGACCAGACCCGGTGCCAGCGCGTTGTTGTAGGACGCCTCGATACCCAGCGGCGAGAAGATGTCGACGATCAGCGGCGCGACGGTGATGGCAGCGAAGAAGCCATACACCACGGTCGGGATTCCGGCGAGCACTTCCAGTACCGGCTTGGCGACGGTACGCACTTTCTCGGGGGCGCACTCTGCCATGTAGACCGCGGCGAGCAGACCAATGGGAATGGCCACCAGCATCGCGATCAGGGTGATCATGAAGGTACCGGCGAACAGCGGTACGGCGCCGAAGTTGGCGGTGCTCTCGACACCTTCGCCACGGCCGGCGGCCATCTGGAAGCTGTTGCCCGGATCCCAGGTGGTCCCGGTGATGAAGGTCCAGAAGCTTTCCATCTGGAAGAAGCGGATGGCCTCGAAGATGATGGAGACCAGAATGCCGAACGTCGTGACGATGGAAATCATCGCCGCGCCGATCAACACATAGCGAATGAGGGTCTCGATGGCATTGCGCGCATGGAAATCAGGCTTCACCAGGGCGAGGCCGATGACCAGGCCGACGGCTGCGACGACCAGACTGGCGATCAGCAGCTGCATGCCTTCGATATCGATATCAGCGGTGGCAATCGCAACGACGGCTGCCAGACCGACCAGCAGAGCAGGCCCTGCGCTGGAAATTGCCGTGAACCAGCCGTACTGATCCGGCTGGGCGTACATTTCAGCACCGCTGGCACGCACGCGCTGTGCCTTGCTGCGGCCGCTGAAGAAGGCCACCAGGCCAACCAGCGCCACGATGCCTATGAAGAAGAGAAAGATCTGCTGAGTCTGCATCTTTCGGGTCCCGGAGTCGCGTTGTTCACAGGGGGAAGGCTTCAGGCCTTGCGAAACCCTGCGACCAGTCAAGCAAACGGGCCGGCTGCCAAGGGCAACCGGCCGCGTCAGAGGGTCAGCTGCGTTGCTTACTTCTGGAGGTCGGCCAGAGTCAGCTTGGTGCGCTCAGCGACCTGCTCACGAAGCGTGGCGCGCTCTTCCTTCGGCAGCGGGATCAGACCGATGCCCTTGAGGTAGCCCAGCTCGCCGATCATCTTCTCGCTCATGAACAGGTCGTTGTAGGCCTGCTGAGCCGGCACGTCATCCTTGTGCTGGTTCTTCACGTAGTAGAACAGGGAGCGGGAAACCGGGTACTCGCCAGAAGAGATGGCATCGGCTTCCGGCTGCACGCCATCGATGGAAGCACCGACGACCTTGTCAGCATTCTCTTCGAGGAAGGAGTAGCCGAAGATACCGAAGGCTTCGGTGTTCTCGACCAGCTTCTGGATGATCAGGTTGTCATTCTCGCCGGCAGCGATGTAGTGACCGTCCTGACGGATGTTGGTGTAACCCTCACCGCCGTAGCCTTCCATCTCTTCGGTGGAGACTTCCATCACCAGCTCTTCGAAGGCGTCACGGGTACCGGAAGTGGAAGGCGGCCCGTAGATGGTGATCTTGCGGTCCGGCAGGGAGGAGTCGATCTCGGACCACTTGGTGTAGGGATTGTCGACCAGCTTGCCGTCAACCGGCACCTGAGCGGCGACCGCCAGGGTGATCTGCTCACGGGTCAGATCGATGCTGCCATCGCGGACAGACTGGGCAAAGGCGATACCGTCGAAGCCGATCATCGCTTCGGTGATATCGGTCACGCCGTTCTCTTCACAGCGCTCGAATTCAGACGTCTTCATGCGACGAGAGGCGTTGGTGATGTCCGGAGTGCTGTCACCGACACCTTCACAGAACAGCTTCATGCCGCCGCCGGAACCGGTGGATTCGATGACCGGAGTCGGGAAATCGCTGGTGGCACCCAGCTCTTCAGCGACGTAGCTGGAGAACGGATAGACCGTGGAAGACCCCACGATACGCAGCTGTTCACGGGCTTCTGCTGCACCCACTGATGCAGCGATGACAGCCACTGCGAGACCGGACTTGAGGAACGCCTTCATGCCTGAAACTCCTTGCGATAGGAATGAGCCAGTGAGGTGGCTTCTTGTCTACAGGGAGTACCTTGCCAAGCATTCATGACAACTGTGTGACAGTCGCCGACTCAAGCCATTCTCAGTCGGGCGGCGTCGCATGGCGCGCCAGAGCGCGGCGCCCTGCCAGCACCCGCAGCAGAATATTGCTGATCAGCGCCGTGCCCAGCATGCCGAGAATCATCGGCCACAGGCTATCCATCGCCAGGCCTGCGATCAGCATGCCGATCACGGCGCCACTGGCAAACTGCATGCTGCCGATCAGCGCATTGGCCGTGGCGCTGATGCGCGGGAAATACTCCAGCGCCGAAGAGATCGCGTTGGGCGCCACCATGCCGTTGGCCCCGACGAACACCATCAGCAACGGCGCGATGACGTAGAGCAGGTCCAGCCCCAGTGCCAGCGCCGATACCAGCAGGATGGCGGCAGACAGCTGGATACCGATGCCGATGCGCAGCAGACGCGGCGGCGACAGGCGTGACAGCAGACGCACATTGAGCCGGTTGGCGGTGAACATGAACAGGATGTTGGCGCCGAACAGCACCGGGTACCAGGCCGCCGTCACTCCAAAATGCTGCATATAGACGTAAGGCGACGCGGTGATGAAGGCGAACATGCCACCGAAGCCCATCGCCTGCGTCAGCGCATACCCCATCGCCGGCCCGTGACGCAGCACGCTGGCATAGTCACGCACAACCTGCATGAGACTGGCCGGGGGGTCGTCCGCCTCGCGCTTGCGCCGGGTCTCGGGCAAGCGCAGTGGCAGCACCACCAGCAGGAAGGCGGCATACATGGCCAGGAAGGCGAAGATCAGCCACCAGCCCGCCATGCCCAGCAGCAGACTGCCGATGGCAGGCGCGATCAAGGGCGCCAGCATCATGATCACCGCGACGGTGGACAGCACCTTGGCCGCCTCTCGGCCACTGAAGCAATCGCGCACGATCGCCGAGGAATTGACCACCGAGGCGCCGCCGCCCAGCGCCTGCAGGAAGCGCAGCGCATAGAGTCCCTCGAGGCTCTCGACCCGGGTGATGGCCAGACTCGCCAGCAGGAAGACGAAGATACCTGACAGCAGGACCGGCTTGCGCCCGATACGGTCTGACAGCGGGCCGAAGATCAACTGCCCCAGCGAGAAGCCGAGCAGGAAGATCGACAGCGACAGCTCCGTATGGTGCACCGTGGTCGCCAGGTCTTCCGCCATGGCCGGCAGTGCCGGCAGGTAGGCATCGATGGCCAATGGAGCCAGGGCCGTATTGGCCGCGACCAGCAAGGCCAGCTGACGGGTTTGACGCTTGTCCACATCCCCTCCTGCAATCGTTCGTCGATGGTATAGCCACGTGCCGAAAACGCCACGCCCTTGCCGTCAGATGACGACAGTGGGCGCGCCGCCGCACAATTGATACAGTTGACCTACACAGGTGACGAATGTCACATCAAGCTGATGAAATCCCCGCGGATCATCCACTTGGGGCGATCGGCCCGAGGTGTCTTCACAGCCGGCAGGCGTGGGTGCACACTCGGTGGCAGCGCTCGCTCCGGCGGCCCCTGCCCTTCACCTCTTGCCTTATTCATGAGGGCCACTCACCCCTTCGGGTGGCTCACGCTCAGTACAGGAAACTCTTGCATGGCACAGGACAAGCTCTCCCAACTCAAGGAAATGACCACCGTCGTCGCCGACACCGGTGACCTCGAGGCCATTCGTCGCTTCGCGCCCACTGATGCTACCACCAACCCGTCACTGATCCTGCAGGCCGCTCAGGACCCGTCACGTCGCGAGCGCCTGACCGAAGTCGCGCGCAAGGCCACCGACATCGATGATGCCGTCGACGCCGTGGCCGTGGACATCGGCACCGAGATCGCCGGCCTGGTGCCGGGCTATGTCTCCACCGAGGTCAGTGCCCGTCTGTCCTTCGATGCCGATGAGACCATCCGTCGCGCGCATCGCATCATCGAGCGCTACGCCGCCAATGGCGTCGGTCAGGAACGCATCCTGATCAAGACCGCCTCCACCTGGGAAGGCATCCGCGCCGCCGAGAAGCTCGAGCGCGAAGGTATCCGCACCAACCTGACGCTGCTGTTCAGCTTCGCCCAGGCCCAGGCCTGTGCCGATGCCGGCGTGACGCTGATCTCGCCCTTCGTCGGCCGTATCCTCGACTGGCACAAGGCCAATCAGCCGGACGCCGACTTCAGCGGCGACAACGACCCGGGTGTGAAGTCCGTCAAGGCCATCTACGAGCACTACAAGGGACACGGCTACAAGACCATCGTGATGGGCGCCAGCTTCCGCAACACCGGCGAGATCGAAGCGCTGGCCGGCTGTGATCGCCTGACCATCTCGCCAGCACTGCTGGGTGAGCTGGCCGAGAGCACCGGCACGCTGGAACGTCGCCTGCTGGCCGGCGATGCCGAGCAGAACGTGCCGGAAGTGCTGACCGAGTCCAACTTCCGCTGGGACATGAACGAAGATGCCATGGCCACCGAGAAGATGGGCGAAGGTATCCGCAAGTTCATGGCCGATCAGCGCAAGCTCGAGACCCTGCTGGCCGAACTGCGCAGCCACTGAGCCTAGCGCCGATAGTGAACTCTTGTTAAGCAAGAGCTCATTGAATGGCCAAGGCAACAAAAAGCGCCTGCCGTGTTTCACGGCAGGCGCTTTTGCATCGTGCATTCCGAATCGTGCTGTCAGGCTCAACGTCCCGGCACGCGCCTTCAGTGCAGCTGACGATGCTCCTCGCTTTCCAGCAGTTCGATCAGCGGCTGGAATTCCAGGCGATTGTGGCCGTTCAGGCACATCAACAGCCGGTGAGCCTCGAGAATGCGCCCGCGCAGCTCCTGTTCCTGCTGGGGCGAGGCATCGGCGTCATCCTGAGACTCGTTCAGCGCTGGCGCGTTGCAGCAGGAAGCCCCGTCCAGATCGGCCTGGTCCGCCTCCGGCAGGCTGCCGGCGTCCACGACACTGGCCACCTCGTCGAACCCCATCACCTTGAGCATGGTCAGCACGTCGGGATGGGAAGCCACCACCTGCGCCGGCATCACCAGCCGGTCGCGGACCGCCAGCGCCAGCTTGGCCAGAAAGCCCAGTGCGGTGGAATCGACATTGGTCGCTTCGCGCAGATCGATGATCACGCTTTCCAGTCCCTCAACCGCAGCCACGCGCTGTACCTGCTGATCCAGCGTGGCACACAGCGTCAGGCGTACATCACCGGATAGCTTGAGCACGAACAGGCCATCTTCGAACACGGCCTGGATACGTCCTTCATCCATCATGGAATCCTGTCAGCGTCATCAAGGTAAGGTCATCCGGCAGCTCGCCATCCAGCGCCAGACCACGACGCAATCCTTGCACATCCTCACTGCTCAGAATCCGTTGATGCAGTGCTCGAGTCCTGTCCTCCAGCGCGTCGCCCGGCAGGCATTCCAGTACACCATCACTGGCCAGCCACAGACGGAAGCGCTCAGGGAGCGCCACACGATACGCTGGATAGCGGGTGTCTGGGAAGAGCCCTACCGGCCGACCGCTGCCTTCCAGCTCACACAGTTCGCCCTCGGGCGTGACCATTACCGGCATCGGCAACTGGGCGCCTAGGGTGTAATGCAGCGTGCGCGTGTCACGGTCCATCACACCACACATCACCGTGGCATGCTTGCCGATACCACTGTCGATCAGTTCACGGTTGAGCAATGCCAGCCACTCGGGGCCGAAGGTTTCCGGCGTATGTTCCTCCCAATGCCGGGTCGCCCGCGCGAACAACAGCTTGAGCAGCACGGTCACGAAGGCCGATGAGGCGCCATGACCGGAGACATCCGCAAAGTAGAACAGGCTGAAGCGTTCGTCGATCGCCTGATACTCGAGGAAGTCACCCGAGAGATACAGTGACGGCGACAGGCAGTACTCATAACTGACGCCATTGATGTGCTGCCCGCTCTGGGGCAGCAGGCGCTGCTGGATCTGGCCCCCGGCCTGCTGGTCCTGACGCAGCAGCGCCAGATGCGTCTCCAGGTGCTCGTTGAGCTCCTCGAGGCGCGCGCGTGCCTTGGCGTGCTCATGGGCCAGCTGGTGATGCTCCGCCGCCCGCTTGAGCAGACTGCGCAATACCGAGCCATGCTCGCGCGGCGAGATGAGGTAATCGACCAGCCCGGCCTCCACCGCCGGCAACAGGCACTCATCGCCACGGCTCTCGGCCACCACTACCGTCGGCAGGCGCTCGGCCAGACGCGCCCACTCATGACTGGAAACGGCCTCGACATGCGCGACCACCACCGCCACCCCGCTGGGCAGTGCCGCGATGCCATCACAGGCCGCCACCGCGCAGCGTTCATCCGTCAACAGGTTCGCCAGCGCATCACGCCGCGAGCCGGGAAGATCAATCAGACCGATCAACAGACGCTTGCCTTGCTCATCCGCCATGCCAACCCCTCATTCCCGTCCTTGCTGCCATCCACTCGCAGTCTTGATGCTGCTTGCCCTCACGGCCGGTGCCAGCTGCCGCTCAACGACACCGGCCGCCTGCTGCGGATGACGCGTTACTGGCTGTCGTCTTCCGGTGCGAAGGCACCATCGAGATCGGCATCATCGAAGCTGTCGCTGGCGAAGGGATCATCGCCCAGCTTGCCATCGTTGATCTCGAAGTTGCGACGCTGCAGGTAGGCATCACGAATGAAGCTGTAGCGATCGCCCTGGATCAACTTCTCCTGCTCGAGCAGACCGGCACGGGTGTCGACCAGATCCAGCGCCTTCAGGCCGTAACGCACCTTGTCATCTTCGACGTAGTTGACGGGGTCAGCGAAGTAATCCACCGGCATGCCCGCGGTATCACGCACGGTACTCGGACCAAACAACGGCAGAACGAGATATGGCCCCTGCCCTGCTCCCCAGACGGCGAGGGTCTGACCGAAGTCTTCCTCGTCCACTGTCCAGCCCAGTTCGCTGGCCGGGTCAAACAGACCGCCGATGCCGACGGTGGAGTTGAGCAGCAGGCGGCCGGTGGAGACACCGGCATTGGCCCACTTCCACTGCAGCACCGAGTTGAACATGGTACGGACCTCTCCCAGATTGGAGAAGAAGTTGCCCACGCCATCCTGCACCAGCTCCGGCGTCACATAGTCGTAGCCCTGTGCCACCGGCTTGAGGGCATAGCGGTCCAGGGTGTCATTGAAGGTATAGACGTTACGGTTGAAGCCCTCCCAGGGGTCCTGAGGATTCGGCTCGCTGTCTCCGGTGCTGGCGCAACCCGCCAGCAGGGACATGGCCAGCAGTGCCGGCAGGGAAGTCTTGATCGTGTGCATCTCGTCACCTGTAAGTCTATTGGATTCCTGCAGCGGTCCTTGCCACATCCCTGGCTGTCAGGTCCGGCCTTCTTTATACGTTCCGCGCCCGCCAAGAGCCAGCACAGGCCACGTGGATTCGCGCAATATCCTGCTTCAACCGCAGCGTTTCAGCAGCACGCTGCCGGCACTGTAGCCTGCCCCGAAAGAACACAATACCCCAAGGCTCCCCGGCGCCAGATCCGCATGATGGAGGTGGAAAGCGATCACCGAGCCCGCGGAGCTGGTATTGGCGTAGCGATCGAGAATGATCGGCGCTTCCTCGCTCGACGGGTCACGCCCCAGCACACGCCGCGCGATCATGTCGTTCATGTGGCGGTTGGCCTGGTGCAGCCACATGCGATCAAGATCCCCGCCGTCCGCCTCGATCTCGCCCAGATGGGTGGTGATCAGCTCGGCCACCATCGGGCAGACCTCGCGGAAGACACGCCGACCTTCCTGGATGAACAGCTTGTCATCGGCCTGTTCACGAAGGCTTGCGCTGTCGAGTGTCATCGCGGATGCCACATCGTCCTCAAGCACCGCCGTGCGATTGAGGAAGCCGAAATTGTTGCGTATCGCGTTGGAGAAGCGCGTCACCAGACGCGTGCCGAGCACCTCGAAACCATCGGTGCGCGTGGCGACATCCGCAGCCTCCAGCACCACGGCCGTGCAAGCATCCCCGAAGATGAAGTGGCTGTCACGATCGCGGAAATTCAGGTGCGCGCTGCAGATCTCCGGATTGACCATCAGCACACGCCTGGCACTGCCGCTGCGAATCGCGTTGGCGGCGGTCTCGATGCCGAAGGTGGCGGAGCTGCACGCCACGTTCATGTCGAAGGCATAGCCACCGGCCTCAAGCGCGGCCTGCAGCTCCACCGCCACCGCCGGATAGGGGCGCTCGAGGTTGGAACAGGCCACGATGACCAGATCCAAGTCCGCGGCGTTGACGCCCGCCGCTGCCAGTGCTTCACGCGCGGCCGCCACGCCCATCTCGCACTGCACCGAGGGCTGGTCATTGGCGCGCGCCGGCAGGCGTGGACGCATGCGCTCCGGGTCGAGAATGCCCTCGGCATCCAGCACGTAGCGGCTGTGGATACCCGAGGCCTTGACGATGAACTCGGCACTGGACTCGGTACGCGCCTCACGCTCACCACGCGCGATGGCGTCGGCATTGGCGGCATTGTCCGCCGCCACCCAGGCATTGAAGGACGCCACCAGTGCCTCGTTGCTGATGGCGTTGGGCGGCGTGTAGAGCCCGCTGCCGGTGATCAGTACCCGATGATTGCCGCTGGCGCTCATGGACTGACCGGCGTTGGCGTGTTGCGTATCGGCAGCGTGAACATTGTCATTGTTTGGCATGCATCCACTCCTGACAGTGTTATCCCGCGGGATATCACCAGAATTGAGCGGGGCACGACCCGGTACCGCGTCGTCATGCCCCATGTTCAGTGTACGCTGTCTCGGCGATTCCAGACGCCCGAGTCAGCATTTGTCGGGCGACCACAGTGAATGCTTAAACAGCAATTCCTGTCTGCAGCTTGGGCCATCCCGCCTCGGCACGCCTCCACGTACCGGTCACGCAAGACTCTGATGCCGCGCACAACGCCCTGGCGCTGCCCCAGACAAGGCCGAGCTTCAGCCAAGGCAGAACTTCAGCCAAGTCAAAGCTCAGCCAGAACAAAGCCCAGCCCCAGGACATCAGCGGCGCGCCATCAGCTCCTGCCAGCGCTTCTCGAGGCGCTTGGCAGAGACGGTCTCCAGGGTGCCGAGCTGCTGGGCAAACAGCGAGACGCGCAGTTCCTGCAGCCACCAGCCGAACTCTTCCAGCTCCGCATCCGGCAGTCCCTGCTCACGCGCCTTGCTCAGGCGGGCATCAAGGCGGGATTCGAAGCCCTTGACCTCTTCCATGTCACGCTGGTCACGCATGCGCTCACGCGGCGCCTTGTCGAGACGGATCAACATCGCCTCCACATAACGCGGCAGCTGATGCAGCCATTCACCGGAGGCCTGGATGAAGCCCGGCGTGATCAGGCGCGCCTGCTGGGCCTTGAGATCAGCCACCACCAGCGCCATCGAGAAGTCGATCTTGCCCTTGAGACGCTTGGAAAGCTCCAGATGCTGCTTGAGCGCGGCTTCCAATGGCTTGAGCAGCGCCTCGGCGTGCGGCACCAGCTCGGCCCGCTTGTCATCGAGACGCGCCTGCAGCTCGCTGCGCGAACGCGGCAGCGGCTCGACGGCCATCACCTGCTCGAAGACGCTGTAGATGAAGTCATCCGCCAGCTGGCGACGCGTGCCGACCTTGGCGAACAGCAGCGCACAGCGCTCCAGCGCCTTGAGGTCACGGTCCAGATAGCGCACCTGGTCCGGCAGGCGTGCCATCGCCAGACGCGTGATGCCATCACGGTGCGCGGCGGCGGCCTTGGCCGGATGATCGAACAGCTCCACGCTCAGATTCTGCTCGACCTGAGCCGTCGCGCTGGCAGGCGCATGGCTGGATGGCGCGCTGTTCTTGCCGGTCTTGCGCGCCAGCTTGCGCTGCTTGGCACTCATGCCGCCGTCGGCAGGCGCCGCCGCCTTCACCACCAGCGCCGGATAAGCCTCGACGCGAATGCCCGCCTGGGTGGTGCTGTGCGAGGTGGCGATCGGCGTCTCCGGCAGATCCTCCAGCACTTCGCTGTCGGCTGCACGGCTGCGGTTGGCCATCGCCCGCGCCGCGGCCGCGGCCGAGTCCTTGAAGCGAGCTTCCAGCGCTTCGAGATCTCGCCCTTCACCCAGCACCTTGCCGTCCTGATCGACGATGCGCAGGTTCATCTTCAGGTGCGGTTCCAGCGTTTCGGGCGCCCAGGCATCCTGCGGCAGACGCAGACCAGTCTTGACGCGCATGAACTCGGCTAGCGCATCGGTCAGAGGCACGTCGTCCGGGGTCAGCGCCTCAAGTGCGGCATCGACCCAGTTGGGAATCGGCACCACCTGCTTGCGGTACTGCTTGGGCAGCGACTTCATCAGCGCGATGGCCTTGTCACGCAGAAGCCCCGGCACCAGCCATTCGATGCGATAGCGCGGCAGCTGCGAGAGCATCGCCGCCGGCACGATCATCGTCACGCCGTCATCCACCGCGCCGGGCGCGAAGTGATAGCTCAGCGGGTAGGCGACGCTGTTGTGGTGCAGCTGTTCGGGGTAGCGCGCGACGGTGACTTCCTCGGCGTCGCGCGCCATCAGGTCGTCGAGATTCAGATGCAGGACATCGGGATTGTCGCGCTCGGCCTCCTTGCGCCACTTGTCGAAGCTGCGCCCGTTGTAGATGCCTTCCGGAATCCGCTCGGCATAGAAGGCGAACAGCGTCTCTTCGTCGACGAGGATGTCCCGCTTGCGCGCGCGGTCCTCAAGCTCACCAACCTCATCCATCAGGCCGCGATTGTGGGCGAAGAACGGCGCACGGGTCTGGAATTCGCCCTCGACCAGCGCACGGCGAATGAACAGCTCGCGGGACTCCTGTGGCGCCAGCGGGCCGTAATGCACCTTGCGCGCGGTGACGATGGGCAGCCCGAACAGGGTCACCTGCTCACTGGCGACCACCTGGGCGCGCTTCATCTCCCAGTGCGGCTCGCTGTAGCTGCGCTTGACCAGATGCTCGGCCAGCGGCTCGACCCACTCGGGCTTGATCGCCGCGACCTGACGCGCGTAGAGCTTGGTGGTCTCGACCATCTCGGCCGCCATCACCCACTTGGGCGACTTCTTGGCCACACCGGAGCCCGGGTGAACGAAGAAGCGTCGATTGCGCGCGCCGAGATACTCGCGATTTTCCTGCTTGAGGCCGAGATTGGAGAGCAGCCCGGTCAACAGCGCGCGATGCAGTGATTCGTGATCAATGGCCACCGACGGGCGGCGGCCCTGTCCCGGTGAGGCCAGCACCCGCGCGGTGACCTCGGCCTGCGCCTCGGCGTCGCGCTCATGCTGGGCGCTGGTCATCTCCAGCCCCAGGTCACGCGTCAGCTGCTTGAGCTGGCGGAAGGTGTCATGCCACTCGCGCAGGCGCAGATAGTTGAGGAAGCGCGCCTTGCACCAGCGGCGCAGCGGGTTGGCACCCAAGGCGTCACGCGCCAGCTCGAAGCCTTCCCACAGATTCAGCCAGCTCACGAAGTCGGAGTTGTCGTCATCCCACTCGTGGTGGATCTGATCGGCCTGCTGGCGCTTGTCGGCGGGACGCTCGCGCGGGTCCTGGATCGACAGCGCGCTGACGATGATCAGCACTTCTCGCAGGCAGCCGCGCGAGGCGCCCTCAAGCACCATGCGCGCCAGACGCGGGTCGATGGGCAGACGCGCCAGGGTGCGGCCATCACGGCTCAGACGGTTGTGTTCATCCACCGCGCCCAGTTCGCGCAGCAGGCGGAAGCCATCGGTGACGAAGCGCGAATCCGGCGCATCGACGAAGGGGAACTTCTCGATGTCACCCAGCTTGAGCGACAGCATCGACAGGATCACCGAGGCCAGGTTGGTGCGCTGGATTTCCGGCTCGGTGTATTCCGGACGCGCGAGGAAGTCCTCCTCGCTGTAGAGGCGGATGCACAGGCCTTCGGCGATACGCCCGCAGCGGCCCTTGCGCTGGTTGGCGCTGGCCTGGCTGATCGGCTCCACAGGCAGACGCTGGATCTTGGAGCGATAGCTGTAGCGGCTGATGCGCACCAGGCCCGGATCGATCACGTAGCGGATGCCCGGCACGGTCAGCGAAGTCTCGGCGACATTGGTGGCCAGCACGATGCGGCGACCACGATGCGGCTGGAAGACGCGGTTCTGCTCTTCGTTGGAGAGTCGCGCGTACAGCGGCAGCACCTCGGTATCACGCAGCTGGGCGCGACGCAGGGTGTCAGCGGTAGCACGGATCTCGCGCTCGCCGGGCAGGAAGATCAGCACGTCACGCGGGCCCCGCATCCAGCCCTTCTCGCGCTCGATCACCGACAGCTCTTCCACCGCGCGCAGGATACCTTCCTGCAGGCTGAGGTCTTCCTCATCCTCGGCATCGCGCACCAGCGGCAGGTACCGGGTCTCGACCGGGAAGTTGCGCCCACTGACCGAGACGATGGGCGCCGGCGTGCCATCCTGGGCCGCGAAGTGCTGACTGAAGCGCTCCACGTCGATGGTCGCCGAGGTGATGATGATCTTGAGGTCCGGACGGCGCGCGGTGAGACGCTTGAGGTAACCGAGCAGGAAGTCGATGTTCAGACTGCGCTCGTGGGCCTCATCGATGATGATCGCCTCGTAGCGGCTCAGGTCCGGATCATGCTGGGTTTCCGCCAGGAGGATGCCGTCGGTCATCAGCTTGATCAGCGTCGACGGGCCGGTGGTGTCGTTGAAGCGCACCTGATAGCCGACCGTCTCGCCGAGTGTCGTCTCGAGCTCCTCGGCCAGACGCGCCGCCACCGAGCGTGCTGCCAGACGACGTGGCTGGGTGTGGCCGATCAGGCCGTTGCGCCCCAGCCCCATCTCCAGACACAGCTTGGGCAGCTGGGTGGTCTTGCCCGAGCCGGTCTCACCGGCGACCACCACGATCTGATGCTCGGCAAGCGCGGCGAGGATATCTTCGCGACGCTCCACCACCGGCAGCTCCGGCGGATAGTTGAGCGCGGCGGGTGTCAGCCAGCGTGCCAGTGCCGTCTCGCGAGCGGCGCGCTGGGCGATGCTCGCCTCCAGGCGGCTCTCGATGTCGTTGATGGCACGATCGACCGGCTTGCCATCCTTGAGACGCCGCCGCAGGCCAGCCAGGCGCTTGCCCAGCTCGCGCTGATCACGGCTCAGGGCGCGTTCAAGGCGAGCCGCGAGGGCTTCAAGACGCGCATGTTCGGACGGTGCGGTAGCGGTGTCGCTCAAGGACTGCCTCTTCTCAACCAGCGACCACACGCCACGCGCGCAGCCGGAAACTCTCGGGAATTCAGCCTCACGCTCGCCTGCACGAGACAGCAAGCCATGACGCCTGAATGACAAAACGGCCCGTCAACAAGTGACGGGCCGTCCATTGTAGCCCTGCGCGTAGCCGCGCCCAACCTTGGCGGCGCTTGTCCCCTGCCACGCCGCCGATTCAGCGCTGCCCTCAGTGCTCGCGTAGCGGTGTATTGCCACCGCTCTCTTCGCTGTCGCGCAGCTCACGGCGCAGCACCTTGCCGACGTTGGTCTTGGGCAGTTCATCGCGGAATTCGACGAAGCGCGGCACCTTGTAACCGGTCAGCTGCTCCTTGCACCAGCTGCGCAGGGTGTCGCGATCGAGATCCGGGTTGCTTGCGACCACGAACAGCTTGATCGCCTCGCCGCTCTGCTCGTCCGGCACGCCCACTGCCGCCGCCTCGACGACATCCGGATGGCCGCTGACCACATCCTCGATCTCGTTGGGGAACACATTGAAGCCGGAGACGATGATCATGTCCTTCTTGCGATCGACGATGCGCACGAAGTCATCTTGCTGGATGACCGCGATATCGCCGGTGCGGATGAAGCCCTCGTCATCCATCGCCTCACGCGTGGCGTCGTCACGCTGCCAGTAGCCCTTCATCACCTGGGGGCCGCGCACGCACAGCTCGCCCGGCGCATCGCGCCCCAGCGTCACACCATCGGCGTCCACCACCTTGAGCTCGGTGCCCGGCACCGGCTTGCCGATGGTACCCAGCTGCAGCTCACGCGGCGGATTGAAGCTGACGATGGGCGAGGTCTCGGTCATGCCGTAGCCCTCGGCGATCGGGCAGCCGGTGACGGCTTCCCAGCGCTCGGCCGCGCTGCGCGTCAGCGCCATCCCGCCGGAGATGGTCAGCTTGAGACTCGAGAAGTCCAGCGTCTTGAAGTCATCACGCTGGCACAGCGCCGAGAACAGCGTGTTGAGGCCAACGAAGGCGGTGAACGGTGTCCTGGCCAGCGTCTTGATGAAGCCATCGATATCGCGCGGGTTGGTGATAAGCACGCTGTGGTTGCCGCTCTCCATGCTGTAGAGACAATTCACCGTGAAGGTATAGATGTGATAGACCGGCAGCGGTGCGATCAGCACCTCCTGGCCTTCATTGAGCACATCACTGATCACGCCACGTGCCTGCAGCATGTTGGCGACCAGATTGCGGTGGGTCAGCATGGTGCCCTTGGCGACGCCGGTGGTACCGCCGGTGTACTGCAGAGCGGCGATGTCCTCGGGCTGGCGCGTGACACGCGTGTGCGAGAGGCCCGCCCCGCGCTTGAGCACGTCACGCAGGCCGTGTGCGTCGGGCAGGTGGTACTTCGGCACCATCTTCTTGACGTAGCGCACCGCCAGATTGATCAGCGGACGCTTGGGGAAGTCATGCAGATCACCGATCTCGGTGATGATGACCTCCTCGATGGACGTGCGCTTGAGCACCTTCTCGAGCTTGTCCGCCATGTTGGCCAGAATCACGATGGCGCGGGCGCCGGAGTCATGG
Organism: Cobetia sp. LC6; assembly: GCF_030264805.1. NCBI lineage: Bacteria > Pseudomonadati > Pseudomonadota > Gammaproteobacteria > Oceanospirillales > Halomonadaceae > Cobetia > Cobetia sp. LC6. Next base: position 64,601 of record NZ_JASSPL010000014.1, on the reverse strand, counting down.
AACTGGTGCTGCATCTCGCGCTCGGTGTAGAGCGGGTTGGTGTTGACCACCACCAGGCCGGCGCGCAACGCGCCGAATACCGCCACCGGGAACTGCAGCAGGTTCGGCAGCTGGATGGCGATGCGGTCACCGGGCTCAAGGCCGGTCTCGTGTTCCAGCCAGGCGGCGAAATTGCGCGACAGGCGGTCCACATCGGCGTAGCTGAGCGTCTTGCCCATGCAGCTGAAGGCCGGACGGTTGGCATAGTTGGCGCAGCTGGCCTCGAAGACCTCGAGAATCGAGGGGTAATCCTCGAGACCGGACAACGGCTCACCACTGAGGATCAGGTTGGCGTTCCCGGTCACGGGGCCAGCGGGATCAGACGCCTTGTCGGCTTCCGGGTCTGCCGAGGCGTTGGCAGGATTGGCATCATGCATGGCTTGGGCTCCATGACTGCATTCGTCTGCTGGATCGTGGCCGGGCGCGAAGTCTTTCACTGGCAGCCACAGGCGAGAATTCAGCACTTGTTGTTATCAGGGCGTCACGCCCACATGTGAACAATGACATGAATGACGGCGTGATGGGGAAAAGGACGGCACGACAATACGCGCGCAGGTGTCGACAACGCACCGGCAACACCTTGGCAACATCTCGGCAAAAACCTCCAGGGCCGCCGCGCTTCACCTTAACCAGTCAGGCCAATGATGTAAAACGACCGATTGAAACCATCGTTCACATCCGAAAAAAACTCGGAAAATCAGACCACTACTCTTGTACGACCTTGGTCAGATGCTGAGCGCGACTGCCAACCTTGCCATGTCGTTATGCGCTTCAGGCCTTTGAGTCGCGCTCGGCTAGCCCTTAACCTTATGCTCATACAGTCGCGACGGCCGCTGCTGAGCATCATCACTTCACTCAAGCAGCGGGCCTGCTCGCTGTCTAGCCGCCAGATACCCAGAGGACCTCGCATGGCCAGGATCTATCAGGACAACTCGCAAGCCATCGGCAATACGCCGCTGGTCAAGATCAACCGCCTCAGCAGCCATCCACGCCTGTACGCCAAGGTGGAAGCCCGCAACCCGGCGTTCTCGGTCAAGTGCCGTATCGGTGCCAGCATGGTGTGGGACGCCGAGGAACGCGGCGCGCTCAAGCCGGGCATGGAAATCATCGAGCCGACCTCCGGCAACACCGGTATCGCGCTGGCCTTCGTCGGCGCGGCCCGTGGCTACCCCGTCACCCTGACCATGCCCTCCTCCATGAGCATGGAACGCCGCAAGGTGCTGAAGTCCCTCGGCGCCAATCTGGTGCTGACCGACCCGGCCAAGGGCATGCAGGGTGCCATCGACAAGGCCTGCGAGCTGCAGAAGGCCGAGCCGGAACGCTACTTCCTGCCGCAGCAGTTCTCCAACCCGGCCAACCCGCGCATCCACGAAGAGACCACCGGCCCGGAGCTGTGGGACGCGCTGGATGGCGAAATGGATGTGCTGGTCGCGGGCGTCGGTACCGGCGGCACCATCAGCGGCATCGCCCGCTACTTCAAGACGGTGCGCGGCCAGTCACTCGAAGCCGTGGCGGTGGAACCGGCGGAGTCCGCCATCATCACCCAGCGCATGCAGGGCGAGTCGATCACGCCGGCCCCGCACAAGATCCAGGGCATCGGTGCCAACTTCATTCCCGACAACCTAGACCTGGCGCTGATCGACCGCGTCGAGCCCGTCGCCAGTGAAGACGCCATGGCCATGGCGCGTCGCATCATGCAGGAAGAAGGCATCATGTGCGGCATCTCCTGCGGCGCGGCGATGACCGCGGCGCTGCGTCTGGCAGAAGACCCGGCCTACGCCGACAAGTCCATCGTCGTCATCCTGCCGGACAGCGGCGAGCGCTACCTGTCCTCACCGATGTTCGCCGGCATGTTCGACGACGTCGAAGGCTGAGCCTCACATATTGACCAGGCAAAAGCCGCAAACACGAAGGGCCGCAATCGCGGCCCTTCGTGTATCTGGCGTTCAAGCTCTTTCTCGGTCGCTCAGTGTCAGCAACTCAGATCACCAAACGTCAGCAGCTCAAGTCAGACGCCAGCCAGTCGGGCTTGCGACGCGCGGTCGCGGTGCGATCGACTGCCCCGCTCTCGGCCTGCACCTGCCCTGGCTCTTCCTGGCTCAGCGGCAACTCGCCACCAAGACTGGCGACCAGCTCGCCTTCGCGGAACACCACCAGTTGCCCCGGCAGCAGGCGCTGCCATTGCTCGTTGTCGGTCAGCGGATCGGTTGCGATCACCGAGACAACATCGGCATCGGTGGTGTGCTGCTGGAAGTCGACGCTCATCTCGAAGTCGGTGAGACTCGCCTGCCCGAAGGGCGCTCGGCGCGTGATGTGCGCCAGCCTGGTGGAGCAGTAGGCGTAGAGATGCACGCCGTCGGAGAGCAGCAGATTGAAGACGCCAAGCCCGCGCAGACGCTCGCACTGGGCGTGCAGATGCCGCCACAGGTCTTCACACCGCGCCGGCGGATTCGGGAAGGCGCGCCGGATCTCGCCGAGCAGGAAGCAGGCAGCGTGCTCGCTGTCCGTGCTGCCCACCGGGCGATAGTACGGCAGGGGCAGCGCCTGCCAGTCCGCCAGCTGACCATTGTGGGCATAGCACCACTGTCGGCCCCACAGCTCGCGCGTGAACGGGTGGGTATTGGCCAGCGTCACCTGGCCGACATTGGCCTGGCGGATATGGCTGATGACCATCTGCGACTTGATCGGATAGTCGAGAATCATGCGCGCGATGGGCGAATCCACCGACGGATGCGGGTCACGGAATTCGCGATAACCGCCCTCTTCGTAGAAGGCGATTCCCCAACCATCGCGGTGCGGACCAGTACCACCACCTCGCTGCAGAAAACCGGCGAAGCTGAAGCAGATATCGGTCGGCACATTGGCACTCATGCCGAGCAGTTCACACATGGGGTTCCTCCCGCTGAGTCGGCTTGCGCGTCATGCGACGCACCAACATGATCACCACCAGCAGGCCGATCACACCGGCAACGGCGTAAGCGATCATGCGGCTTTGCGGTGATTCTGCCTCACGCTGGGCAAAGTCCGAAGCTCCTTCGAACCACTGACTGATCAACGCAGGCACCTTGTCGATGGGCAGGCGGCCCTTCATCAGCAGATCATTGAGGTCTTCCTGCTCCTCTACCGCCTGGTCCAGGCCCTGAATCTCACCGAAGGACTCACCCTCGATGGGCGAGCGGTCCAGATTGGCGGCACGCCGCGCCGCATTCTCGTTGAGGGTATAGGGCGCCAGATCGATCACTCGCGAACTCCCGCCCAGCACGATGCGCGCACTGATCTGCACATCGGCACTGACGTCACGTTCCAGTGGCGGCAGTTCGATACGCCAGCGACTCTCGCCCGCTTCCGCCACACTCAACAGCTCACCCTGCAGCGTCGCGTCCAGCTGGGTATTGGCGGTGTTGAGCAGCGGATGACGCGCGCTGACCTCCAGCGCGCTCGGCGGCGTCGAGTTCTGCGCATTGCCACCGATCGGCTCGACCAGCAGCGGGTCTACCACGCTGGTGCGCTGGCTCAACTGACGCGCAAAGGGCGCGCCATCGCGCTGACCCTCGATGGTCAGCGTCAGGCGAGCACCACCCGGTTGCTGCGGCGGCGGCATGTTGACGCTGAACTGCGCGCCGTCACGCTCAAGACCGCGCTGCTGGGCGGTGGTCACGACTGCCGTTTCTGCTGACATGCCACCCTCGTCTTCCGGCACCAGACGCGCATTTCCGTCCAGCGTCGCCAGGAAGTCCTGCTCGTCGACATCACGTGCGCCGTCGACAAGCGAGGCTGAAAGGGAATAACCAAAGCCGCGGTACAGTGTGGCCGGCAGCGGGCGCGATACCAGAGCCAGGTCTGATACCACGGTGATGCGGCTATCGACACCCACCTGCCCTTCGATACGCCACTGCCCGGCCTCGGGGTCGGTCACGGTGATCAGGTCATAGCGCGGCTGGTGTTCCCAGCGCACGCCCTCGGGCAGCGACGCCTTGTCGGCCAGCGAATAGCGCTGACCATCCGGCGCGATCAACACCGGCGCGCTGTCATCGGGGCCATGGAAAACCAGCGCCGTGAACTCCTCGACGCTGCCATCGATGGTGAAGCGCTTGTCCTCGAGCGGCACCAGCTCGCCGGGCACGATACGGTCTAGCGCCCCGAGGAAGGCACGCAGCAGGTCTTCCGGGGTCTCGGCAACCGTCGCCAACCCGCCGGTGCCATCGGCGACCTGCTGCAGCAGATCGATATCGGCATTGCGCGACAGCGCGACGGTGTGCACCGTGATGTTGTGCGCCGCCAGCTGTGGCGTCAGCTCATCGGTGATGCGCTGACGCGAGGCGCTGTCCGAGGCGGCCTTCTCGCTGCTCGGCTCACGCAGGTCGACCATGCCATCGGAGAGCAGAATGACCTGACGCGGCCCCTGGCCATCGATGCTCGCATCGGCGCCTTCGGCGGCAGCTCGCAGCCCCGCCTCGAGGTCAGTGTACTGCTCGTAATCGTCCAGCCGCCCTTCCAGCCCGCGGGCCGCCTGTTTCCAGCCCGCATCGACCGCGCCCAGCGCCAGCAGTGGCTGTACCTGCTCACCGAAGCCCCACAGTCCTGCACGCGAGCGCTCCGGCAGCAAGGTGACCAGCAGGTCCAGCGCACTGGCGCGCAGATTGGTCGGGTCGTTGTGCTTCATGCTGCCGGAGACATCGATCGCCATGCGCAGGTCAGGCGCAATGTCGCGTGCCGAGCCATTGCCTGCGTTCGCGTCACTCGCGACATCCCGGGCCACGAACGGCATCTGCTCAGCCTGTTCGCTGGCCGACTCATCTACCAGCCCACTTACCGACTCACTCATCGACTCGCTGGCCGAGGCGTTGTCCGCCGGCGATGCCTGCTCGGCGAAGGCCGAGGGCGACGCGAGGCTGATGCCCGCCAGCATCAGGGCAGCCAGCCAGCGCGCCCCCGCAACCTTTGCGACAGGGCCGAATGAAGAGCCGGATACATGCCCTGGTGAACGGACTGGCTCAAGAGACGAAGTGACAGCTACATCACGGGGCATGACAGATCCTTAGTCCACGCTCGGACAATGCACGGCTGGCGCTGATCGAACGACGCTCGATCAGAGCGACGGTTCCTGACGGTCACGGCCTGCGCGGGTACGCGCCGCCGCACGGGCCGGGGTGCCACGTTTCTCGCTACGCAAGCTGGCGCCAGCGGCGTTGCCCTCGCGCACTTCCTCATCCTCCTGCCCGTGGGCATGAGGCTGGTGGCGCTGCTGGGCGGCACGGCGACGTTGTTCACGCCCGCGTCCCAGCCACCAGATCACCAGCCCCAGCACCACACCGGCCCCGATACCCAGTACCAGCATGCCGAAAGCCGAGGCCATGCCACCACCATCCTTCTGTATCACGCTGACGGCAAAGGCCACGATGGCTGGCGCAAGGCCGGTGTAGGCATCTTCCGCGACGCTGGCCGTGACGTGAAAACTGGTCGGCACGGCGATCATGCCGGCGATGCCGCCGACCAGGATCCAGCGCAGAAAACGCGGCAGCATTCGCACCGCCATATAGCCGGTAAACAGCACTACCGCCGCCAGGCCAAAATAGATCAGCCACATCTGCGGCAGCGAATCGGAAATCATCATGCCCTTCACTCCTGTCATAACATCCTGTCGAGACTGACATTCTGAGGGGTGCCTGTCCTGTGCAGAAGCACCCGACACCTCAGTTCAGCCATCGAGTCATCCCATCATCGGGGCCACACGTTGCGTGGCACCAGAGGCTGCGCATTCATCTCTCACGGCGGCGATGCCTCCCATGAGGCAAGGGCTTGCGCACGCTGTGGGACAGGCTCAATGTTACACTCCATGCCCGCCCGACACACTCGAGCACCCCACTTTCACGAGGTAGCCATGCCCGATAGCCCCGTCCAGCGCCATTATCGTGCCGATGACCCCGAATGGCACTGGCTTGAAGAACGCGACACGCCAGAGGTCACCACCTTTCTCACGGCGGTCAACGCCGAGAGTGATCGCTGGTTCGCCTCGCTCGCGCCGCTGAGCGACGCCCTCTATCACGGCCATCTTGCGCGCCGCGAACTGGCCGTCTCAAGCCTGGCCGAGGCACTGGATCACTACGTCTATTGGAGCGAGACCGCCGCCGACGCCGACTATCCGGTCTGGTGGCGCCATGCGATCGGCGCCGACCCCGCCGATACCCGCCAGCACGAATGCCTGCTGGACCTGCAGAGCCTGTCGCGCCATCACGACTTCGTCGAACTGGGCGAGATGGCCATCTCCCCGGATGAACAGCAACTGGCATGGACTCTGGACACCAGCGGCGATGAGGTGTTCAGCCTGCGTCTTGCAACACTGAACGCGACGAATGGCGACTCACGCAACGCCGGCCACGATGACGAGTGTCTGCTGGAGGATATCGGGCCGGATCTGGTGTGGGCCGAGGACGGCCAGCACCTGCTGTTCACGCGCTATGACAGCACCCAGCGCCCCTTCGAGATCTGGTGCCTGAATGTGGCGAGCCGCGCCGAGACGCTGCTCTATCGTGAGGAAGACAGCGAATTCTGGGTCGGCATGGGCAAGACCCGCTCACGCGCCTGGCTGATTCTGGAGACCGCCTCCAAGGACACCAGCGAGACATGGTTGCTCAAGGCCGACACCCCGCTGGGCGAGATGCGTCTGGTGCGCGCCCGCGAGACCGGTGTCGAGTATGGCGTCGATCACCGTCCCGGCCACTTCTATGTGCTGCACAACAGGCAAGCACCGCACTTCCAGCTCGATATCGCCTCCGAGCATGCGCCCGACGACTGGCAGCCACTGATCGCCACCCGCGATGAAGTGACGCTGGAAGGCGTCGAGGCCTTCAGCTGGGGGCTGATGGTCGATGAACGCGATCACCGTCAGGCCCAGGCCTGGCTACGCGTGATCGAATTCGAAGACACGGCGCCTGCGCACACGATATGCCGCGACGAACGCCTGGCGATGCCGGAGCAACCGCTGAGCCAGGGGCTGGGCGACTGCCCGCATTTCGACGCTCGCCGCCTGCGTATCCGTGAGGAAAGCTTCACCACGCCGCCGAGCTGGATCGAGCTGGACCTCGACACAGGCGAGCGTCGCCTGCTCAAGCGCCAGACCGTGCATGGTGACCTCACGCCCGAGCAGCTGATCAGCCGCCGCCTGTGGGCGACCTCCGACGATGGCGAGCAGGTGCCGGTCTCGGTGGTCATGCGGCGCGATCTGTGTGATGACGCAGGCCGCCCCCACGCCCCGCTGCCGGTATTGCTCTACGGCTATGGCGCCTACGGCGAGACGCTGGACCCCTGGTTCTCGATCGCCCGCCTGGAACTGCTGACGCGCGGTGTCGCCTTCGCGGTCGCCCACGTGCGTGGCGGCGGGGACCGTGGCGAGCCTTGGTATCTGGCCGGCAAGCTGGAGCACAAGGAAAACAGCTTCAACGACTTCCTCGCCGCGCGTGATGCGCTGGTCGAGCACGGCATCGGGGCCGCGGATCGCATCGCCGCCTACGGTGCCAGCGCCGGTGGTCTGCTGGTCGGCGCCAGCCTCAACAAGCGCCCCGAGGCCTTCTGCGCCGCAGTGCTCGATGTGCCCTTCGTCGATGTGCTGCGCACCATGGAAAACCCGGAACTGCCGCTGACCACCGCGGAGTACACCGAGTGGGGCAACCCGCACGAAAACGAGGCGCGGCGGCGCATCCGCGCCTATTCCCCGCTGGACAACCTGAGCGCCGCGCCCTATCCGCCGCTGTTCCTTCAGGGCAGCTGGCATGACACCCGCGTGCCCTACTGGGAGCCGGCCAAGCTCTATGCCCGGCTGCGCCAGATGGACTGCACACCGCATCCGGTCCTGTTGCGCACCGACATGAGCGCCGGGCATGGCGGCGCCTCGGGTCGCTTCAAGGCGTGGCGTGACAATGCGCGACAGGATGCCTTCCTGCTGTGGGCGCTGGGCGTGTGCGAGAAAGCCGACGCTGATGAGGCCATGCGCGTCAACGACTGAGGTGTGTGCCTGCGTATCTCTTGCACGGCGCTGTGACTGTCGGATAGCACCCTGACAGCCGCATACGACAAGGCCCCCGCCGGTTACCCGGCGGGGGCCTTGATGTTTTCGTCAGCTCAAGGTGTCACTCTTGACCTGACGAGAGTGCGGCATGACTGACTCAGCGCGGATCGAGCTTGGCCAGCTTGGTGGCGATACGATCACCATAATCGGCATCCGCCTGACGGAAGTGCGCGATCATCTTGTCCTGGACCACGTGGCTGACGCCTACCATGGTGCCGGCGATGACGTCGGTGATGCGCGTCTTCTGGCCTTCATCGAACAGACGATAGAGGTTGCCGGCCTGGCTGTAGTTATCCTCATCGCTGTTGTCGTGATAGCCCATCCAGGCATTCTGCTCCAGCGGCATCGCCGGCTCGGCGACGGTAGCGTCCGGCACCGGGGCACCCTGATCGGCACGCTCGTTGGGATAGAAGTTGGTACGTGAGTACTGGCCACCTTCCTTCGTTTCTCCCGGCACGCCCTGACCGACCTGGCCGCCCAGCGGGCCGCCACCGTGACCGGTGACCGGGCACATGCCCGCCATCACGCCATCACGCTGGTAGTGGTTGACCGGGCAGACCGGACGGTTGACCGGCAGCTGCTCGGCGTTGGCACCGACACGGTAGCGGTGTGCATCGGCGTAGGCCCACAGACGTGCCTGCAGCACGCGGTCCGGCGAGGCGCCGATACCCGGCACGAAGTTGGACGGCGAGAAGACGGACTGCTCGACTTCCGCGAAGTAGTTCTCCGGATTGCGGTTGAGCTCCATCTTGCCGACTTCCATCAGCGGGAAGTCACCGTGCGGCCACACCTTGGTGAGGTCGAACGGGTTGATGTGGTAGTCACGCGCCTGCTGCTCAGTCATCACCTGCAGGTTGACGGTCCAGCTCGGACGTTCACCACGCTCGAGACGAGTGAACAGGTCGTGCTGGTGGAAGTCCGGGGCGACCTGCGCCGCCTGGTCATCGGTCAGTGTCTCGTGGCCCTGATCGGTCTTGAAGTGCCACTTGACCCAGACACGCTCGCCCTTGTCGTTCCACAGGCTCAGGGTGTGCGAGCTGTAGCCGTTCATGGTGGTCAGCGACTTCGGGATACCGCGGTCGGACATCAGGATGGTGACCTGATGCAGTGCCTGCGGATGGTTGGCCCAGAATTCCCAACGGTTCTGCCAATCGACCATGTTGGTACGCGGGTCTTTCTTCTGGGTGTGGATGAAGTCAGGGAACTTGGACGGCTCGCGGATGAAGAACACCGGCGTGTTGTTGCCGACCATGTCCCAGTTGCCATCCTCGGTGTAGAACTTCAGCGAGAAGCCGCGCACGTCGCGAGTGTTGTCGCCGCTGTCCTGGCCACCGGCCACGGTGGAGAAACGCGCCAGCAACGGGGTCTGCTTGCCGACACCCTGCAGGAAGCGGGCGATGGTCAGATCAGACAGGTCACGGGTCAGGGTGAAGGTGCCGTAAGCGGCGACGCCACGGGCGTGGACGACACGCTCCGGAATGCGCTCACGGTTGAAGTGCGCCAGCTTCTCGAACAGACGCCAGTTGTCGAAGGTCAGTGAACCATTCGGGCCCGCTGTCTGGCTGATGTCATCGTGAGGCACCGGGGCGCCGTTACCTGTGGTATAGCGTGGAGTCTGGGACATGTAGACGTTCTCCTGTCAGGTAGAAAAAAGCGCTATCAAACTCGACTGGCAAGGCCAGATACTGCTGATGTCACATTTTCATGCGCTGCTTGATGTGAAGGCCTGCAGCCCATTGTCGAATCGGGTCGGGGCCGATGCCTGCCCGGCATGTGCTGGCTAGTGGCCCCTTGATGCCTGCTTACCTTACGCATCTGGTGCTTCTAGTGATAATCAATTACCAGCATGCCTTCGATAATCAGCCCCTATCACTGAGCCTATCAGCCACTCTCAGCGACGAGAACCACAGGATGGCCCTCGATCCGGTGGTATCACCAACCCTGTTTACACCTTTCTTCGTCCCCCCATTTTCACGTCCACAAATGACCGCCTCATGACCAAGAAAAAGCCCCCCGACCTTCGCAGGTCAGGGGGCTTCGTGAGTCGCATCATACCTTTTTAGGGTGCTAATGCCTCATGCCGGCATCTGATTGGCACGCGCATCACGCGACCACACACGGTGAGCCATCAGGGCATCACGCAGCGGCAGGCTGGCGGCGAGTACATCATCCACCAGGATGACGCCCTCCTCGACCGGCACACGCGCGGCGGCCAGCAGCTCCTTGCCTTCGCAGATCGCCACGATGGGCTTCAGGTGCTTGTAGGCTTCCTGAACATAATAGAGTCCAAGGCCCGAGCCGCTAAGTGCCTCGACGCTGTCCACGCCGCCAGCGACGACAACGGCATCCACCGTCACGGACGGCAGGCCATTGAGCATCGCATCCGGCGACAGCATGGTGCCATCTCCGGCCTTGATCGGCGCCATGCTCGGGGCGATCAACAGCCCTTCGGCACCCTCGGCGGCCAGCTGATCCTTGATCGAGCGAACATCTTCCATGGCGACGCCATCGGCAGCCAGGATCGCGACCTTGCGGGTGGCGATGGAATCCGGCAGACGCGCCATCAGGCTCAGCGCCGGATCGCTTTCGACCTGGCTGGTGCCCAGCTCACCGTCCGGCGCGGGCTTGCTGGTCGGTGTCTCGATGCCGTGATTCTCACCGACGCGACGTGCCAGCTCCAGATCGATATTGGGCAGGATCTCGGTGATCACCCGCTCACGGATCCACGGACGCTCGACCTTGGAGAGCTCGAAGGTGTAGGCCGCGATGATGTGTTCCTTCTCCACGTCAGTCTGGCTGTTCCAGAACAGGGTGGCCTGGGAATAGTGATCCCCGAAGGAGGCGCTGCGCGCACGTACCTTGTGCGCCTCGACGCGCTCATGATACGGCTCGAAACCACCATGGGCGTCCTGGGACGGCGGTGTCTCGGCCGGCCAGCCGCCATCGATGGAGTTCGGCTCGTAGGACGCCTGCCCTGTATTGATGGTCTGACGATGCTGGGCATCGCGCTGGTTGTTGTGGAACGGGCACACCGGCTGGTTGATGGGAATCTCGTGGAAGTTCGGCCCACCAAGACGCAGCATCTGGGTGTCCAGATAGGAGAACAGGCGCCCCTGCAGCAGCGGGTCATTGGAGAAGTCGATCCCCGGCACGATGTTGGCCGGATTGAAGGCGACCTGCTCGGTCTCGGCGAAGTAGTTGTCCGGATTGCGGTCCAGCACCATCTTGCCGATCGGCACCACCGGTACCAGCGATTCGGGGATCAGCTTGGTCGGATCGAGAATATCGAAGTCGAAGCTATGCTCGTCCTTCTCCTCGACCACCTGGATGCCCAGCTCCCACTCCAGAGGTGCACCGTTCTTGATGTCATCCCACATCATGCGACGGTTGAAGTCCGGGTCACGCCCCCACAGCTTCTGGGCTTCATCCCAGATCAGCGAGCAGGTACCGGCCACCGGCTTCCAGTGGAACTTGACGAAGCGCGACACGCCTTCACGGTCGATCAGACGGAAGGTATGGACACCGAAGCCTTCCATGTTGCGGTAATGGCGCGGGAAGGCGCGGTCCGACATGGTCCACAGCACCATGTGCGTGCTTTCGGGCATCAGCGACACGAAGTCCCAGAAGGTGTCGTGGGCTGACTGGCCCTGGGGAATCTCGTTGTGCGGCTCCGGCTTCACGGCGTGCACGAAGTCGGGGAACTTCATCGCGTCCTGGATGAAGAAGACCGGCATGTCGTTGCCGACCAGGTCCCAGTTGCCGTCATCGGTGTAGAACTTGGTCGCGAAGCCGCGCACGTCACGTACCGTGTCGTTGGAACCACGCGAGCCCTGCACGGTCGAGAAGCGCACGAACACCGGCGTCTTCTTGGACGGGTCACTGAACACGCCGGCCTTGGAATACCTGGCGGCATTGTCGTAAGCCTGAAAATACCCGTGCGCGGCCGCGCCACGCGCATGAACGATACGCTCAGGAATACGTTCATTGTCGAAGTGGTTCATCTTCTCGCGGAAGATGAAGTCTTCCATCAGGGTCGGACCGCGCTCCCCCGCCTTCAGCGAATTGTGATTGTCCGCGATGCGCAACCCCTGGTTGGTGCGCAGGTCATGCCCTTCGGCGTCGGCGCGATAGGTCTCCAGCGCCTCGTCCTTGGCATGGCCGTCACCGGCATTGGGCCTGATGTCGTGCGGCCCGTTGCGGTTGGGGTGGGTATAGGGGTTCTCTCCCTCTGCCGAGCGATTCTGGCCCTCGTGATAGGGGCACTTCGCACTGTCGGCATTCCACTGGGAAGAAGGTGCTGAATCGTGCTCATTGCTCGCCATGCTCAAACGCTCCTGTTTTCGCTAGATCCGCAACGCGCCACCAATGTGGCGCTGAAGGATGATTCGGCCTTGCCGCCTCTTGCCGGCGTAATTCTTGTCCAGGTGCATCCTGTCCAGGTACTTCCTTCCAAGTACTTCCTGTCCAGGTACACGCCTCGACAAGGCGCCTCTCGGCGCCGTGACAGATCACCGGGCAGTCAGGAGCCCGGGTGACAAGAGGCGTTGCTGCGGCGGGTGGCTACATCGAATCCATCCAGACACCCGCAAGGGACTTCACTTGCTGTTGACGATTGCACTTGCTGCTTGCACTTGCGACTTGCGCTTGCTGAAAACCGCCTGACGGGGCTCGACTTCGCGCCGTCAGGCCTTGGACTTGACCTTCGAGACGATCCACAGCAACACCACCGCCCCCACGACCGAGACGACCAGCGAGCCGATGATGCCGGTGGAGGCCAGCCCCAGCAGCTTGAAGATGACGCTACCCAGCAGGCCGCCGACAACACCGACGACGATGTTGCCAAGAATGCCGAAGCTGCCGCCGCGCATGATGTTGCCTGCGATCCAGCCGGCCAGACCACCGATGATCAACCCAAGAATGATACCCATCTGCTGTCTCCTTCCTTGCTGATGTACGGGCGCTTGGCGCCGCTGTACAAGTCTTGGAGACGACGTCACGCAATTAAAAGGGGTCGATTCTTCATTTGTCAGAATGAGGAGCCGGGCTGGCCCAGGAAGGCGATCTCTTCCGGCGTGGACTCGCGGCCGAGAATCGCATTGCGATGCGGGTAGCGGCCGAATCTACGCACGATGTCCGCATGCCGATGCTCATAGCGCAGGGTGTGCTCGAGGCCGGGGCGTGCGAACAATTGTTCGGCGTGTTCATGGATGCGCAACGATTCGCTGTGCATCCACGGCATGATCGCGAAGGGCTGCCAGGCCAGCGGAAGACGGTCCAGGTCGCCCAGCGCGACGGCCTGTTGCGAGAGCGCGAGCGCCAGGTTGTCGCCGCTGAAGGCACGCGGCGTATCGCGATGGATATTGCGCGCGAACTGGTCCAGCAGCAGGATTTCCGCCAGCCGCCCACCGACGCTCGTCCGCCACTCCCATAGCTCACAGGCGAGCGCCTGCTCGAGGCGCATGGCGAATCGCTCACGCAGCTGGCCATCGAGTGCATCGCTCTTGCGAAACCAGTCCTTGGGCGTCAGCTGAGTGAACCAGTAATCGAGTACATGCCGTGCCTGGGGGTGGCTGTCCGTGATCAGCCTGGCAGGGTCAGGTTGTGAGAACTCCGAGGGGGTTGAGCGGGGCATGAGGGGTGTCCTTGCGTGAAATCGGGCAATAAGCCGCGAGAAAGGCCTGACTGAGTGCGGCACCTTGTACTGCAAGTGCCGGGCGTGGGCGGCGTGGAGCGATCATGGTTCTGACACCGGATCTTCATCTTGAGCGTGGAAAGTAGTCTCTCCCATCAGCGCTGTCAGCCTTTGCGGCCTGCCCCGCGATGGTTGGCGCCCTGATGTCACTCGTGATGTCACTTCTGATGCCACTTGCTATCCCAACCTGACGCCAGATTGTTACAAGGAAGCCCCTCATGTCCCGCCGTCTGTCTGATCTGCTGCCTTTGCGCTCCTCTCGCAAGTCCCACGCCGCTCACGTTTCCCCCACCTCCCACACCTCCCCCGTCTCGCCAAGCACTGCGCCAGCCGGCAATGGTGCTGCACCAGGCACCCCCGCCGGTGCCCCGTCACGGATGGACCGCCGCCAGCTGCTGGGGCGCGGCCTGCAAGGCGCCGGGGTCGGGCTGCTGGCGACCACGGGCCTGCTCGGCGCCCCCGCGATCGTGATGGCCGAGGGACGACGACCTCGCATGCCCTCCGGTGTGATGAGCGGCGACGTGACCGCCAGCCGCGCCATGCTGTGGAGCCAGAGCGACAAGCCGGCACGCATGCTGATCGAACTGGCCGACAATCCCGAGATGCGCGGCGCCTTCCAGATGCGCGGTCCGGTGGCCCTGCCGACGGATGGCCTGACCAGCAAGCTCGACCTGACTCGCATCGGCACTCGCGCCAACGCCAGCGGCGAGGTCTTCTACCGGGTGCGCTACGCGGCGCTGGATGATCACCGCGCCATCAGCGAGGCCACAGCCGGTCGCCTGGTGTTGCCGCCCAGCGCGCAGGCACCGCGTGCGCTGCGCTTCGTGTGGTCCGGTGACACCGTCGGCCAGGGTTGGGGCATCAATCCGGACTTCGGTGGCCTGCGCCTCTACGAGACCATGCGCCAGGTCAAGCCGGACTTCTTCCTGCACTCCGGCGATACCATCTACGCCGATGGCCCGCTCAAGGAGAGCGTCACCCAGCACGACGGTAGCCTGTGGCGCAATATCGTCACGCCCGCCAAGTCCAAGGTGGCAGAAACGCTGGACGAGTATCGTGGCCAGTACGCCTACAATCTGATGGACGAGAACCTGCGCCGCTTCAATGCCGAAGTGCCGATGTTCGCCCAGTGGGATGACCACGAGACCACCAACAACTGGTACCCGGGCGAGATTCTCGAGGATGATCGCTACACCGAGAAGAATCTCGACGTGCTGTCCGCCAATGCGCGGCGCGCCTTCCTCGAGAACATGCCGCTGCGCACCGGCCCTGCCGCGCCGGAGCGCATCCACCGCAACTTCAGCTTCGGGCCGGGGCTCGAGATGTTCATGCTCGACATGCGCAGCTTCCGCGGTGCCAATTCCGCCAACCGCCAGACGGGGCGCGGGCCACAGACCGACTTCCTGGGTCGCGATCAGCTGGCCTGGCTCAAGCAGTCGCTCAAGGCCAGTACCGCCACCTGGAAGGTCATCGCCTCCGACATGCCCATCGGACTGCTGGTGCGTGACGGCGACAATTTCGAGAACGGCGCCAATGGGGATGGCGAGGCATTGGGACGCGAGCAGGAGATCGCCGAACTGCTCAAGTTCGTGCGCGATCACGACATCCAGAATCTGGTCTGGCTGACCGCCGATGTGCACTACACCGCCGCACATCACTACTCGCCCGAGCGCGCCGTATTCAAGGACTTCACACCTTTCTGGGAATTCGTCAGTGGCCCGATCCACGCCGGCACCTACGGCCCTGGCGAGCTGGACAACACCTTCGGACCAAGACTCGAATTCGTGAAGGCACCGCCTGAGGGACGGGCCAACATGTCGCCCAGCGAAGGCTTCCAGTTCTTCGGCCAGGTGGATCTCGATCCCGAGAGCGAAGCGCTGACCGTCACACTGAAAGACATCCACGGCGCCTCGCTCTACCAGCAGGTGCTGACCCCCTCCGGCGCCAGCGTCTGACAGCGGTGTCGGTTACTGACACCCGCTGCTGACTATCAGCTTGCGATACCAGCTTCTGACAACGACAACGCCCCGCCTCCTGCCGTCGATCGACACGCAAGAGGCGGGGCGTTCTGGTCATGGCGACAGGTCGACAGCCGCTACCGGGCTATGTCTGCACGAATCAGACAATTGCAGAAAAATGTCAGACAAATTATCAATGGTGAGGGTCCGGCATTTCTTTGACACTGATCGGCACGCTAGATGTCGGTCGCTGACAGCGTGTCTCGTGCTACCGCGCGCCAACGGTGAGGCATGTTCTGCAGACGATGGGCAGCTGAGCAAGCAGGCCTCCGAGCCCTGTTGTTCAACAAGGATAATGCCATGAACGCCCTCACCCTGAGCTCCTTCGTGTTCTTCACGGGGCTGGTCGCCGTGATCACCTGGTGGCTGACCCGTCGTGACGACCATCAACATTCCACCGGCTATTTCCTCGCCGGACGCAGTCTGACCTTCCCGATCATCGCAGGCTCCCTGCTGATGACCAACCTCTCCACCGAGCAGATGGTGGGCCTCAACGGCGCCGCCTTCACCGACGGCCTCTCCGTGATGGCCTGGGAAGTGGTAGCCGTGGTCTCGCTGGTCGCGATGGCCATGTTCTTCCTGCCACGCTTCCTCAAGAGCGGTATCACCACCCTGCCGGAACTGCTGGCACTGCGCTTCGATCGCACCACCCAGCTGCTGGCCAACCTGATCTTCATGCTGGCCTACGCCATCATCCTGCTGCCCAGCATTCTCTACTCCGGCGCCCTCGGTCTGATGGGCGTGCTCGACCTGCGAGCCCTGACCGGCATCGACTCGCAGATGGTGCTGCTGACCGGCACCGTGATCGCCGTCGGCATCGCCGGTGCCATCTATGCCCTCTTCGGTGGCCTGCGCTCCATCGCCATTTCCGACACTCTGAACGGCATCGGCCTGCTGATCGGCGGCATGATCATCGTCTACTACGGGCTGGACCGCGTCGGCGACGGCAACGGTATCCTCGCTGGCTGGGAGACGCTCAAGGAGACCCACCCGGAAAAGCTGAATTCGCTGGGCGGGGATGACCAGTCAGTGCCGGTCTCGACCCTGTTCACCGGGGTGCTGCTGCTCAACATGTTCTACTGGTGTACCAACCAGCAGATCATCCAGCGCACCTTCGCCGCCAAGACCCTCGCCGAGGGCCAGAAGGGCGTGCTGCTGACCGGTGCCCTCAAGCTGCTGGGCCCGCTGTATCTGGTGCTGCCGGGCATCATCGCCTTCCAGCTCTACGCCGGTGACGGCATCAAG
Organism: Cobetia sp. LC6; assembly: GCF_030264805.1. Classification (NCBI taxonomy): domain Bacteria; kingdom Pseudomonadati; phylum Pseudomonadota; class Gammaproteobacteria; order Oceanospirillales; family Halomonadaceae; genus Cobetia; species Cobetia sp. LC6. Next base: position 47,542 of record NZ_JASSPL010000014.1, on the reverse strand, counting down.
GCCGACGCCGCCTATGGTCGGCTGGTCTTCGATGTGCTGCCCGCGCCGCTGACCGGCTTCTTCGCCGCGGCGATGGTCGGCGCGATCCTGTCGTCCTTCAACTCGGCGCTCAACTCCACCGCCACCCTGTTCAGCCTCGATGTCTACAAGGCACGCCTCAAGCCGCAGGCCAGCGATGAAGAGGTGGTCAAGGCCTCCAAGTGGGCCGGTTGGATCATGGCCGCCGCCGCGATGGCCATCGCGCCGCTGCTGGCGACCCAGGAAAGCCTGTTCGTCTACGTGCAGAAGGTGAACTCCATCTACTACATCCCGCTGTTGGCGGTGATCGTGGTGGGACTGATGTCCAAGCGCGTGCCGGCCATCGCCGCCAATCTGGCGCTGGTGCTCGGCTGCGCGGTCATCGGCCTGTTCTACTTCGTGCCGACGCTTTCCGAACTGGTCGATCGGGTGCACAACTTCCACTTCATCGCCATCGTGCTGGTGCTGTTGATCGCCATGATGCTGGTGATCGGCAAGCTGTCACCGCGCGCCGAACCCTGGATCCAGCAGGACGTCGGCGCCATCGACATGACGCCCTGGGCCGGCACTCGTATCGCCAGCATCGTGCTGCTGGTACTGGTGATGGCCATCTACCTGGCCTTCGCCAGCTGATCGCCCCACCCGCACGACGCGATCGCACGCCGCATGTCATCGTCATCGTCATCGTCATGACCTCACGACATGTGCGTACGAGATGAACGCACGACATGCTCACGCCAGCGCCCCGTCATCTTCACCGATGACGGGGCGCTGGCGTCTCTGACTGGGCATCAAAGGTGACCCGCAATGCGCGGTGAAAACCGCGACATGCGTCTTTTTACGACACTGCGATCAAAGCCTGATACCAGAGACTGAGAAGCAACGACCTCCTGTTCATTCTCAACGCTCAATCGACGCCAGCTGCACCTCAAAACCAACGTATGTTCTACAAATGGCGGATAGCGAGAAATCGGCAGATACCTACACTATCGCCAGTCTTGCCGTGAATGTTACCGGTGAGTCTCTTCACGGACGATGACACAGCCTGCTGTGTGCATTGCATCGCCACGGCTGGATCGGCATCGAATCATCTCCTCGGATCATGAGTCTGACCCCTTCTGATTCGACGCCGCACGCCTAAAGGAACCCTCCCCCCATGCATGCTCTGACACTTGTTTCTTTCGTGTTCTTTACCGGCCTGGTCGCTGTCTTGACCTGGTGGTGGACACACCGCGATGACACCTCGCATTCCACCGGTTACTTCCTCGCCGGACGCAGCCTGACCTTCCCGCTGATCGCGGGCTCCCTGTTGATGACCAACCTGTCCACCGAGCAGATGGTCGGCCTGAATGGCGCCGCCTTCACCGATGGTCTGTCAGTGATGGCCTGGGAAGTCATGGCGGTACTGGCCATGGTGGTGATGGCGATGTTCTTCCTGCCACGCTTCCTCAAGAGTGGCATCACCACCTTGCCTGAGCTGCTGGCCTTGCGCTTCGGACGCAGCACCGAGCTGATCACCAACCTGATCTTCCTGTTCGCCTACGCGGTGATCCTGCTGCCGATCATCCTCTACTCCGGTGCCATCGGCCTGCAGGGCATGCTGGACCTTCCCTCGCTGACCGGTATCAGCTCGCCCAATGCACTGCTGTGGATGACCATCTGGGTCGTCGGCATCATCGGTGCCATCTATGCCCTGTTCGGCGGCATGCGCTCCATCGCCATCTCCGACACCTTGAACGGCGTGGGCCTGTTGATCGGCGGCATGCTGATCGTCTATTTCGGCCTCGATGCCGTCAGTGATGGCCAGGGCGCGATGGCCGGCTGGGACACGCTGACCGCCGCCAATCCGGAGAAATTCAACTCAATGGGCGGCGAAGACCAGTCGGTACCCTTCTCGACTCTGTTCACCGGCGTGATGATCATCAACTTCTTCTACTGGTGTACCAACCAGCAGATCATCCAGCGCACCTTCGCCGCCAAGACCCTCGCCGAGGGCCAGAAAGGCGTGCTGCTGACCGGTGCCCTCAAGCTGCTGGGCCCGCTGTATCTGGTGATTCCCGGCATCATCGCCTACCACCTCTACGCCTCTTCCGGCGTCAAGGCCGACAGCGCCTACGGCCAGCTGGTGTTCGATGTACTGCCCGCACCGCTGACCGGCTTCTTCGCCGCGGCGATGGTCGGCGCGATCCTGTCGTCCTTCAACTCGGCGCTGAACGCCACCACCACGCTGTTCTCCACCGGCATCTACAAGGCGCATCTGCGTCGTGATGCCAGCGACGAGGAAGTGGTCAAGGTCTCCAAGGGCTTCGGCTGGGTGCTGGCGATCGCCTCCATGACCCTCGCGCCGCTGCTGGCCGGTCAGGAGAGCCTGTTCGGTTACCTGCAGAAGATGAATGCCATCTACTTCATCCCGATCTTCGCCGTGGTGCTGATGGGGCTGCTGACACGTCGCGTGCCGACCATCGCCGCCAACCTGGCACTGTTGATCGGCTGCAGCGTGATCGGGGTGGTCTACTTCGTGCCGGCCTTCTCCGGCGTGCTGGACGTGATCCACGAGTTCCACTTCGTCGGTCTGGTGTTCGTGCTGCTGATCGCGATGATGCTGATCATCGGCAAGCTGGCGCCGCGTGACGAGCCGTGGATCCAGCAGGATGTCGGCGCCATCGACATGACGCCCTGGAAAGGTGCCAAGGTCTGTGCACTGCTGCTGGTCGTGCTGGTGATCGCCATCTATCTGGCCTTCATCTGACGCCTGAAAGCCGCCTTTTTGGGACGGCAAATCGTCATCAAATGAGTATCACGCCCCGCGTTGCCCTCTCGGACACGCGGGGCGTTTGCATTTCAGGCATGCTGGACTGCATGTTCCCTGAAGAGGTCGCCCATGCTCTGCTTACCCCATCGCCAGCTCAAGGGGCTGTTCTTTTCCACGCTGAGGGCTTCTTTCGCTTCCTCGCTGAGGGCGCCTTGGGCACTCAAGGCGCTGGGGATCGGTCTGCTGCTGTCCTGTCTGGCCACCGTCAGCCCGAGCCAGGCCGCCGAGCGCTGGCAGCGGGCCGCTGTACTGGCGGACAGCTTCATGGAAGTGGCACTCAAGCGTGAATACCTGCTCGGCAGCAGCGCCTCGCTGGTGCGCTGGCAGAAACCGATCACGGTCTGGGTCGACTCGCAGCTGGGCGACTCATCTCTGCAGCGACAGATGAGCGAGATCCAGTTCCGTCATCTATCCACCATCACCGGTCATCCGCTGAGTTTCGTGCCTTCCGCCAGAGAGGCCAATCTGCGCATCGCCTTCATCGCCCGGGAAAACATGACGCGCGAGGCCGCCGCCTATGTCGGCAAGCAGCAGGCCGCCACCCCGGGCATGCGCAAGGCATTGCGGGAAGGCGTATGCCTGACGCTGTTCAAGACCGGGCCGGATCACGCCATCACCAGCGGCCTGATCCTGATCCCCGCGGACTATGCCCGCCAGAAGGCGCGCCTGGTGGACTGCGTCGTCGAGGAGAGCGCCCAGTTGATGGGGCTGCCCAATGATTCGGATAACGTCTTTCCCTCCGTCTTCAGTGACGTCACGGTGGATACCTGGCTGAGCCCGCTGGATTACGTGCTGCTCAAGATGCTGTATGCCTCGGAACTCTCCCCCGGCATGTCAGCTACACAGATCCGCGCTGCGCTGCCCGCAGTCATCCAGCGCCTTGCCGAGCAGGGCGAGCTGTCACACGCCATTCACCGTGTGCGCCAGGGCAGCCTGCGGGAATGGGCGGGAGACTAGGCTCGCCGTGAGCGCGACCCCGGGCATGGAGTTGGAACGCCTGGACGGAGTACAGGCATAATCAGGACAGGCGCACCGGGCGCCGATATCCGACGGAGCTGCGCCTTCATGCCACTATCTTCTCCCGCTGCCGACCGGGCACGCCTGCCCTTGGCCGTCACGCTGCTGTCGCTGTGTCAGGCCTTGCTGGTCAGCGGCAACATCCTGCTGATCGCGGTCTCACCACTGATCGGTGCCCAGCTGGCCTCGAGCAGCTGGTCGACCGCGCCGGTCGCCACCCAGTGGCTGGGACTGATGTGTGCCACCATTCCCGCCTCACTGATCACCGCCCGCCTCGGGCGGCGACGTGGCTTCGTGCTCGGCAATCTGTGCGGGCTGGCTGGCGCGGGGCTGGCCGTGCTGGCACTGCATCTGCAGCATTTCGGGCTGTTCCTGCTCGCCACCTGGCTGGTGGGCATCGGCATCGGCTTCGGTCAGCTGTATCGCTTCGCCGCGATGGAGGCCGCCCCGGAGGAGCAGCGCGAACGCGCCATCGGGCTGGTAATGGGGGGTGGCGTGCTGGCGGCCTTCTTCGGACCCTGGCTTGCCCGCACCAGTCATGCGCTGGCCGACACGCCCTTCCTGGGTAGCTTCATCGGGCTGGGGGCGCTCTATCTGGTGGCGCTTCTCTTGCTGGCCTTCATCCGCCTGCCCAGCGAGGACAATGCCCGGTCAGCCGACGGTGATGCAGTGGAACCTGCACGTCCATTGGGCGTGATCCTGCGTCAGCCGACCTTCCTGCTGGCCGTGCTCAGCGCGATGGTCGGCTATGGGGTGATGAATCTGGCGATGACGGCCACACCGCTGGCGATGGCCCATGCCGGACACGGCTTCGATCACGTCGCCACCACCATCCAATGGCATGTGGTCGCCATGTTCCTGCCGTCCTTCTTCACCGGGCGGCTGGTCGCCCGCTTCGGGTCGGGCACCATGATCGTGACCGGCTGCGCCTTCCTGCTGGCAAGTCTTGCCACCGCGCAGCTGCTGGCCGCCGACTACCTGACGGGAACCCAGGGGTTCTTCCTCGGTCTCATCCTGCTCGGCATCGGTTGGAACTTCACCTTCCTGCCCGCCACCACGATGCTGACCCACTGCCATCGCCCCAACGAGAAGGCCCGCACCCAGGCTGTCAACGAGTTCCTCGTCTTCACCACCGGGGCGGTGACGGCGCTGCTGGCCGGCCCCTTGGTCAGCACGCTGGGCTGGGCGCTGCTCAACCTGCTGCTGATCCCCGCCTGCCTGCTACCCATCGCCCTGCTGGTGTGGCGTCAGCTTGCCTTGCGCGCCGATCGCCCGCAGATAGAGGGTTGATGGCGAGCCGTACGGCGCACGCTGACAAGTCCCGGCCATCATCCAGCTCATCATCAACTGCCAGGATGCCATCACGTCGCGCCGCCGCCTCGCCCCCACTGACAGGGAATGCCTGATGTTCAACACCATGACCCGCAACGCCCGCCAGCTTGCCCGCGATGTGGGCCGCGAAGCACATGACCTGCTGGAGCGCGGTCTCGACCGCCAGCTGCGGCTCGCCGTCACGGGCCTGTCCGGTGCCGGCAAGACCGCCTTTCTCGTCTCGCTGATCGAGCAGCTGCGCCATGCCGGACTCGGCGCGCGCCTGGAACTGCTGCCTGCCGCACGCGACGGCCGCCTGCTCGGCGCGGAACGCGTCAGCCAGCCGGACCTCTCCATCCCGCGCTTTCCGCTGGAAGCCGGCCTGCGTTCGCTGTCCGGCCAGCAGTCACCCCACGGGCCCGAATGGCCGACGCCGACCCGCAGCATCAGCGAGCTGCGTCTCAAGATAGGCTTTCGCCCCACCTCGCGCGCCGCGCGCATGCTCGACAGCCAGCGCGCCACCCTGACGCTGGACCTGATCGACTATCCCGGCGAATGGCTGCTGGACCTGCCGATGCTGGAGCAGGACTTCAGCGGCTGGAGCAGTGAGTGCGAGACCCAGCTGGCCGACGGGCGTGGCGACTGGGCGCAGGACTGGATGGCGGCCATAGAGGGCCTGACACCGGACAGCGAAGTGGATGAAGACCGCCTCGCCGAGATCGCGAGCCTCTATACCGGCTATCTGCACGCCGCGCGCCGCAAGGGTGGCTTCGTCGACCTGACACCGGGCCGCTTTCTGCTGCCCGGCGAGCTGGACGAGGCGCCGGTGCTGCAGTTCTTCCCGCTGCCGGGGCTCGGTGACTGGACACCCGACGCGTTGGCCGCCCTGCCGGAAGCCAGCCTGTATCCCACCCTGGCGCGGCGCTTCGATCACTATCGCCGCCGCGTGGTGCGCCCTTTCTATCACGACCACTTCCGGCGCTTTGATCGCCAGATCGTGCTTATCGACGTGCTGGGCGCGCTGAATGCCGGCCCGGCGCCATTCCGCGACCTGAGCCGTGCACTGGACAAGCTGTTCGACAGCTTCGCCTATGGCCGCCGCCACCTGCTGGCGCGCCTGATGGACCGCCGCATCGACCGCCTGGCCATCGCCGCCACCAAGGCCGACCACGTCACGCCAGAGCAGCATGGCGCGATGCGCGACCTGCTCGAGCAGCTGCTGGCGGACCCGCTCAAGCGCCTGCGCTATCGCGATGTGCCACTCAAGGCCTTCACCATCGCCGCCATCCGCGCCAGTGAGGCGCGTGAGGTGGTAGAGAATGGCCAACGTCATCCGGCACTGGCGGGACAACTGTTAGGCGAGCACGAGGGAGCGGGCGACTCGGACACACAAGGCACTGGCCGCGAGTCCGTGCTGCTGTTCCCGGGCGAGGTGCCTTCACGGCTGCCCGACCCGAATTTCTGGGCCGAAAGCCGCTTCGACTTCCCCCACTTCGCGCCGCCGAAGATCGATGACAATGCGCCACCTCACATCCGCATGGACGCCGTGCTCGACTGGCTGCTGGGAGACCACCTGAAATGAACACCGAATCCCGCCATCCGCGCCCGGGCAAACGCTTCACGAGCCCCGATTCGGCGCAGGCCGATGCCGCCTCGCCCCCCTATGCCGAGCGCCCCACCGAGAGCGCATCGAAGAGCACGGCAGAGGCCCTGCGCGGCGCGCGTCACTTCTCGCCGGAGATGGAAAGCCAGCCGCTGGCGGCGGCCGAACCGGAACCCGCCACGCCGGGACTGGATGCGACGCTGAGCGCCCGGCCACGTCATCGCGGCCTCAAATGGCTGCTGCTCGGCACCCTGACACTCGGGGGTGTCGAAGCCGGTCATGCGCTCTATCAGGCGGCCATGGGCGGCGACCTGATCGCCGGCGCCTGGGGTCTGCTGGGCCTTGGCGCCATCGGGCTTGGCGCCCGTGCGCTGGGCAAGGAGCTCTTCAGGCTGCGTCACCTGCGCAGGCACGTCGCGCTGCGCGCCGAGCTGGAAGAGCATCAGCAGGATGACTTTGGCCAGGAGAGCTTTGGCCAGAAAAGCTTTGGCCAACAGGGCTTTGGCCAGCGCGGTGATGCGCTGTCCACGCCTGACGAGGATTCGGGCAAGGCAGGCGGCAAGGCCGACAGCCAGCAGGAAGACCTGCTCGAACAGCTGCGTCGCCAGATGAAGCTCGGCGATGATGACGCCGGCGTGCGCGCCTGGCGCGCCGCCTGTGAAGCGCATCACTCCCCATCGGAGCGCCGCGAGCTGTTCGCCTTCCACGTGCTGGGGCCGCGGGACCGTGAGGCGCGGCGTCTGATCTCGCGCATGAGTGGCGAGACAGCGGTGATGGTGGCGGTCTCGCCGCTGACCTGGGTCGACATGAGCCTGGTGGCCTGGCGCGGTCTGCGCATGATGGAGCGCCTGTCGCGCCTCTACGGGCTGGAGCTGGGCTATGCCAGCCGCCTGCGGCTGTTCAAGGAAGTGCTGGCCTCGATGGCCTTCGCCGGTGCCAGCGAACTGGCTGCCGAGGCCAGCATGGACCTGCTGTCGATGAATCTGGCCGGCCGCCTCTCCACCAAGGCCGGTCAGGGACTGGGCAGTGGCCTGATGAACGCACGTCTCGGCCTGCGAGCCATGCGCCTGCTGCGCCCCATCCCCTTCCATGCCGAGGAGGTGCCGCGCATCGGTGAGCTGCGCGCGGAGCTGTTCTCGCGCATGCGCAAGGCCGACAAGGGCGAGAACGACCCGAGCTGAGCAGGCCGCGTCCTCGCCTGCCACTGCCTTGAAAAACAAGACGCGCGCCTCTGATAGCTGGCCATTCGGGCCTTCAGGGCGCGCGTCTTTCGTGAGTCATCTCACCTTCGATGGTTTCAGCCTTCGCTGGCGATGCCGGCCTCCAGCCACTTCATCACGCGCAGCGCCTCATGGGGTGAAGTCGGATTGCCGCCCTGGCCACGAATGCAGTCGCGCAGCCCCGCATACCAGGCCGGATAGTCGCCATCGCGGCCCTGATGGGTGCCACCCACCAGCACCTGCTCGCCTTCGGCGCCATCCGGGTCGGCCTCCAGCACGGTCAGCATTCCGGGACGCGCATCCCGCCCCCACTGGCGCGCCTGGCGCTCCAGCGGGTCACGCGAGGGCCAGTCACCGGCCTTGAGGCAATCCTCCTGAGGGTCGAGCCCGAATACCACGTAGCTGCCACGGGTACCGTGTGCGGCAAAGCGTGCCGTCGGCGCCGCCGTCAGTGCACTGGCGTGCAGCTCCACTACCAGACCCGGGTGCCTTGGATGGTGGGCGTAATCGAGCACGGCGTGGAAGAAATCATCGGTCACCGCGCCCTCGCGCTGGGCGCGACGCGTGAGCTGGATGGTGCTCGGTTCGCCGAACAGGCACAGCGCCTGATCCAGCAGATGCGGACCGAGGTCATACCACAGGCCGCTGCCGGGCAGTGCCTGCTCACGCCAGCGGTTCGGCACCGTAGGACGGAAGCGGTCGAAGTGGGATTCCAGATGCGCGATACGGCCCAGCGTGCCGTCGTTGATCAATTCCGCCAGCGTCAGGAAGTCGGCATCGAAGCGCCGATTGTGAAATACCGCCAGCACCCGTCCGGCCTGCTCGGCCTGGCGGGTCAGGGCCTCACCTTCTTCAAGCGTCACCGTGAAGGGCTTGTCGACGACCACATGCTTGCCTGCCGCCAGCGCTGCAGAGGCCAGCGGAGCGTGGGTCTCGTTGGGCGTCGCGATGATGATCAGGTCGATGTCGTCACGCGCAAGCAAGGCCTCAGGGGTGGCCTCCACCTCCAGCTGCGGACGCTCGGCCCTGACGATCTCGGGCCGCGAGGTGGACAGTGCCACCAGCGCCAGCCCGTCCGTGGCCTCGATCAAGGGCGCGTGGAAGGTGCGCACCGCCATGCCATAACCGATCAGCCCGACCCGGATCGCGCTCTCGGAGGGGAAGGCGGCGCCGTGCCATGCGGCAGTGTCGCTGTGCTCATCATTATCGGGGTGGGCTATGCGGCTCATCGGGCATCCTTGTCGTTGGCGCAATCTTTGGGGAGTCGTACCTGGCAGCGCCATCCTAGCAAGGCTCCCGTGCCACAGACAGAGATGACAGCCGCCTTTAATGCTTGACCATCGCAGACTTCATCCCGCGAGCGAGGCGCCGCGTAATGCCCGCGATTGAACGGCCCCCTTGAAGTCTCGTGATTCAGCCCGCAGACCTTGCTCTACAAGGAGGGGCGTGGCAGTGAGTGGGAATACCACTCGCAAGCCACCTCGCCCATTTGATTCGCGAAGGAGCAGACAGCATGCGCAAGACGCTCATCATCGGTGCCAACGGCAAGATCGGTCGTCAACTCTGCGAGAAGGCTCAGGCCGCCGGCGAACCCATCGTGGCGATGATCCGCTCGACCGAGCAGCAGAGCTGGTTCCATGATCGCAGCATCCCGACGGTACTGGGCGACCTGGAAGGCGAGATGCGCCAGGCCTTCTATGGCTGCGATCAGGCGGTGTTCGTCGCGGGCTCCGGCCCGAACACCGGCCCGGACAAGACGCTGACTATTGACCTGCATGGTGCGATGCGCACCGCAGAGCTGGCCGCCGAATTCGGGCTGTCGCGCGTGATCCAGGTCAGCTCGATCCGCTCCGAGACACCACTGGCCGGCCCGGCAGCGATGCGCCCCTACTTCGCGGCCAAGAAGGCGGCCGACCTGTGCCTCGCCGAGAGCGGCCTGCGTCATGTCATCGTCAAGCCCGGCCGTCTCACCAACGACAGCGGCAGCGGCAAGCTGACCCAGAACGCCGATGACTCCGACGAGATGCAGGTCTCGCGCGCCAATGTCGCCGAGTTCCTGCTTGGCTTGATCAAGGCTCGCGAGATCGGTGGCCGTCAGCGCAAGGCGCCCATCTTCACCCTGTTCGACGGTGATACCCCGGTTTCGCGTCTGATCAACGCCACGGCGACCGCCGACTGAGCGCGCGCCTGAGCCTGTGACAAGGTACGCAGGCAGGCCGCTTTCACCTGGGTTGCCCGCGGTTGTCCCACCGCTCATCCACGCCTGCGCGCAGCCCGCGCGGGCGTTGGGCCATCTGGCCGCTTTCCCCCCATGCTCCATGTCCGTATAGTGAGCCACTGACCCCGCCAACAGAACTTCCGAAATGCTGCAGAACAATTCGCTGCTGGCGCAGCTGAAAGATCAAATCCGCCAGGAAATTCCCCGTGTCACGGGGGTGATCAAAGGCACCGACAAGGGCTTCGGCTTCCTCGAATGCGAGGACGGCGAGTCTTACTTCGTGCCGCCACCCGCCATGAAGCAGGTACTGCACGGCGATACCGTCGAAGCGACCGTCAAGGTGGAAGGTGAGAAGAAGTCCGTACAGCCGGAAGTGCTGATTGAGACGGGTGTCGATCGCTTCGTCGCTCGTGTCGGCAAACGTGATGGCCGCCTGAACGTGATGCCGGATCACCCGTCCATCAACACGCGCATGAAAGCGCGCGTGAAGCGTGGCATCAATGAGGAAGCCCTCAATGATGGCGACTGGGTCGTGGCACGTCTGCTGCGTCACCCGATGCGCAAGGATGACCGCAGCTTCTTCGCCCAGATAGAGGAAGTCATCGCCGAGGTGGACAACCCGCGCGTGCCATGGCGTGTCACCCTGGCGCGCCATGCGCTGGAACAGGCCTCACCGGAGGGCGGCAACGACTGGCCGCTGCTGGATGAGGGCCTGACCCGCGAAGACATGACCCACGTGCCCTTCTTCACCATCGATGGTGAGAAGACGCGTGACATGGATGACGCCCTGCACATCGTCGAGCGCCCGGAAGGCGGCTGGACCCTGAGCATCGCCATCGCGGACCCGACCGCCTACGTGCCGGAAGGCAGCCCTGTCGACGAAGAGGCGCGCACGCGCTCCTTCACCGTCTACCTGCCGAGCCAGAACGTCACCATGCTGCCGGAAATCCTGGCCGATGACCTGTGCTCGCTGAAGGAAGGTGAAGACCGTCCGACGCTGATGTGCATCGTCGACATCGATACCGATGGCGTGATCGGTGAGCCGAAATTCTTCGCGGCCACCATGCGCTCCCACCACCGCCTGACCTACGACAACGTCTCCGATTGGATCGAAGGCCAGGAAGGCAGCTGGAAGCCGGAAACCGAAGAGCTGGCCGAAGGACTGCGTCAGCTGGAAGCCTTCACCCAGGCGCGTATCGCCTGGCGTGCACGCAATTCCCAGGTCTTCCGCGAGCGTCCGGATTTCGAGTTCGAACTGGATGAGGAAGGCAACGTGCTCAACGTACGTGCCGACCACCGCCGCATCAGCAATCGCATGATCGAAGAATCCATGATCACCGCGAACCTGAGCTGCGCACGTCTGCTCTCCAAGCACATCGGTCACGGTATCTTCAACGTGCACCAGGGCTTCGCGCCGGAGAAGTACGACGACACCATCGAGTTCCTGGCTGGCCAGAACATCACCGCCACGCCGGAACAGCTGGGCAGCCTGGAAGGCTACCGCCTGATCCGTCAGGAGCTGGACAGTCGCGAAGACACCTGGCTGGACGTGCGCATGCGTCGCTTCCAGGGTTACACCGTGATGTCCGCACAGCCGGGGCCGCACTTCGGTCTGGGTCTGGAAGCCTACGCGACCTGGACCTCGCCGATCCGCAAGTACGGCGACATGGTCAACCACCGCTTGATCAAGCGTGTGATTCTCGGCCAGGACGTGCCGGCGGAAGCCACCGAGCAGCTGACCGAGCACCTCAGCGAACGTCGTCGTCTCAACCGCATGGCCGAGCGTGATGTGAAGGACTGGCTCTACGTGCGCTACCTGACCAAGGCCGCCGAAGAACAGCAGGTCTTCACTGGCGAGATCATCGACATCCGTCGTGGCGGCATGCGCGTGCGTCTGGAAGAGAATGGCGCCAGCGTCTTCATTCCGGCACCGCTGATCCACAGCGATCGCAAGAAGGTCGCGATCGATGACAAGGAAGGCCGCGTGCGCATCGAAGACGAGCTGCGTTACTCACTGGGCGACATCATCAAGGTCTCCTTGACCGAAGCCCGTGAAGAGCGTCGTTCACTGGTAGGTCGTCCGGCCGAATAAGCCGCGACCCACCACTGCCGTATGTAACTGCCTTGTGATCATGGGCAATTGCCCCGGCCATCTACGCCCCGGAGCGCTCTGCGCCCGGGGCGTTTTTCGTTCTCGTGTATTGCGTATACGGTGCGTGTACCAAGCGTGAGAAATTGTAATTTTGTGAAACAGAAGCTCACGCTATACTCCTCACATCGACACACGACATCTGCTTTCACTGCTGCAGCGTTACTGGATTGACCAAGCGCGAATGACTGAAGCCTGTCCCTGATGAAGTTCGTCCATGCGAGGACCCGGAAATGAAAACTCATCGCTCCACTGCAGCTACCTCACTGCGTCACCTGGCCGAGCATGCCGCCATCGTTCGTCACCCGGCCATGAGCTATGCCCGTGTCGACTCCGGAGCAGATAGCAGCTCAGGCAGAAGCTCGGATGGCAGCTCCACCTCTCCGGAGCGCCAGCGTGAGATTCAACGTGAAGCGATGGAACATGTCGCGATGCTGCTGGAACGTGATCGTCGCCGGACCCGCAACCGTCTGCTGCTGGCCGCCGGCCTGCTGCTGAGCCTTGTGCTGCTCGCCAGCCAGCGCCCAGCCGAGCCGGAAGCCGCCTTCTCGCAGGAGCTTGGCCAGGCCATGCCCAGCGCCCTGCACCTGTCCCGGCATGGACTGGCGTGATGACGCCCGATCTCCATCCATCAGGACAGATAACGATGCCAGGACCCCATGCAACACCAGGCACGGATGCCAGACATGACTGAGTCGATCCACTGCTAGATCCTGCAATGCCCGCTCCGGCGACCCTCCCCCTGTCGCCCCCTGTATTCCTGTAGTGCACGCACTTGCCCTGTCCGGTGGCTCCGGACAGGGTCTTTTTTTGCCTGTCGTAGGGCTTTTCTTGCCCGGCGCAGCTGAGAGGCCAGCTGCCGCACTCCCTCCTGAACCATCGCCAGCATGGCGAAACATCTTTCTTCCCCTCGCAGTGAACCGGATGCCAGAAGCCTGATGTCAGGGGCCTTATGCCAAGAGACTGAGCGCAGGAGCGCATCGCACCAACCTTGTTCCCTGTTGTCACACAGTCCAGTCATCTCCTGATGTAACGTCACTGCCAGGCGCAGTGTGGAATATCGCGTGGCGAGGCGTCTCGTCACGCGCGACACCGCATGTCATGCCTCGTACCCTTGGTTTCACGTCGGGTTCCCCCCATGACTGACCAGAGGCTCGTTCGTCAATGCCACTGGCTAGCTGGAATCCGTGTGTTCGATTGCGTCTTTCTCTAGCCCTCTGAAGCACGACAAGGCAGCCATGGCAGGCAGTGACGTCGGGATTCATCTTCATCGCGCACGACCGGTAAAGCGGTCTTGAGGAGTCCGTGTGCATATCGCTGACATGACCATGTTCCATGCCCCCTCCAGTGGCGGGGTCAGAACCTACCTGGAAGCCAAGCGACGACGTCTGCGGAAGCGGCCTGATGTTCGTCACAGCCTGCTGGTCCCCGGTGAGACCACCAGCGTCAGTGATGACCTCTACAGCGTGCCGGCACCGCCCATTCCCTTCGGCAACGGCTATCGCTTCCCCCTGCGCCGGGGCGGCTGGGTCAGCACGCTGCTGGCACTGCAGCCGGATGTCATCGAGGCTGGCGACCCCTACGTCACGGCGTGGGCAGCACTCGATGCCGGTCGCAAGCTCGATGCCCCGGTGCTGGGCTTCTATCACTCGGACCTGCCACGCCTGATCACCAATCGTCTGGGTGAATGGTCAGGGGCCAATGTCGATCGCTACGTCAAACGCCTCTATCGCCACTTCGATCGCGTACTGGCCCCCAGCCAGGTGATGGCCGACCGACTCGACCGGCTCGGTGTCGCCAATGTCCATATCCAGCCACTCGGAGTCGATCTCACCACCTTCCACCCTGACTGCCGCGATGAGGGTCTGCGTGGTGAGCTTGGTCTGGAAGACCACGTGCGACTGCTGGCCTTCGCCGGACGCGGCTCACGCGAGAAGAATCTGGATGAGCTGCTGGAGGCCGCTCGCCTGCTCGGCCCCGACTACCATCTGCTGTTGATCGGCTCGGGCATGCCGCGACATCTACCCGACAATGTCAGCGTGACCGGGCATTTCTGCAGCAGCACCGAAGTGGCGCGTCTGGTGGCCTCGGTGGATGTGCTGCTGCATGCCGGCACCCAGGAAACCTTTGGCCTGGTGGTGCTGGAAGCCATGGCCTGTGGTACGCCGGTGGTGGCGGCACGCGCAGGCGCCTTGGCTGAGAATGTGCCACTGGGCTGCGGTCAGCTCTGCAACCCGCACTCGCCGCATGCCATGGCGCGTGCCGTACAGGAAGTCTTCGCCAATGACCCCGTGGCACTGGGCCGCCAGGCGCGTCGTCATGTCGAGAAGCATCACGCCTGGGACCGTGTCGTGGATGGTCTGCTCGGGCATTATCACGCGGTCACCGGGACTCGCATGCAACCGGTACTGGAAGAGGTGACCCATGGCTGAGTCGCCACCTGCCAAGCAGCACTTTCTGCTGGTCCTGCATGATGTCGCGCCCGAGACATGGTCCGACTACCGGGACTTCGTCGCCGAGGTGGATGCCCTCTGCCAGGCACGCCTGAATCATCCCTGTCCGATCACCTGGCTGGTGGTACCTGATTTCCATCATCGCAGCGCCCTGGAAGACGCTCCCGAATTCATCGCCCTGCTGGACTCTCGCCGCCAACAGGGAGACGAGCTTGCCCTGCATGGCTTTTATCACTGCGATGACGCGCCAGCCCCCCGCACCCCGCGCGATTACCTGATGCGCCGCGTGCTGACCTGGGAGGGTGAGTTCTACCCCCTCGATGAGGCCGAAGCCAGACGTCGCCTGTTGGAAGGCGCCGCACTCTTCAAGCGTCTTGGTTGGCCGCTGGAGGGCTTCGTGGCTCCCGCTTGGCTGATGAGCGACGGCACTCGTCAGGCGCTGAAGTCCCTCGACTTCCGCTACACCAGCGACCCCCAGCATCTCTATCGACTACCTGACTTCACGGTCATCGATGCGCCCGGACTGGTCTGGAGCGCACGCTCAGCGCCCCGCCGTCTGATGTCGCAGTGGGTGACGCAGCGCAAGCTGAGCCGCGAGCAACAGGCGCCAGTGTTGCGTCTGGGCCTGCATCCGGTCGATATGCGCCATGCACGCTCACGCCAGTATTGGCTGACGCTGGTCGAGCGCCTGCTCGATGAGGGGCGCCTGCCGATGACCAAGATCGGGTGGCTGACCCAGCAGGGGCTGCTCACCCCCGCCACGCCTGACATGACGCAACTGAACTCGCACCAGGCGGAACACAGTGCTGCCTGAGACCCACCCACCCGATGAGTCCCGTTGTATGGGCCTTGTATCAACCCGCTGCGGGAATCTGCCATGAATCGTGCCCTCTGGTTACTGGGTGCTGGCCTTGTGATGGTCATCGCGATACCGCTGGTGCTGGGTGGCAGTGGACTGGGCGGCCAGTTGCGCCAGTTCCCCCTCGACACCTTCCTCCTGATGCTCTGCATGATCGTCATGTGCTGGAACCTGAACGCCGGCCGGCTGCGTCTACTGCTGGCCGGACGTGGCGGTCATCTGGGGCAGCGGCGCGCCGTCGGCATGGTGATGGCGACCGAATTCGCCATCAGCGCCACCCCCGGCGGCAGCGGCGGCCCGCTTACCCTGATGGGGCTGCTGTCACGTCAGGGGGTGCGCCCGGCGCAGGCCACGGCAGTATTCGCGGTCGATCAGATCACCGACATGCTGTTCTTCCTCTCGGCACTGGCCAGCATCGGGCTCTACGCCCTCTCGCATACCATCGACCTGCGCCTGGGGTGGATGCTGGCCGTGCCGGCGCTGCTGCTGATCATCGGCTTTGGCCTGCTGGCTGCGCTGGGCAAGCACCATCGGCGCCTGCTCAAGACCAGCGGACGCCTGCTGCGCTGGCTCAAGGTACGCCATCGCTCACGCGTCAAGCTGGCGAGGGGTCTGATCCACTTTCGCCATGCGCTGGTCGAGACGCTCGCCCTGCCGCGCCTGACACTGAGCCTGATCTTCCTGCTCTGCTGCGCGCATTGGCTGCTGCGCTACTCGATCCTCTATCTGGCCGTGTCCGGGCTGGGGCAGGACATCGACTGGAGCTGGACCTTCATCGTGCAGATGCTCTCGCTGGCAGCGGGCCAGCTGACGCTGTTGCCCGGCGGTGCCGGAGGCGCGGAGCTGTCCTCCACCGCCCTGCTCAGCCCGATGATCGGCGCCGCCAGTGCCGCGGCGGCCGTGGTGATATGGCGGGCCGTGACCTTCTATTTCTACCTGATCGCCGGCGCTCCGGTGTTCTTCGTGATGGCGGGACGCAGCATGCTGGGAAGCTTGCTCAAGCGTCGCTCGGCGACCACATGACCGAACGACCGAGCAGCGGCTCTTGCTCATCATTAAAAACACTTGATCATCGCCTTATGAATAAGAATTTGTTATGTTGGCAGACGGCTTTATTGAACGGCCATACAATAACCACAGCTCAAGGTGATCTCACATGCCGCATCCTTCCCAGTGTCACCCGACTTCCGCCCGCATTCGTCGCCCGCTGGCCATGATGGGCGTGGTCGGCTCTCTGCTGGCCACCTCGACCTCAGCGGCACTCGCTGATGACAGGCCTCTGCGCAGCATCGACCCCGGCCATGGCACCGACAAGGTCGTGGTCGCCCACCGGGGGGCCTCGGGCTACC
This sequence comes from Cobetia sp. LC6, assembly GCF_030264805.1. Lineage (NCBI taxonomy): Bacteria > Pseudomonadati > Pseudomonadota > Gammaproteobacteria > Oceanospirillales > Halomonadaceae > Cobetia > Cobetia sp. LC6. Next base: position 30,533 of record NZ_JASSPL010000014.1, on the reverse strand, counting down.
TGCCCGAGCACACACTCGCCGCCAAGGCGATGGCCTACGCCCAGGGCGCCGACTTCCTCGAGCAGGACGTGGTGATGAGCAAGGACGACCAGCTGGTGGTACTGCACGACCGCTTCCTGGATCGCGTGACCAATGTCGCCGAGGTTTTCCCCGAGCGTGCGCGCGACGATGGCCGCTACTACGCCATCGACTTCACGCTGGATGAGCTGCGCAAGCTGTCGTTCAGCGAGGGCTTCACCGTCAAGGATGGCGAGCAGGTCGCCGACTACCCTGAGCGCTTCCCGCTGGGCAAGTCGCACTTCGGCCTGCATACCCTGAGTGAAGAAATCGAGATGATCCAGGGCCTGAATCACTCCACCGGACGCGATGTCGGCCTGTACGTGGAGATCAAGGCACCCTGGTTCCACCAGTCGGAAGGCAAGCAGGTCTCCCGAGCCGTGCTCGAGACCCTCAAGCAGTACGGCTACGTCGCGCACGATGACAACGCTGTCGTACAGGTCTTCGACCCCAATGGCCTCAAGCGCATCCACGACACGCTGCAGCCTGAGCTGGAGATGGACCTGCGCCTGGTACAGCTGATGGGCGAGACCAGCTGGGACATGACCTTCCAGCCGGATGCGGATGGCAAGCTTGAGCCCTACGACTATGACTGGATGTATCAGGAAGGCGGCATGCAGCGCATCGCCACCTACGCCGATGGCATCGGGCCATGGAAACCGATGGTGATCGAAGACAGCTCGACCCGGGACGACATCAAGGTCACTCCGATGGTCGAGGAAGCCCATGCGCAGGGCCTGATCGTGATGCCCTACACCTTCCGCCTCGATGAAGGGCGCATCCCCGACTGGGCCAGCGATTACGATGACATGCTGCGCGCCTTCTTCATCGACGCCAAGGTAGATGGTGTCTTCACGGACTACCCGGACCGCGCCGTGCAGTGGCTGAAGCAGCACGGTGATGCTCTGTAAGCAGCTCTGAAAGCAAACCCTGCAAGCCCTGTCTGCAAGCCCTGTCTACAAGCCCTGTCTGCAATCCCTCCCTGCAAGACAGGTGGTTAGGGGGCCATCAAAAAGCCGGACTCCATGAGGAGTCCGGCTTTCTCGTCCTGCTTGTTTCTCGTCCTGCTTGATTGGCAGCGATCGATCGTCAGTTCCCGTTGTCAGTTCACGATATCAGTATCGACACGTGGTGCGCGCTACCTTCATTGACCCGCCGCTTCGGCGGCCAGCCCCTTGAGCAGCCCGGCGATCTTGTCCAGCGGTAGCTTGCAGTCGCCCAGATCATGACGATTGGCCATGTACTGCGGGTCATTCCACTCGATCACGCTGCCGCCCTCCACGGCACGAATCAACATCTTCTGCGGCAGGTCCAGGGCGGCCGCTCCATTGCACTGCATCAACAGAGTGCCCACCTTGGGATTGCCGAAGACGACGGTATGCGTCGCAGGCAGCTCCATGCCCGCCTTCTTGGCTCCCGCTTCATGATCGATGACGCTGAACAGCGTCAGCCCCTTGGCCTCGATCGCCGTCTCGAGACGCGCCTGGACGGAGGCGACATCATCACGACTGGTCACCGACTCGATGCCCTTGGCAGGCACCTGCATGCTCGCTGAAGCTTCAGGGGCGGAGGCTGCCGCCGCGCCGGAATCTGCACTGGCAGCCAGCGGTACGCCAGCAGCCAACGGCAGGGACAGCAGCGCCAGCAGGCGCGCGGAACGCGTGAGGGCGGGGAATGACTTGAGCATGGAACATCCTTATCAGTGAGTCGTGTTGCGCCGTGGGGCATCTGCACGTGTCGCTTGGTCAGGTGCCAATGAACAGTCATCAGATTAGCAACTGCTTGATATGAACGCACCTGTCGCGCCTGTACCTGTGAAACACCTCGCCCTCGCGCACGTCACCGGCTGCAGGTAGAACCGCCGGCATGCACTCGGGAGAGACTGTTGAGGGCCAGAAACGAAAAAAGGGCAGGCCCTGTGGGCCTGCCCTTTCGGTGACATGCGATCCGCTTGGCGCCGATCGCTGTCAGGAGATCAATGGCTTACCAGCCAGTGACTTCCTTGATGGCATCGCCGATCTGCGCGAGTGAACGCACAGTCTTGACGCCAGCCGCTTCCAGAGCCGCGAACTTCTCGTCGGCAGTACCCTTGCCGCCGGAGATGATGGCGCCTGCATGGCCCATGCGCTTGCCCGGAGGCGCAGTCACACCAGCGATGTAGGAGACGACCGGCTTGGTGACGTTCGCCTTGATGTAGGCAGCCGCTTCTTCTTCAGCAGAACCGCCGATCTCGCCGATCATGACGATGGCTTCGGTCTTCGGGTCCTTCTCGAACATCTCGAGGATATCGATGAAGTTGGAACCCGGGATCGGGTCGCCGCCGATACCGACACAGCTGGACTGACCGAAACCGTGGTCAGTGGTCTGCTTGACGGCTTCGTAGGTCAGGGTGCCGGAACGGGACACGATACCGACCTTGCCCGGCTGGTGGATGTGACCCGGCATGATACCGATCTTGCACTCACCCGGAGTGATGACACCCGGGCAGTTCGGACCGATGACGCGCGCGCCCAGCTCGTCGCACTTGACCTTGACTTCCAGCATGTCGAGAGTCGGCACGCCTTCGGTGATGCAGACGATCAGCTTGATGCCTGCATTGGCCGCTTCAAGGATGGAATCCTTGCAGAACGGTGCCGGCACGTAGATGACGGACGCTTCAGCGCCAGTCTCGGCAACGGCTTCGGCGACGGTGTTGAACACCGGCAGGCCCAGGTGAGTCTGACCACCCTTGCCCGGCGTCACGCCACCGACCATCTTGGTGCCGTAGGCGATGGCTTGTTCAGAGTGGAAGGTACCCTGGCCGCCAGTGAAGCCCTGGCAGATCACCTTGGTGTTCTTGTCGATCAAAATGCTCATTACTTGCCCTCCGCAGCTTTGACAACCTGCTGCGCCGCGTCAGTCAGGCTGGTAGCAGCGATGATGTTCAGACCGCTTTCGGCCAGCTTCTTGGCGCCGAGTTCAGCGTTGTTACCTTCCAGACGCACCACGACCGGCACGTTGACACCGACCTGCTCGACGGCACCGATGATGCCTTCGGCGATCATGTCACAACGTACGATGCCGCCGAAGATGTTCACCAGAACAGCTTTGACGTTGTCGTCGGACAGGATGATCTTGAAGGCTTCTGCAACGCGTTCCTTGGTAGCACCGCCACCCACGTCGAGGAAGTTGGCCGGCTTGCCGCCAGACAGGTTGACGATGTCCATGGTGCCCATCGCCAGGCCTGCGCCGTTGACCATGCAGCCGATGTTGCCGTCGAGGGCAACGTAGTTCAGTTCGAACTGGGCAGCATGCGCTTCACGCTCGTCTTCCTGGGACGGATCGTGCATCGCCTGCAGATCCGGGTGACGGTAGACGGCGTTGGCGTCGATGTTGATCTTGCCGTCGAGGCAGTGGAGGTTGCCTTCGTCGGTGATGACCAGCGGGTTGATTTCCAGCAGCGCGAAATCCTTGTCGGCGAACATCTTCGCCAGACCCAGGAAGATCTTGGTGAACTGCTTGATCTGGGTCGGGTTCAGACCCAGCTTGAAGGCCAGTTCACGCGCCTGGTACGGCTGTGCGCCGACCAGCGGATCGATCTCGGCTTTCAGGATCTTTTCCGGCGTCTCTTCAGCAACCTTCTCGATTTCCACGCCGCCTTCGGTGGAAGCCATGAAGACGATGCGACGAGTGGTGCGGTCAACGACGGCGCCCAGGTACAGCTCTTCGGCGATGTCGGTGCAGTTCTCGACGAGAATCTTGGTGACCGGCTGACCATTTTCGTCAGTCTGGTAGGTCACCAGGTTCTTGCCCAGCCACTGGGTCGCGAAGTCGGAAGCGGCTTGTGCGCTGTCGACCAGCTTGACGCCGCCAGCCTTGCCGCGGCCACCAGCGTGGACCTGTGCCTTGACGACCCACTTGTCGCCGCCAATCTTCTTGCACGCTTCAGCAGCGTCTTCCGGGGTGTCAACGGCAAAGCCCTTGGACACCGGCAGGCCATAGTCGGCAAAAAGTTGTTTTGCCTGATATTCGTGAAGGTTCATCGTGTCATGCCATTGGTTGCATTAGACTCGAACGGCAGTCGCAAGATGCCACTGCCACCGTTCGCCCCGGCCTGGCCGGGGCGACGCGCCTCTTGTTCGGAAGGACGCTTACTTGCGCTTCTTGCGGTTTGCGATGTGAATCGCATGCCCGTCAACGGCCAGCGCGGCTTCGTGCACGGCTTCCGACAGCGTCGGGTGAGCCGTGCAGATCAGTGCGAGGTCTTCGGCGCTTGCGCCGAACTCGAGGGCAGTCACACCCTGTGCGATCAGCTCACCGGCATGCTGGCCGATGATGTGAACGCCCAGGACGCGATCAGTCTCAGCGTCGGCAATGATCTTGGCCAGACCTTCAGTGGCATTGTTGGCCATGGCACGACCGCTTGCCGCGAACGGGAAGCTGCCGGTCTTGACTTCGATGCCTTCGGACTTGGCTTGCTGTTCGGTCTTGCCGACCCACGCCACTTCCGGGAAGGTGTAGATGATGCTCGGGATGGCGTCGTAGTTCATCTCGGCCTTGTGGCCGGCAATGATGTCGGCAACCATCACGCCCTCTTCAGAGGCCTTGTGCGCCAGCATCGGGCCACGCACCACGTCGCCGATGGCGTAGACGCCCGGCACGCTGGTCGCGCACTGGTCATCAACGTGGATGAAGCCACGCTCGTCCAGATTGATGCCGACATCACTGTCGAGCAGGCTCTGGGTGTACGGACGACGGCCAACCGCGACGATGACCTTGTCGAAGGTCTGTTCCTGTTCGCCGTTGGCGTCGGTGTACTTGACGACGACTTCGCTGTCCTTGATGTCGGAACCGGTCACACGGGCGCCGAGCTTGATGTCCAGACCCTGCTTCTTGAGCAGCTTCTGGGCTTCCTTGGCGACGGCCGCATCGACCATCGGCAGGAAGCTGTCGACCGCTTCCAGCACGGTGACTTCAGAACCGCAACGGCTCCAGACACTGCCAAGCTCGAGGCCGATGACACCGGCGCCGATGACGCCCAGGCGCTTCGGCGCTTCCTCGAACTCGAGCGCGCCGGTGGAGTCGACGATCAGACCTTCGGTCAGCGGCGTCGGCGGAATCTCGACCGGCACGGAACCGGACGCGATGACGATGTTCTCGGCTTCGTAGGTCGTCTTGCCACCGTCGTGGTCGGTCACTTCGACCTGCTTGTTCGGCAGCACCTTGCCGGTACCTTCCAGCGCGGTGACACCGTTGGCCTTGAACAGACCGGAGATACCGCCGGTCAGGTTCTTCACGATCTGCGCCTTGCGCTCGATCATCTTGGCCACGTCGATCTCGACGCCGTCGGCCTTGATGCCCAGTTCGGCGAACTCATCACGCGCTTCGACGTACTTGTGCGAGGTTTCCAGCAATGCCTTGGACGGAATGCAGCCGACGTTCAGGCAGGTACCGCCGTGAACGACCTTGCCTTCCTTGTTGACCCACTTCTCGACGCAGGCGGTCTTCAGACCCAGCTGAGCAGCGCGGATGGCGGCGACATAGCCACCAGGGCCAGCGCCAATGACGATCACATCAAATTTATCGGCCATGTCTCTTCCTGTTGGTGCAGTTCGATTCGGGTTGGCAACCCGGCGCGTGTCAGTGCCACCCGCCGGGGCCGCTCACGCCCTCGAGATCCTCAAGGCCGTGAGACATTGCGGTCTCAGACGTCGAGCAGGAAACGAGCCGGATCTTCCAGCAGGTCCTTGATGGCGACGAGGAACTGGACTGCATCCTTGCCATCGATCATGCGGTGATCGTAGGACAGCGCCAGATACATCATCGGACGGATGACGACCTGACCGTTCACGGCCATCGGACGCTCCTGGATCTTGTGCATGCCCAGAATGGCGGTCTGCGGCGGATTCAGGATCGGGGTGGACATCAGGGAACCGAAAATGCCGCCGTTGGTGATCGTGAAGGTACCGCCCTGCATCTCATCGATGCCCAGCTTGCCGGCACGGGCACGCTGACCGAAGTCGACGATGGTCTTTTCGACATCGGCGAGCTTCATGCTGTCGGTATCACGCAGCACCGGCACGACCAGACCGCGGTCGGAAGACACGGCAACACCGATGTCCTGGTAACCGTGGTAGACGATGTCGGTGCCGTCGATGGAGGCATTGACGTCCGGGAAGCGCTTGAGCGCTTCGGTGGCCGCCTTGACGAAGAAGCCCATGAAGCCGAGCTTGGTGTCGTGCACCTTCTGGAAGGTGTCCTTGTACTGCTTGCGCAGCTCCATCACCGCACTCATGTCCACTTCGTTGTAAGTGGTGAGCATGGCGGCAGTCTGCTGGGCATTGACCAGACGCTTGGCGATGGTCTGACGCATGCGGCTCATCGGCACGCGCTTCTCTGGACGCTCGCCCTCGAAGGTCGGTGCAGACTTCGGCGCGGCCTTTGCATCAGACTTGGAAGCCGGCTTGGCAGCGGTCTTGGCCGCAGTGCCTTCCTTGACGGCCTTGGCCACGTCTTCCTTCAGCACGCGTCCGCCCTTGCCGGTACCGACCAGCTTGCTGACGTCCAGATCGTGCTCGGCCACCATCTTGCGCGCTGCCGGGGCGAGGATCTTGTCGCCGACCTTCTCGTCCTGACCTTCGTCAGACTCGGACTTGTCGTCGCTTGCCTCAGCGGCCGGCGCGGCGCCACCGGAAGCACCAGCGCTGAACAGTGCCAGCACGGCTTCGGTCTCGCAGGTATCGCCTTCCTCGACCTTGATCTCGCTCAGGGCGCCGTCGGCCGGAGCCACGACTTCCAGCACCACCTTGTCGGTCTCGATCTCGACGATCAGCTCGTCACGCTCGCAGGCCTCACCGACCTTCTTGTGCCAGGTGGCAACGGTGCCTTCGGCAACGGATTCCGGGAAGCTCGGCGCCTTGACTTCCAGCGTCTTGCCTTCGCCACCGGCGGCCGGCTTGCTCTCGGCCTTGGCGTCGTCCTTGCTTTCGGACTTGCTCTCAGCGGCGGAGTCGTCCTTGGCGTCAGAAGACGCAGCGGCGTCTGCATCACCGATGGAGCCCAGCACTTGCTCGGACTCGCAGGTGTCGCCTTCCTGAACCTTGATCTCGCCCAGGGTGCCGTCCTGCGGTGCGACGACTTCCAGCACGACCTTGTCGGTCTCGATCTCGACGATCAGCTCGTCACGCTCGACGCTGTCGCCGGGCTGCTTGTGCCAGGTCGCCACAGTGCCTTCGGCGACGGATTCCGGAAAAGACGGCGCTTTGATATCGATAGCCATTGGAGTTCCTTAACTCGATTCTCTCTCGGTGCCCTTGCGGGTCGCGAGCCTTTACTTGTTGAAGGCGTCGTCGACCAGCTGGCGCTGCTGCTCGTTATGAACGGACATGTAGCCCGCGGCAGGTGCCGCAGAGGCCGGGCGTCCGGCGAAGTCCAGGCTCATGCCAAGCCCCTGACGGTGCTGCTCAGCGACCTGACGCATGTGATGCTGACTCTGATACCAGGCACCCTGGTTGAGCGGCTCTTCCTGACACCACATCACCTGCTCGAGATTCTCGTAGTCGGCGATGGCGGCCTGGAGCTCTTCCTTCGGGAAGGGATAGAGCTGCTCGACACGGATGATGGCAACGTCTTCACGGCCCTGCTCCGCGCGATAGGCGGCCAGGTCATAGTAGACCTTGCCCGCACACAGCACGACGCGCTTGACCTTGGAAGCTTCCAGGTTGCCCTTGTCGGACAGCACCATCTCGAAGCGGCCACCGGCCAGCTCATCGAGGGTGGAAGTCGCTTCCTTGTGACGCAGCAGAGACTTGGGTGACAGCACGACCAGCGGCTTGCGCAGCGAGCGGATGACCTGACGACGCAGCAGATGATAGATCTGCGCCGGCGTGGTCGGCATGCATACCTGCATGTTGTGCTCGGCACACAGCTGAAGGTAACGCTCGAGGCGTGCGGAGCTGTGCTCCGGGCCCTGACCTTCGTAGCCGTGCGGCAGCAACATGGTCAGACCACACAGGCGGCCCCACTTGCTCTCGCCGGAAGAGATGAACTGGTCCATCACCACCTGGGCACCGTTGGCGAAGTCACCGAACTGGGCTTCCCACACCACCAGCGCATTCGGCATGGTAGTGGCGTAGCCATATTCGAAGGCCAGCACGGCTTCCTCGGAGAGGTAGGAATCATGGATGGTGAAGGTCGCCTGACCATCCTTGATGTGCTGCAGCGGCACGTAGGTGTTGCCATCCTTCTGGTTGTGCACCACCGCGTGACGGTGGGAGAAGGTACCACGACCCACATCCTGACCGGTGATACGTACCGGATGGTCGGCATCGACCAGGGTGGCGTAGGCCAGTGTCTCGGCGAAACCCCAGTTCAGCGGCATGCCACCGGCGGCCATCTTGCGACGGTCTTCATAGATCTTGTTGACCTGACGCTGGACCGAGACGCCGTCCGGCACTTCGCACATCTTGTTGGCGAGCGCCTGCAGCTGCTTCATGTCCATCGAGGTATCGGCAACGCCGGTCCACTCGTGACCCAGATACGGCGTCCAGTCGACGAACAGGCCGGTATTCGGCTGTTTCACCAGGGCGTTGGCCACATGATTGCCGGCATCGAGATCCGAGCGGTACTGGTCGACCAGCTGCTTGGTCTCTTCCTCGCTGAGCACACCTTCCTCGACCAGACGCTGCGCATACTTCTCGCGAGCGGTCTTCTGGGACTTGATCTTGGCGTACATCAGCGGCTGGGTACCGGACGGCTCGTCGGCTTCGTTGTGACCGCGCTTGCGGTAACATACGAGGTCGATCACGACGTCACGCTTGAACTGCTGGCGATAGTCGATGGCCACCTGGGCGGCGTGCAGCACGGCGTCCGGATCATCTCCATTGACGTGGATGATCGGCGCCTGAACCATCTTGGCGATGTCGGTGCAGTATTCGGTCGAGCGAGCGTCATCGGCACGCGAGGTGGTGAAGCCCACCTGGTTGTTGATGACGACATGCACGGTACCGCCCGTCTTGTAGGCACGGGTCTGCGACATCTGGAAGGTTTCCATGACCACGCCCTGACCGGCGAAGGCCGCGTCACCGTGGATGGAAATCGGCAGTACGCTGTCACCCTCGGCGTCTTCACGACGGTCCTGACGGGCACGCACGGAGCCTTCCACCACCGGAGAGACGATCTCCAGGTGCGACGGGTTGAACGCCAGCGCCAGGTGGACTTCGCCGCCAGGCGTCATGACGTTCGAGCTGAAGCCCTGGTGGTACTTCACGTCGCCGGAACCCTTGGCGATCTGCTTCTTGCCGTCGAATTCCTCGATCAGCTCGGACGGGCTCTTGCCCAGCAGGTTGACCAGCAGGTTGAGACGGCCACGGTGGGCCATGCCGATCACAACTTCCTTGGTACCGTACTTGCCGCTGCGCTGGATCAGCTCATCCATCATCGGAATGAAGGACTCGCCGCCTTCCAGACCAAAGCGCTTGGTGCCCGGGTACTTGCTGGCGAGATAGCTCTCGAGGCCTTCGGCAGCGGTCAGACGCTCCAGCACGTGATGACGGACATCGCGTGAGAAGTTCGGCTTGGAACGCACGGACTCGAAACGCTGTTGCAGCCAGCGCTTCTCTTCCGTGTTGACGATGTGCATGAACTCGGCGCCGATGCTGCGGCAGTAGGTCTGCTCCAGCGCGGCGTGGATTTCCTTGAGCGGTGCCACATCCTTGCCGAGGAACAGCGAGCCGGTCTGGAACTCGACGTCCATGTCAGCGGCGGACAGCTGATGGAAGGACAGTTCGAGGTCCGGTACCGGTGCCGGCTTGCGCAGACCGAGGGGATCGATATCCGCCTTCTGGTGGCCACGGAAGCGGTAGGCGTTGATCAGCTGGAGAACACGAACCTGCTTCTTGTTCTCGCTGCTTTCGCCCGCAGAGACAGCCACCGGGCGGCGACTGTTGCGACCCATCTCGTAGAACTGATCACGGATCGGCGCTAGCGGAACATCCTGGGAGGGGCTGCCGTCATGACGCGGCAGAGTATCAAAGTAGTTGCGCCACTCGTCGGGAACCTCATTCGGGTCGACAAGATAACGCTCGTAGAGATCTTCTACGTAGTGGACATTCCCCCCGCTCATATGGGAAGTGCGCCACATCAACTCCATTGTGCCTTCTTGCATCTCTCGGTCACCCTGACTGATGGGGTGGGGTAGGCGCCTGACAAGCGCTGTCGGCGTCACTCGATTATGCCCTGTATGGCGAAACCATGGAGGCCTTCACCATCTGAGTCTTCTTTTATCGTCAAAAGCCGGTGCACAAGGCACCGGCTTCAGCAAGCTGTGCGCTGCGGCAAGGTGTGACACCCTGCCGCAGCTGACGTGCATCATAGCAAGCTAAGGCGCGGCTTTTAAGTGGCGTTTGCCAGCAAAAGCTCACGAATCTTGCCGATGGCACGTGTCGGGTTCAGACCCTTGGGGCAAACCGCGACACAATTCATGATTCCGCGACAACGGAATACGGCAAACGGGTCATCCAGCTCGCTCAGACGCTCCTTGGTGGCGGTGTCACGCGAGTCCGCCAGGAAGCGATAGGCCTGCAGCAGACCACTAGGACCGACGAACTTGTCCGGGTTCCACCAGAAGGACGGGCAGGCAGTCGAGCAGCAGGCACACAGGATGCACTCGTAGAGACCGTCGAGCTTGTCACGGTCTTCCGGCGACTGCAGACGCTCGATGGCCGGCGCCGGCGTGTCGTTGAGCAGGTACGGCTGGATGCGCTCGTACTGCTTGTAGAAGATGCTCATGTCGACGACCAGGTCACGCACGACCGGCAGACCCGGCAGCGGACGCAGCACCAGCTTGTTGTCCTTGACGACTTCGGACAGCGCAGTGACACAGGTCAGGCCGTTCTTGCCGTTCATGTTCATGCCGTCCGAACCACAGACGCCTTCACGACAGCTGCGACGATAGGCCAGCGAGCTGTCCTGTTCCTTGAGCATTTCCATCACGTTCAACACCATCAGGTCACGACCCTGGGTGTCGACCTGAAACTCCTGCATGTACGGCGCAGTATCGGTTTCAGGGTTGTAGCGGTATATGGATACCTGAAGCATGGTTTCCCCTCCGGGCAAACGGGTCAGGTGCGTGCGGTGACCTGCACGCACCTCGATCACGGCGAACTCAAGCGAGAGTGAACTCGAGCGAGTGCGAACTTGGTCTGAAGAAAGGCGCGGCGCCCCAACGGGCCGTGACGCGCGCCTTGGGTTCAGACTCAGTAGGTACGAATCTTCGGCTCGAAACGCTCGACGGTCTTCGGCGCGAAGTTCACATCACGCTTGCCGACACGCTTCTCGTTCGGGAAGAACAGAGAATGCTTGAGCCAGTTCTCGTCATCACGATCCGGGAAGTCGTAACGGGAGTGAGCACCACGGCTTTCCTTGCGGGTCAGGGCCGCAATGGCAGTGGCTTCCGCCACTTCCATCAAGTTGTCCAGCTCGAGTGCTTCGATACGCGCGGTATTGAAGACCTGAGACTTGTCGGACAGACCCGCCTTGGCGATACGCTCACGCAGCTCGGACAGCTGCTTGACGCCCTCTTCCATCTTGTCTTCCTGACGGAAGACACCAAAGGAGTTCTGCATGATCTGCTGCAGTTCACGCTTGAGTTCCGGCACGGACTCACCGCTCTCGGACTCGTTCCAGCGGTTCAGGCGCACCAGGGCAGCATCGATGTCGCTCTGCGTCGGCTCGAGGTACTCGACACCTTCGTTGAGCGCGCTTTCGATGTACTTGCCCGCGGCGCGGCCGAAGACGACCAGATCCAGCAGCGAGTTGCCACCCAGACGGTTGGCACCGTGAACGGAGACACAGGCCACTTCACCCACGGCATAGAGGCCGTTGACGATGCGGTCGCTGCCGTCTTCGTTCTGTGCGATGGCCTGGCCGTGCACGTTGGTGGCGATGCCGCCCATCATGTAGTGGCAGGTCGGCACGACCGGGATCGGTGCATTGACCGGATCGACGTGCGCGAAGGTCTTGGACAGCTCGGAGATACCCGGCAGGCGCTTGTTCAGCACTTCCTCGCCCAGGTGATCCAGCTTCAGGAAGACGTGGTCGCCATTCTCGCCACAGCCACGGCCTTCGAGGATTTCCAGCACCATGGAGCGCGCGACGACGTCACGGCCCGCGAGGTCCTTGGCGTTCGGCGCATAACGCTCCATGAAGCGCTCGCCGTCCTTGTTGACCAGGTAGCCACCTTCACCACGGCAGCCTTCGGTGACCAGCACGCCCGCACCGTGGATGCCGGTCGGGTGGAACTGCCACATTTCCATGTCCTGGACCGGCAGGCCGGCGCGCAGCGCCATGCCGATACCGTCGCCGGTGTTGATCAGGGCATTGGTGGTGGAGGCGTAGATACGTCCCGCACCGCCGGTGGCCAGAACGGTCGCCTTGGACTTCACGACCACGGTCTCGCCGGTCTCGATGCACAGGGCAATCACGCCGACGATATCGCCGTTGGCATTCTTGACCAGGTCGATGGCGTACCACTCGTCGAGGAAGACGGTGCCATTCTTCAGGTTGGCCTGATAGAGGGTGTGCAGCAGAGCGTGACCGGTACGGTCAGCCGCGGCGCAGGTGCGTGCCGCCTGGCCGCCCTTGCCGAAGTCCTTGGACTGACCACCGAACGGACGCTGATAGATGCGGCCGTTGTCGAAGCGAGAGAACGGCAGACCCATGTGCTCGAGCTCGAAGACCGCTTTCGGGCCTTCAGTACACATGTATTCGGCGGCGTCCTGGTCGGCGATGTAGTCGCCGCCCTTGACGGTGTCATACATGTGCCAGCGCCAATCATCATTCGGATCAGCAGAAGCGATGGCACAGGTGATACCGCCCTGGGCAGAGACAGTGTGCGAACGGGTCGGGAAGACCTTGGACAGCACGGCGGTCTTCTTGCCGGACTGGGACAGCTCGAGGCCGGCACGCAGGCCAGAGCCGCCACCGCCGATGATGATCGCGTCGAATGTCAGGCTACGCATGGTGGACATGTATCAGGCTCCCCACAGGACTTGAACGCCCCAGACCAAGAAGATGAACAACGCAAGGATGACGAAGACCTGGAAACCGAAACGCAGTGCGGTCGGCTTCATGTAATCGGTCGCCACGGTCCACAGACCGATCCAGGCGTGTGCGGCAATCGAGATGAATGCCATCAAAGAGAAGATACGCATTGCCGTGTTCTCGAACAGACCACTCCAGGTGGTGTAGTCGAGGTTCGGATGGAGCAGCAGGTAGCCGACCATGAACACGGAATAGACTGCCAGAATCACGGCAGAGACACGCTGCAGCACCCAGTCGGACAGACCGCTGCGGCTGAAATTGGTGATGTTGTTTACCATACCCAGACTCCCGCCAGGACCACGAGAACAGCACTGATCACGACAGTGACCTGCGCCTTGCGATTAGCACTTTCCAGTTCGACACCAATATCCATGTCCATCAGCAGGTGCTTGATGCCAGCCACGAAGTGGAAACCGAGGGCAGACAGCAGGCCCCAGGCCACGATCTTGGCAAGGAAGTTGGTTGCCAGGGTGTCGCGCACTGCCTCGAACCCTTCCGGGGAGGACAGCGAGGCATCGAGTGCCCACAGCGCAAATACCAGGCCCACGAACAGAATCACGCCGGTAATACGGTGGGTGATTGAAGTCAGCGCAGGGAGAGGGAACTTTATCGTCGTCAGATCGAGATTTACGGGTCGTTTGCTATTCACGGCTCTTACACACTCTCTTGGCCCAACACGGACGCAAGCCCGCAGGGGCGGTGGTTTGAGGAAGGGTCTCGGGCGCAGGCCATCCACGGTACCGAGCCGAATTTCCCGCCAGTCGCGCGACGGTGGATTATAGGGGTTGGCCATTGGCATGACAAATGGCATGACGTCGCAGGGCCGCAACCACGGATTGCACAAAATGCAGTGAACAGGACGCGACCTGACGCCACGGGATACGTAAACGTCGGGGAACTGACGCACAACAGCATGGCGCGCGTCTCTACGCCGTGTGGCGAATTGACAATCCTTGGCGGGCTTCTATAGTGGGCGGGATTGATGCAAGCCCGGCATGGCAAGCAAGTCAAAGAGTTACGCGAATAATGAGGAGGTCGGCATGACTGACAAGAAAGCGACATTGACAGTAGACGGTATCGACAAGAGCATCGAGTTCCCGGTCTATTCCGGCACGCTCGGCCAGGACGTCATCGACGTTCGCGGCCTGACCGCCGAAGGCATGTTCACGTATGACCCGGGCTTCGTCTCCACTGCCGCCTGCGAATCATCCATCACCTTCATCGATGGCCAGAAAGGCGTGCTTCTGCATCGCGGCTATCCCATCGACCAGCTGGCCAAGAGCTCCAACTACATCGAGCTGTGCTACCTGCTGCTGTTCGGAGAACTGCCGAGCGACGAGGAATACGACAAGTTCGCCCAGCTGATCAGCAACCACACCATGGTGCATGAGCAGATCGTCAACTTCTTCAAGGGCTTCCGTCGCGACGCCCACCCGATGGCGATCCTTTGCGGCGTGGTCGGTGGTCTGGCCGCCTTCTATCACGACAACCTGAACATCACCAACGAGAAGGAACGCTACGTCAGCGCCGTGCGCCTGATCGCCAAGATGCCGACCCTGGCGGCCATGTGCCACAAGTACAACATCGGTCAGCCGTTCATGTACCCGCGCAATGACCTCTCCTATGGCGAGAACTTCCTTTACATGATGTTCGGAAACCCGTGCGAGGAGTACAAGATCAACCCGGTGTTCGCCAAGGCGATGGACACCATCTTCATGCTGCACGCCGACCACGAGCAGAATGCCTCGACCTCTACCGTTCGCCTGGCCGGCTCCACCGGTGCCAACCCGTTCGCCTGCATCAGCGCCGGTATCGCGGCACTGTGGGGCCCGGCACACGGCGGCGCCAACGAAGCCGTGCTGGCCATGCTCGACGAGATCGGTGAAGAGTCCGAGGAAAACATCCAGCGCTTCATCGACAAGGCCAAGGACAAGGAAGACCCGTTCAAGCTGATGGGCTTCGGTCACCGCGTCTATCGCAACTTCGATCCGCGCGCCAAGGTCATGAAAGAGACCTGCGACGAAGTACTGGAGCAGCTGGGCATGGCGGACGACCCGCAGCTCAAGATCGCCAAGCGTCTGGAGCAGATCGCGCTGGAAGACGAGTACTTCATCGAGCGCAAGCTGTACCCGAATGTCGACTTCTACTCCGGCATCATCCTCAAGGCGATCGGCATTCCGACCAACATGTTCACGGTCATCTTCGCCATGTCGCGCACCATCGGCTGGATTTCCCACTGGAACGAGATGATCGCCGGCGGCCACCGTATCGGCCGTCCGCGCCAGCTCTATACCGGCCACCCGCAGCGCGACTACCCGACCAAGTAACCAGTTGCCTGGCAACCAGGCAATATCGGGTCATCGGCCTGCAGGACAGACCGCCTCTTCGGAGGCGGTTTTTTTTGGCCTGTCGCCTCTCATGCGTGCAACCCCTGTCGAGATGCAAGTCATAAAGCCGCCCCGCCCCGCCCCGAACGTGCTAGCGTGCTGATGTACCGGCTTCGTCACGCCCTGCACGCGCCGGCACGCCATGCGCCCCACCGCGAGCGGCGCAACCTCATCCCTGATCGATGGCAAGGAGCCTCCCAGCATGTCAGAGACACACACCACGCCACGTACCGCCGCCTTCATCGGACTCGGGGTCATGGGTCACCCCATGGCCGGCCATCTGAAACGCGCAGGCCTTCAGGTGCGGGTCTACAACCGCACACGTGCACGCGCCGAGCAGTGGAGCGAGGAGTACGGCGGCAGCCATCACGCCACCCCGCGAGAAGCCGCCGAGGGCGCCGATATCGTGCTGATGTGCGTGGGCAATGATGATGACGTGCGCAGCGTCACCTACGGCGACGACGGCGTGCTGGCCGGCATGGCGAGCGGCAGTCTGCTGGTGGATCACACCACCGCCAGTGCCGACCTGGCACGCGAGCTGGCCGCCGCCGCGGGCGAGGCCGGTATCGGCTTCGTCGACGCGCCGGTCTCCGGCGGCCAGCAAGGCGCCGTGAATGGCGTGCTGACCATCATGTGTGGCGGCAGCGAGGCGGATTACGCGCGTGCCGAGCCGGTGCTGACGCACTACGGCCGCATGGTGAAGCGCATCGGCGAGACCGGTGCCGGCCAGACCACCAAGATGGTCAACCAGATCTGCATTGCCGGGCTGGTGCAGGCACTTTCTGAGGGCCTGCACTTCGCCGAGCAGGCAGGACTGGATCGCGAGGCGGTGATCGAGGTGATCTCCAAGGGCGCCGCTGGCTCCTGGCAGATGGAAAATCGTCACGCCACCATGATCAAGGACGAGTACGATCACGGCTTTGCCGTCGACTGGATGCGCAAGGACCTCGATATCTGTCTGGCGGAAGCACGCCGCATCGATGCCAGCCTGCCGGTGACGGCGCTGGTCGATCAGTTCTATGCCGACGTGCAGGCCATGGGCGGCAATCGCTGGGACACCTCCTCGCTGCTCAAGCGCCTCTCCAGATGAAGCGGCCTTGAACTCAAGCGAGTGAGCCGAACCGCATCACACGGCCTCGCACTGAAAACGCCTCATTCCAATGCCATATGGACGCGGGAATGAGGCGTTTTTTCGTGCCGCAGCGCAACATCCCAGACAGCAGCGGCGCTCGGCGTGCTTTTCCACACTATCTGTGGATAACCTCGTTGATAACCCCTAGACAAGCGCGGCGAACCAGCATGACAGCGGGCTTACCAACAGATTGCACAAAATTTAACCAGCTCATAACCCATTGATATAAAAGAAATTTTTGGCAACACGACGTAAGCGCCAGCCGCAGGGGCCGCACTTTGGGAGGAGATGCAGGGGGAGATGTGACAGCGCGCGAACAGTGGACAAGACACGAGGTCTGTCAAGGGCGACTTGGGGATAACATGCTTTCTGCCGACACACAGGCTGTGCATAAGCCAGAATCAGGGACAAAAAAAACACACCCCGCAAGGTGTGCTTTTTTGTTGACTTCACGAGACCTGAAAGGTGACTCGAGATGTCTGAAGAGTGGCGTCCCATAGGGGGTTCGAACCCCTGTTACCGCCGTGAAAGGGCGGTGTCCTGGACCACTAGACGAATGGGACGCAGTCGCTTGAGAAACTTGGTGGAGCCTAGCGGGATCGAACCGCTGACCTCAACACTGCCAGTGTTGCGCTCTCCCAGCTGAGCTAAGGCCCCGTCTCTCAGGAACGAGGCGTATCTTACTGATAACCCTCGGGGTCGTCAACTTCTTTCTCACACAATTCTCATCGTGCTGCTGCAAGGCATGGCCCCCATGACGACAGACGTCACAGGGGCCGGCATCCGCACACCGCAGACACCTTGCCGGTCGCGATATTCTTACAGGTCGCGATATTCCTTCTCGAAGCGCTTGGCAGCCTTCTTGGAAACGCCACCCAGCACGGCCACGGCGTGGCGCAGACGCGCGCGCGTCATGTCGGAGCCCAGAATGACCATCGCGTCCATCACCGAGGTGGAGGTCGCCGAGCCGGTCACCGCCACGAATACCGGCGCCAGGAAGTCCTTCATCTTGAGCCCGAAGTGCTCGGAGAGCAGCTTCACTTCCGCCAGCAGATGCTCCTTGTCCCAGCGGCTCACGGCTTCAAGCTTCCAGGTCAGGAACTGCATCTGACGCACCAGGTCTTCGCCTTCCAGCTTCGCCTTGGCGAAGTCGTCCGGCGTGATGGCCGGCAGGCCGGAGAAGAAGTGCCCGGCCAGCGGAATCGCCTCGGACAGCGTCTCGATGCGCGGCTTCACTTCCGGCAGGATCTGCTTGACGTAGGACTCGTTGAAGGCCCACTGACGCAGTTCGCTCAGCAGCTCATCCTCGGACAGATCGCGGATGTAGAGACCGTTCAGCCAGCTGAGCTTCTCGACATCGAACACCGGGCCACCCAGCGAGACACGCTGGATATCGAAATGCTCCTGCATCTCGCTCAGGGTGAACTTCTCGCGTTCGTCCGGCATGGACCAGCCCAGACGACCGAGATAGTTGATCACCGCCGCCGGCAGGTAACCCATGCGACGGTAGTAGAGGATCGACGTCGGGTTCTTGCGCTTGGACAGCTTGGTCTTGTCCGGGTTGCGCAGCAGCGGCATGTGGCACAGTTCCGGCATCTGCCAGCCGAAGTATTCATACAGCAGCTGATGCTTGGGCGCCGAGTTGATCCACTCCTCGCCACGCATCACGTGGGAGATCTCCATCAGGTGATCATCCACCACGTTGGCCAGGTGGTAGGTCGGCATGCCGTCGGACTTGAGCAGGATCTGCGCATCGACCTGGGCCCAATCGACCTCGATCTCGCCACGCAGCATGTCCTTGACCACACAGGTGCCGCTTTCCGGCACGTTCATGCGGATGACGAAGGGCGCGCCCGCCGCTTCACGACGAGCAACTTCTTCTGCCGGCAGCGCGAGGTCGGATGGCTTGAGCGCCATGTGCAGACCTTCGGCCTTGCGCGACTCGCGCAGCTCGTCCAGCTCTTCACTGGTGCGATAGCACTTGAAGGCATGGCCGGCATCGATCAGCTGCTGGCAGTGCCTGGCGTAGATATCGCCACGCTCACTCTGACGGTACGGGCCGTGCGGACCGCCGACATCCGGGCCTTCGGCCCATTCGATGCCCAGCCAGCGCAGCGAGTCGAGGATCATCTGCTCGGATTCACCGGTGGAACGCGTCTGATCGGTATCCTCGATGCGCAGAATGAACTCGCCACCGTGCTGACGAGCGAAGCACTGGTTGAACAGGGCGATGTAGGCGGTGCCGACGTGGGGATCACCAGTCGGCGACGGTGCGATGCGCGTACGAACGGTCATGTGGAGTCCAGTAGTTCGAGAAGAGAGGGCAACAAGCGTCTCGGCAATGACTGACTGCCGGGGCGTGAAATCACGCTGCTGTCTCAGCAGCAAGTGCTGGGGCATATTATACGCAAGGTGAAGATGTGCGACAGTGCGTCGCCGTGTACCAACGCTCTCTCGGCGGTAAGCTTGCGCCAGATGCGTCATTCTCTGCCTTGAGACATGACGCCAGCGCTTCCCTGCAACTATCTCTGCCACCACCGGCAGGAGCATGAATGCCCCGAACTGCCGCTGTACCCGATGTTTCACCCTCCCCCACCGATGCCACTGCCTCGGCAGAATTCGTGCCACGCCGCTGGCTGGAGACACTGGCACGTGCCGGTGGCCGCTGGCCCCAGCTCGCCATCCTGTGCGCCCTGCTCTCGACACTGGTCCTGCTCGCCCAGGCCTGGGCCATCGCCCGCCTGGCCCAAGGCGTCGCGATCGACCGCGAAGGCCTGGCGACACTGTGGCCGGCCATCGCGGTACTCGCCGCCAGTCTCTCGCTGCGCGGCGCGCTCACTGGCCTGCGTGGCTATGCCGGCACGCGCGCCAGCCAGCAGATCCGTCGTGGCCTGCGCGAACGCCTGCTGCAGCGCTTCGCCGAACTCGGCCCGCTGTGGGTGCGTCGCCAGCATCGCGCCAGTCTCGCCAACCGCGCCTGGGACCAGATCGAGTCACTGCACGGCTACTATGCCGACTTCCGCCCGCAGACACGCCTCGCGGGGCTGATTCCGCTGATGCTGCTGTGTGTGGTGTTTCCGCTCAACTGGGCGGCCGGCCTGATTCTCGCCACCACCGCACCACTGGTACCGATATTCATGATTCTTGTCGGCATCGCGGCGCGCAAGCGCTCGCAGGAGCAGTTCCGGGAGATGGACCGCATGGGCCGTCACTTCATGGACCTGCTCACCGGTCTCAAGACCCTGAAGCTGTTCGGCAGCGCCAGACGCGGCCCCCAGGTCGAGGCAGTCAGCCATGCCTTTCGCAAGCGCACCATGCGCGTACTGCGCCTGGCCTTCCTGTCCTCCACGGTGCTGGAATTCTTCACCGCGGTGTCCATCGCGCTGCTGGCGGTCTACCTCGGCTTCCATTTCCTCGGCCACCTGCAATTCGGCACCTGGGGCGACTCACCGCTGACCCTGCAGACCGCACTCTTCATTCTGGTACTGGCGCCCGAGTTCTATCAGCCGCTGCGCGAGTTGGGCGTGCACTATCACGCCAAGGCCGAGGCCGAGGCTGCCGCCAGTGACCTCGCCCCCATCGTCGGCAGCGCTCCATTTATCCAAGAGTCGGATGGTGAAGCGGGCGCACTGACGCGCAACCCCGACAGCGACTTGCCCGCAGCACGCCCTAAGTCCCGCAAGTTGCACTCGCTGATGCTGGAAGAGGTCTGTGTGCGCTATCCCAATCAGTGGAACCGCCAGACCAGCACGTTGACTCCACCGGCACTCGGGCCGCTGACCCTGCGGATCACCCAGGGCGAGCGTGTCGCGCTGACCGGGGCTTCCGGTTCCGGCAAGTCGACGCTGCTCAATCTGCTGCTCGGCTTCGTCGAGGCCAGCGACGGCCTGCTGTATCTCAATGGCCATCCGCTGAGCCACGGCCTGCCGCCGGGCATGGCGGCCTGGGTCGGTCAGGAGACGGTGGTGCTGTCCGGCACGCTGGCCGACAACCTGCGTCTTGCCAGGCCTCACGCCAGTGACGCACAGCTCGAAGCGGCGCTGGACAATGCCGACCTGCTCGACTGGTACCAGCACCTGCCGCGAGGGCTTGAGACGCGCCTTGGCGAGGGCGGTCAGGCGCTGTCCGGCGGTCAGGCACGCCGTCTGTCACTGGCCCGCGCATTCTTGCATGACGCGCCACTGGTGCTGCTGGATGAACCCACCGCCAGCCTGGACGCCGACAGCGAAGCGCGCGTGATCGCCGCGCTCAAGCGTCTCGGCGAGGGTCGCACCCTGCTGCTGCTGACCCATCGACCAGAGCTGCTGACGCTATGCCAGCGCCTGATTCATCTGAACGATGGCCAACTGGTGCAGGACCGCCCGCTCCCCCTCCCGACGCCGCGAGGTGACGCATGAACCGCGCCATCCGCAAGCCCGCGCCTGACACGCCCATGCCTGTCACGGCCAGTGAGCCAGCACTGGCCGAGCCACACGTCGAACAGCGCCCACGTCTGCGCGAACTGACGCCGTATCTGGCCTTGATGCGCGAGCATCGCGGCTGGCTGGGTATCGGTGCCCTGCTGGCACTGATCACCCTGCTGGCCGCCACCGGCCTGCTGGCGCTGTCGGGCTGGTTCCTCTCCGCCACCGCCGTAGCCGGCTTGAGCGTCGTCACCACCCAGGCCTTCAACTTCTTCACCCCGGCGGCAGGTGTGCGCGGTCTGGCGCTGGCGCGCACCGCCGGGCGCTATGGCGAGCGGGTCACCACCCATGAGGGCACGCTGCGTCTGTTGGCGAGCCTGCGCCGCCGCCTGTTCGAGGCCATCGAGCCGCTCTCCCCCACCGCCCTGCAGCATGCCGGACAGGGAGAATTGATGACCCGCCTGGGCGCTGATGTCGACGCCCTCGACAGCCTCTACGTGCGCGTATTGATTCCCTCGCTGGTGGCGGTCTGCGCCATCCTCGCCGCCGGCACGCTGATCGGCATCTTTGCGCCGACACTGGCGCTGGTGGCGGTGATCGGGCTGGTGCTGACCGGCGGACTGGTGCCGTGGCTGGCATGGTGGCGGGGTAGCCGTGACGCCATGCGTCATCAGTCCTCGGCCAGCCGCCTGCGCGCACGCCTGCTTGAGCGCCTGCAGGGACTGGGCGAGCTGGTGATCTATGATCGCTGGAATGAAGAGCTTGAGCGCCTGGCCGAGCAACAGGCCGAGCGGGACCGCATCGAGCGCACCCAGGCACGCCGTCAGGCACTGGCCAGCTGGCTGAGTCACAGTCTGCTGGGGCTGACGCTGGCCGGGGTCGCCCTGCTCGGCGTCATGCAGATGGCGCCATATGCGAACGACGACATCACGACGCATTCTGGCGAGCTGCTCGATGGTCGTCTGCTGGCGCTGTTCCTGCTGGCGGTACTCGGCGCCTTCGAGGCACTGGCGCCACTGCCGCTGGCCTGGCAGGGGCTCGGTCGCTGTCTGTCGGCGGCCGCGCGCCTCAACGGTGTGCAGGCCAATACGCCGGCGGCCCAGTTCCCCAGTGGCTCTGAGGCTGCCACGCCGGTGGGACACGCCTTGGAGATCGAGCAGCTGAGCGTCACCCACGGCGACACGCCGGTGCTTGAAGAGCTGTCGCTGACACTGGCCGCAGGCGAGCATCTGGCACTGCTCGGCCCGTCCGGCAGCGGCAAGAGCACCCTGCTGGACGTGCTCAGTCGCTTCCATGTCCCCAGCGCCGGACGCATCACGCTGGGCGGCGTGGCGCTGGATTCACTCGACGAGGCCACGCTGCGTGCAAGCTTCGCGGTCTGCCCGCAGGACACGCATCTCTTCTGTGCCAGCTACGCCGACAACCTGCGCCTGGCCGCTCCCGAGGCCAGCGATGAGGCACTGACGCGCATGCTGGAAAGCCTTGGCCTTGGCGACTGGCTGGCCCGCCAGCCACAGGGGCTTGCCGGCTTCCCGGATGAAGGGGGGCGTTCATTGTCCGGTGGCCAGCTGCGCCGCTTCGGTGTGGCGCGTGCGCTGCTGTCACCAGCGCCGATCGTGCTGCTCGATGAGCCCTGCGAAGGACTGGACCGCACCAGCGCCGAGCAGGTGATGAGCGCGATTCTCGCCGCCTGCGAGGGCCGCAGCCTGATCATGATCACTCACCAGCCGCTGGGGCTGGAGCGCTTCGCGCGTCTGGCACTGCTGGAAGCGGGCCGCCTGCAGGAAGACACCACCCCGACCACACTGAGCCGCGATTCCCGTCTCGCCAGGCTGATGGAGCGCACTGCCTGACGACAGTCACATTCGGCCACTACGGAGGGAGACATGCATGGCAGATAGCAGACTGGAAGATCAGCCATTGGCGGCGGACACCTTCGCGCGCCTGCCACAGGGCTTCTGCGCACTGGTCACCGGCGCCAGCGGCGGGATCGGGCGGGCGCTGATCGCTGAGCTGCTCGCCCATCCGCACTGTAGAAAAGTGCTGGCGGTGAGTCGCGATGTCTCATGCCTTTCGGCGCATCCCGAGCTCGAGACGCTGGAGGCCGACCTGACCACCGAGCAAGGCACCGCGCGCCTCGAGGAGTGGCTGACACAGCAACTGGATGGGGAGAGCGAGACGGGGCAGCCACCGGCGCTGATACTCAACGCGCTGGGCCTGCTGCATGACGAGCGCGAGCAGCTATGGCCGGAGAAACGCCTGGAGGATTTGAGCCTGGCGGCCCTGACGCGTCTGCATCAGGTCAATGCCTTCGCCCCGGCCCTGCTGCTGGGGATGCTGGCGCCACGTCTGCGCCGACGCACGCCAGTGATCTTCGCCTCGCTGTCGGCGCGGGTCGGCTCGATCTCCGACAACCGCAGCGGCGGCTGGTATGCCTATCGCGCCAGCAAGGCAAGCCACAACATGCTGCTCAAGACCGCCGCCATAGAGATCGCACGGCGCAATCCCGAGGCGCTGCTGGTCGCGCTGCATCCCGGCACCACCGACACCGGCCTGTCGACGCCCTTCCAGGCCCGCGTGCCCGAGGGCAAGTTATTCACGACGGGTTTCGTGGCGCGCCGTCTGCTGCGCGTCGCCTGCGAACTCTCGCCCACCGCCAGCGGCGGCTTCTACGACTGGGCCGGCCAGGCCATCGATTGGTAACCCTCTCGGTAGAGGCGACTCAGAGCTGCAGATGCTCCTGAAACCACTCGGTGATGAAGTCGAGGTAGGCGCGGGTCTTGTCGGGCAGGTACTTGCGTGAACGGAACAGCACCACCATCGAGCCATGCTCGTTCCAGTAGGGCTGCAGCAGCGGCACCAGTTCACCACTTTCCACTGCCGCGCGGGCCGAGAAGGTCGGCAGGTAGGCGAGACCGAAGCCGGCCTTGGCCGCCTCCACCACGCCGAGCAGATTGTTGATCACCAGCCGCGACTCCGGCTCCACATCGAAGGGCTGACCATTGAGCGTGAAGCGCCAATGCGCCCCCAGGTCGTAATTGCCGTAGAAGATGGTATCGAAGGCGCGGATGTCCTGGGGCTGCACCGGCGGTGCATTGACACGCGCCAGATAGTCCGGCGCCGCATACAGGCCATAGAC
This sequence comes from Cobetia sp. LC6, assembly GCF_030264805.1. Taxonomy (NCBI): domain Bacteria; kingdom Pseudomonadati; phylum Pseudomonadota; class Gammaproteobacteria; order Oceanospirillales; family Halomonadaceae; genus Cobetia; species Cobetia sp. LC6. The sequence goes on along the minus strand of NZ_JASSPL010000014.1, from coordinate 6,335 downwards.
CACCTTGCACAGCGGCCGCGAGACCATCGAGGAATCCGGCAGCGGCCCCATGCGAATCGCCAGGTCCACTGACTCATCGATGGGCTCGAAGCGCTGATCCTCGAGCAGAATCTCGACGCTGACATCCGGGTAGCGACGCATGAAGGCGGTGGTCGGCGCGGCCAGATACATGAAGCCGAACGACACCTGTGCCGAGACCTTGAGCTGGCCCATCGGCTGCGAGGTCACGGACTGTACGCGGGCCTCGGCGGATTCCAGCTCCTCGCGGATGCGCAGGCCGTGCTCGTAGTAGATGCGCCCCGCCTCGGTGAGATGCAGCTTGCGAGTCGAGCGATTGATCAGGCTGACGCCCAGCTGCTCTTCCAGCGCCGCCACCCGCTTGGACGCCAGCGACTTGGAAATTCCCAGTCGGCGCGCCGCCGCCGTGAAACTGGCCGCGCGCACGACTTCGACGAAAACGCGCAATGCATCAAGTGTCGCCATGTTTTTCCCTTTCCCTCGCTCTGCAATCGCCATGGCCCTCTGGACCCGGCCAGACACCCCATCAATCTCTCAGGTTTCCATATTGGAAACCCTAGTTTTCAATTGTACGCGCTTATTCTCCAAAGCGCGGCACCCTATACTGTGCGCCACGAACATGCGGGAGCAGGCGCGTCGCGGCATCGGCCGCCTGCTCCCGGACTAGACCGACGACGGCCGGGCCTGCGTGGCGCAGCCCGACCGTCCAGGTTCGCGCTCAGGTAGTTGCACTGCTCATCCCACCGATTCCCGGTGACTGGTCTGCATGGCGACGCCCCCACGCGCGGTTTCGCTGTCGGCCCATCCCGGGCCTCGGTGGCGATCTTCAGTGTTGTAATGCAAGTTTCTTGTGCGCTTGGCTGTCTCACGACGCCAGGCGCTTTTTTTATGTCTGTCTTCAGTGACTTACAGCCACTTCTTCCACTTGAAGAACAGATAGGTCGAGAGCGCCGATACCCCCATCAGGCACAGCGCGAAGGGATAGCCCCAGTCCTCGTCCAGCTCCGGCATCCAGTGGAAGTTCATGCCGTAGATGCTGGCGATCAAGGTCGGCGGCATGAAGACTACCGCCGCCACCGAGAAGATCTTGATGATGCGGCTCTGATCGAGATTGGTGAAACCGATCGAGGCATCGAGCAGGAAGTTGACCTTGTCGAAGATGAAGGTGGTGTGCGGATTGAGCGAGTCGATGTCGCGCAGCATGTCGCGAATCTCCTGCCGTCGCGATTTCTGACGTGGCGCCGAGGGCAGATGGCGCGTCAGCTGACGCAGCAGGCGCTGACTGTCCAGCAGCGACTGGCGCACCTTGTCGTTGTAGCGCTCCTGCAACAGGATGCCGTGCAGGGTGTCTTCCAGCGCCTCGGGGTGCACCGCCTGCTTGCCCAACGCCTCCAGGGCCCGGTAGATATCCTCGATCTCATCGGCCAGGTAATCGACCTTCATCGCCAGCAGCGCCAACAGCACTTCCCAGCCATCCTCCGGGCTCAGTCGCTGGCGACGCAGGTGGTTGCGGAATAGCCGCAGCAGGCCGATATCCTCGTGGCGCATGCTGATCAACTGGCGCCCATGCAGATGAAAGGCGACGTTGGCCGTCTGCGGCTCGCGCCCCTTGCGATGCGGAAACAGCGAGACGACGTGGATGCCATCGCCTTCCAGATAGAAGCGCGACGACGACTCGATCTCCTCCAGCTCCTCGACATCAGGCAGCTCCACCGTGAACTGTTCGCTCACCCAGCGCTTTTCCTGCTCATCCGGCTCGCAGAGATCGATCCACAGCACATCGCTACGCACCAGAATCGGTGGCGCCAGCTCGTCATCGGCCAGCAAGCTGGCATGCAGGACTGCCGCCTCTTCAGCGCTGTCCGCCAGGCGCGGCGGCGCATCGGGCTGACCGGGCTGCGGGTCAGGCAACACGATATGTTCGCCGCGCAGGCGGCCATCATCGTGCAGTCGATAGAGTGTGATCATGATGACTTCCTCGAAAGGCCCCGCAGGTCTCGCCTGTGCACTGAGCGATGGCGATGGCTGACGACCAAGGCCAACCGTCTGAAAAGGCAGCGAAACCCGGGCACCTTGGCGGCGTACGAATAGAGTGTCGTCATTCTAAACGAGATGGCGAGCCAGCGGAGGCCGAGCGACGGGGCGCAACAGGCGTGAGCGGGGAGGCAAGCGGGGAGCGGCCGAAGGGAGACCGAGATCGAGCGCCAGAATAGAGCGCCAGAGAAAAGCGCCAGACAGGAATAAAGAAGCACCAGACACGAAAAAAGGCGACCCGTGAGAGTCGCCCTAAGACCGTGACTAGCTTGATGAGGAGAAACCCGAACAGGGGCCTGACTCCACTGTTCTGGCTACCGCATTCCATGGCGGGAAGCGATGAATCCAGATTATGCTCTCCAGCAGACGCCGTCAATACTAATGAGAAATATTTTCATTAACATTGAGTCAGCGTTTATCTCACGCGTCGCTGGCCTCCCCTCACCGGCTGACGTATCATGGCGCCAGAATATCAAGGTCGTGACTGGCCTGATGAGACGCTTGCCAGGGACCTGACATCCAAATCTGGCGAGCACGAAGCACCGCTCGACTCGCAAGCCTTCCTCCCTGTCATTGGCAGACGGAAAGTGAGTGAATCGAAAAGCGCTTCCGGACGCCTCCCTCGTGCAAGCGAAGGAGGCGTCTTTTTTTGCGCATAAAAAAGCGGCCCACCCCGTAGGATGAGCCGCTGGCAAGGACCGTAAAACTGTCTGATGAGAAGCCTCCCGGACAGGGGCCTGACTCCGCTGGCCGGGACACCGCTACCCATGGCGGGGAAGCGATGACCCCAGAATATGACTCGCGGGCTCAGACGTCAACACTAATGAGAAATATTTTCATTAGCATTGGAGAGTCAGGCACTTGCCGCCGCCTCTCACCTCAGCTTCAGCCCTGCTTGTGCCACTCGAACTTCTTGAACGGCTCGTCGATCGGCGTCTCGGCCAGGTGATTGGTGTAGTTGCTCATCACCTTCTGGGACAGGCCCAGAATCACTTCCAGCACATTGCGCTTGGTATAACCGGCATCGAGGAAGGTCTGCACGGTAGCGTCATCCACGAAGCCACGCTCACGTACCACGGCCAGCGTGAAGGTGCGTAGAGCTTCCAGACGCTCGGTCGGCAGCGGCGTCTCGTTGCGCAGCGCTTCGGTGATGGCGTCATCCACCTTCATCGACTTGGCGATGCCGGTATGCGCCGGTACACAGTAGTGGCAGTTGTGCTCGACGTTGATGGTCTGCCACACGACGGTGGTCTCTTCATCATCGAAGCTGCTGTCGAGGAATAGCTGGTGCAACACCTGGTAGCCTTCCAGCAGCCCCGGGGCTTCCGCCATCACGGCGTGCAGGCCCGGTACCATGCCGAAGGCTTCGACGGACTTGCCAAGCAGCGGCTTGCTGTCCTGCGGGGCATTGTCGGCGGTATACAGCGTGAAATCAGTCATGAGAACTCCTTCGGAATGATGGGCGAGATGCGCGGTGTCTCAGGGGCGGGCTGCCAGTCAGTGGCATGAAGCCTTGAGCAGCGCCCCTGAAGATGCAGGACAAAACATGAGCGAACGCTCAAAATCAAACCTGACAATCCGCTGCACTGCGTTGTCGGGGAACACACTAGCTGGATTTGAGCGATCATTCAAGTTAAAATTGAGTACTCACTCAACACCTTGCTCCTTGCAGACCGCCCGCTTCGCCATGCCGCGCGAATAAAGGCGTCGCTCGCGAGCCCCATCGTCAGGACAGCCATGCCACGCGCGACCTTGCACAACCGCCAGGATTCCCTCGAACGGGCGCTCAATCTCTTCTGGCAGAAGGGCTTTCATGCCACGTCGCTGAAGGACATCGAGCGCGCGCTCGACATGCGTCCCGGCAGCATCTATGCCACCTTCGGCAGCAAGGACGGCCTTTTCCAGGAAGCGCTGGACTGCTACTCCGCGCGCAGTCTGCGCGAGATGGAAAGCCTGATGGCCAGCCACGACTCGCCGTTGACCGCCCTCGCCACCTATATCCGCAAGCTAGGCGGACTGCGCGACTGCGAGGTGCCGTCCCGCGCCTGCATGCTGGCCAAGAGCCTGCTGGAACTCGGCGAGCGTGAACAGGCCGCCCGTGACAAGGTCGAGATGCTGCTCGCCAACATGGAAGCCCGCTTCCGCCAGGCCTTCGCGGACGCCCGCGACGCCGGTGAACTCATCGACCCCGAGCGCCCCGCGCACCAGCCGGAACGCCTCGGCCGTCGCCTGCAGGCCGAAGTCATGGGCCTGCGAGCCTACGCCCAGCGTGAAGGCGAAAGCGAAGCCGTCCGCCAGCTCGCCGAAGACATCGCCCAGGATATCGAGGCGCTGAAGGTCAACAACACGCATTGAGCCATGAGCGGAGCAATGGCTCGTGGCTCCCATAGCGCCTGCACCTGATGCTTCGATCCCTGCTCCCAAACCAGCCGATATGACTGCCATGCCGACGACACCAATTGACAGTACCTTTTCCGTTGCGCCGATGATTTATCAGGTGGAAGCCCGATACGACGGGCTCAAAAGTGTCAATTGCCAAAAGGGCGCCATTAAGACAAATTGTGTTAGAAATTGCCGTCGGTGTTGCTCTTACCCGTGAAGAAGGTATATACATAATTAGGATGAGGGTGTTTTTTTAACGACCCTCACCTTAGATAAAGATATATAATATTGGAAATACAAAACAACACTTATAAAAACCTAAAAATCACTATCGTGCTTTACCCCCCATGACTTTATTAAAGCTTTTACCACCTTGTGGCTATATTATTAAAAATTTTCTCTTTTCCTGATTATAAAAAATTACATTAATTAACGCCGTCACTCATCATCACCGTCTAATCCGATTCCGTTTAAGATCATCCAAAGAGGGAACCATTCCCTTTGACTCTGATAAAAGAATTTAGGAAGATCATCACTATAGTAAATCGGATCATACTTTTCGCGAAGAACATACTGCATATACTCTGAATAGATATCTCTTATCAACCCCGTGGCATAAACATCTAAGTTATGAACATAAACTGACTCTATAGCATTAGCTTTAATCCCGGACCATAAAGGGCTAGATATATCATAGCTAATATTTGCTTTACCGCCAGATTCTATGAAACATTTTTCAAATTCGTCTTTTACATTTCTAATCAGCATCCCCCTAAAAGCACCTTCCAAAGAGTCAATCCAATTTTCTTCGCCCCCATCTTGAAACTGATCATATAAACCCTGAATCGCTTCTAGCCTTTCAGAATCGGAGGCACCGACTATTTCGCCATCTGCTTCGCTTGTTCGCAATGAGGAAAAGGGGTTAACACAAACAACAAATATGGTATTAGGATAAGGGAATCCTTGCGAAACGCTACCCCACATTTGCCTAGCATAGACAAAAGAATGAAGTTTCTCCGTCTCCAGCCTTCCTGCTATTAAACTAGAAATAGTATTTAGCGCAGACTTAGTATACTCTGGAATCGCATCATCCTCACTAACTAGATCAGTATCAAACCACCCCTCTATCACAGGAAAAGATATAGCAACAACAAGCATTGATTCGTCTCTGAAAATATTCTCCTCAAACCATGAATAATAAGTGTCTTTGGGGTACCAGGCATTCAAGGAAAGCTTGTCCCCTTCAAAGTTAGGAACAAAGGCAACAATATTTTTATTGTTTATCAAGAGCTCTTGAGTGTATGCATCTCTAACAACTCTATTCTCCATAGGTGCTACCAGTACTGAGGTCATACAAGACTCCGACACACCTGGGAACAATGAGCAAAAGTGGTTAGCATATCCCAGCAATTCAGTAAAAGCCTGTCTTTCAGTTTGATTAGACTTTTTTAATTCAATAATGGTTAAACCATCACCTTCTGAATTACCAAAAAGATCGATACGCGTGGTAGAGTCTGCTACTTTTTTTAACCTTAATTCCTTAGCAGTAATTGATAGCGAACCAAGAGCGTCTATAAGCCTATTTATTTTCTTCTCAGCAGACCTGCGCATAAAAAAACTTAACGTAGGAAAGCCATTTTGTTGCCAAGAAATAGGCGGTCTAACCCCTTCCACCAAGCCTAAAAAATCATCTCCGTATGATGAGAAAATATAATCTCTAATTTCATTCTCAGACATGTTATCCATTTAAAACCACCCTAGAATTAAAACCATATATAAAAAATGCATACACTGCACACAATAGACCAAATAAGGATAGTACTGCTTGGCCGCAGATTCTGAGTGCAACACCTGAGTTTCCCTGTAAGGTATTGCGCTCATGTCATACTCAGAACTCAGCA
>NZ_JASSPL010000013.1:0-110839 GCF_030264805.1 Cobetia sp. LC6 | reverse complement strand
ACGCCATGCGTCCCCGGCAGCGGATGCGTACTTTACGCACGAACCGCCGTGAGGGCAAGGGCTTTTTCAAGAGATTGTCATTCTCGGGACATGCAGATGACATCTCCGCTCAGCCCTTCTCTTCTCTCCTCGATCTTGTCTCTCTTCATCTTCTTGCTCTTGCCTCGTTTTTGCTTGCTGACATCTTCCCTTGGCCAGCAACGCATTCGGCCCCGCCAAAAATGGCGGGGCCGAATATCGATCATCACACTGCTGGCAGCTGACGCTTACTTGTTGCCGCGCAGCTTGCGCCCCAGCGCCATGATCGGGCCACTGGCGACATAGCAACCGAACAGGCCCAGCAGCATCACGGACGGCTCCAGCGAGATGACCACGAAGGCCAGCACGATGGCGAGCAGCGCCACGAAGGGCACCGGCCCCTTGAGGTCGATTTCCTTGAAGCTGTAGTAGCGGATGTTCGACACCATCAGGATACCGGCAGCCGCGACCACGAAGACCATCAGCGACTTGAAGGCGAAGGTCTCGGCGTCGAAGTTGTGCATGGTCCATACGCAGCCGGCCACGAGTGCCGCCGCTGCCGGACTCGGCAGACCGATGAACCACTTCTTGTCGGTGGAGCCGATCTGGACATTGAAGCGCGCCAGACGCAGCGCAGCGCCTGCCACGTAGACGAAGGCGGCGATCCAGCCGATCTTGCCGACATCCTGCAGAATCCAGCTGAAGGTGACCAGCGCCGGCGCCACGCCGAAGGACAGCATGTCCGCAAGGCTGTCGTACTCGGCACCGAAGGCGCTCTGGGTGTTGGTCAGGCGCGCCACACGACCGTCCAGGCCGTCGAGCACCATCGAGACGAAGATGGCGATGGAGGCGTTGGCAAACTCCCCGTTCAGCGCGCACACCACAGCGAAGAAGCCGGAGAACAGCGCGGAGGTGGTGAACAGGTTGGGCAGCAGATAGATGCCACGCCGACGAACGGGCTTGCCGTCCTCGATGGCTTCTTCCACGACTTCGCTGTCGTCGGTGAACTCCTCCACTACCTTGTCCAGCACTGAACTGCTGCGGCGTGTCTGTGCTTCGGGGGCTTCGTCTGCGCCGGGATGTCGATTTTCGTCAGTCATGGGATTCCTTGCATCATGCCTCGTCGTGGCAGGGTAACCACATTCTACACCTGCCAGTGAGCGCGAATAGTGGTGACACCCTAGCGGCCTCACCGTCGACTGTCACTTCCCTCTCCCATTCGATAGCCCTTATAGAGCAGCAACGCAAGCGGGGCGCCCTCCTGATGGAGAGCGCCCCGCTCATTTCACGCCGGATCCAATAGCCAGGATCAGTTGCGTGACTTGTCGACCAGCTGGTTGGCAGTGATCCACGGCATCATGCCGCGCAGCTTCTCACCAGTCTGCTCGATCGGATGCTCGGCGTTCTGGCGACGACGGGCCGTCATGGACGGGTAGTTGGTGTTGCCTTCCTGGATGAACATCTTGGCGTATTCACCGCTCTGGATGCGCTTGAGCGCATTGCGCATGGCGACACGGGACTGCTCGTTGATGACTTCGGTGCCGGTCACATACTCGCCATACTCCGCGTTGTTGGAGATGGAGTAGTTCATGTTGGCGATGCCGCCTTCGTACATCAGGTCGACGATCAGCTTGAGCTCGTGCAGGCACTCGAAGTAGGCCATTTCCGGCGCGTAGCCCGCTTCGGTCAGGGTCTCGAAGCCCATCTTGACCAGCTCGACCGCGCCACCACACAGGACAGCCTGCTCGCCAAACAGATCGGTTTCGGTCTCGTCCTTGAAGGTGGTCTCGATGATGCCGGTACGGCCGCCGCCGACGCCAGCCGCGTAGGACAGTGCGATGTCCTTGGCCTGGCCAGTCGCATCCTGGTGGATGGCGATCAGGTCCGGGATACCGCCGCCCTTCACGAACTCGGAACGCACGGTGTGACCCGGTGCCTTCGGCGCGATCATGATGACGTCGAGGTCAGCACGCGGCACGACCTGGTTGTAGTGGACGTTGAAGCCGTGAGCGAAGGCCAGGGTCGCGCCCTGCTTCAGGTTCGGTTCCACCTGGTTCTCGTAGATGGCCTTCTGGTTCTCGTCCGGCGCCAGAATCATGACCAGGTCGGCAGCCTTGACCGCTTCCTCGACTTCAGCAACCTTCAGGCCAGCCGCTTCGGCCTTGGCCCAGCTGGAGGAAGAGCGACGCAGGGCTACGGTGACGTCGACGCCGGATTCCTTCAGGTTGTTCGCGTGGGCGTGGCCCTGGGAACCGTAACCGAGGATGACCACCTTCTTGCCCTGGATGAGGGAGAGGTCACAATCCTTGTCGTAATAGAGTTTCATCGTCATTGCTCCTGGCGGCTCACCCCGTCAGCGGGATGGCGTGAGATCTTGAAAGAGTGTCTGTTGTTCTTGCGACCCTTCCCGCGAGGGAAAGGCGTATGACAGTGTCCAGCGCCGACGGCCATCTGTCTCGGCCGCTCTGCGTCCCCGGGAGGTCGTGCGCCTTGAATCAAGGTTTGCCGTCCTCCTCCTGCGCGGCGATGAGTCCACCTTACCTGCACCCAAGCATTGCGTAAAATGCTATATTTGCACCATCATATGCCGTAATACGCAACACAAGCCATTTCTCCCTTCAGCACTCACCGACAGCGGACTCCGGCATGGACAATCGCCAACTCAAGCAATTCCTGACCCTCGCCGAAACGCTGCATTTCGGGCGCGCCAGCACAGCCTGCCACCTGAGCGCCTCTGCCCTGTCACGGGCCATCCGGGCCATGGAGGAGGAACTGGGCGTCAGCCTGTTCGAGCGCGACAACCGCAGCGTCGCGCTGACACCGGCGGGTGAACGCTTCCGTCGTCATGCTCGCGAACTCCTGAGTCAATGGGATGACATTCGCCAGTCACTGCTGGAAGACAGCGATGAACTGCGTGGCGAGCTCTCCCTGTATTGCTCGGTGACAGCCAGCTACAGCTTCCTGTATGAGATTCTGGCCACCTTCCGTGCCCGCCATCCGCATGTAGAGCTCAAGCTGCATACCGGCGACCCCGCCGTGGCATTGGAACGCGTCCTGATGGGCCACGAGGACCTGGCGATCGCCGCGCGCCCCGACGTGCTGCCTTCCCGACTAGCCTTCACCGACTTCGCCGAGTCGCCGCTGCGCTTCATTGCCCCGCGCCGTGATGGCCCCGGCCATCAGCTGGAAGGCATCGACGAGGCGGACGATTCGGCGGCGAGTGATGACCACATCGACTGGACCCGCGTGCCGATGATCCTGTCGGAGACCGGCCTGGCCCGTGAGCGCTTCGATGCCTGGTGCCATGAGCGTGGCATCAAGCCTCGCCTATATGCCCAGGTTGCCGGCAACGAGGCCATCGTCAGCATGGTCGGGCTGGGCTTCGGGATCGGCGTGGTGCCACAGATCGTGCTCGACAATTCGCCGCTGGCCGATCAGGTGCGCATTCTCGATGTCGATCCGCCGCTGACCCCCTACAAGGTCGGCCTGTGCGTACAGGAAAAACGCCTGCGTCACCCGCTGGTGCGCGCATTGTGGGAGCAACTGCCCGGCTCGCCGCAGCGCCCCGCTGACTGATACCTGGTAGCGAGCCAACGAAAATGGCGCAGCAACGAAAACGGCGCCCCGAGGGGCGCCGTTCTTGACTTGCGTTTCCACCACCACCGTCTTACAGGCTCAATACCTTCTCACCGCGGGCAATGCCGGAGACACCGGTACGCGCCACTTCCAGCACGCCTACCGGCTGCATCGCCGCCAGGAAGGCATCCAGCTTGCCACCGTCGCCGGTGATCTGGATGGTGTAGAGGCTCGGCGTGATGTCGACGATCTGGGCACGGAAGATGTCCGCCGTGCGCTTGATCTCGTCACGCTGGGCACCCAACGCCTTGACCTTGACCAGCATCAGCTCGCGCTCGATGTGGCTGCCCTCGGTGAGATCCACCAGCTTGACCACATCCACCAGCTTGTTGAGGTGCTTGGTGATCTGCTCGATGACGCGATCCTCGCCGACCGTGGTGACGGTCAGACGGGACAGGGTCGCGTCTTCGGTCGGGGCCACGTTGAGGGTCTCGATGTTGAAGTTGCGCTGTGAAAACAGGCCGACGACCCGTGACAGCGCGCCCGGTTCGTTTTCCATCAGAATGGAGATGATATGGCGCATCAGGTCCGCTCCGTCTTCGTAAGCAGCATGTCACGCATGGAGCCGAGAGGCACCTGCATCGGATAGACGTGTTCACGCGGGTCGACATAGATGTCGAGGAACACCAGCTCGTCCTTGTTGCGGAAGGCGTCTTCCAGCGCAGGCTCGAGCTCCTCCACCGTGTGCACCTTGATGGCCCGGAAGCCATAGGCGCCGGCCAGCTGCACGAAGTCAGGCAGCGACTCCATATAGGAATGCGAGTGACGGGACTTGTAGTTCAGGTCCTGCCACTGACGCACCATGCCCAGCGACTGGTTGTTGAGGTTGATGATCTTGACCCCGATCCCATACTGCTTACAGGTCGAGAACTCCTGCATCATCATCTGGAAGCTGCCTTCACCGGTGAACAGCACCACATCGTCTTCCGGGTAGGACATCTTGATGCCCATGGCCGCCGGGAAACCGAAGCCCATGGTGCCCAGACCACCGGAGGTGATCCAGCGGTTGGGCCGCTGGAACTTGTAGTACTGGGCGGCGAACATCTGGTGCTGACCGACATCGGTGGCGACGAAGGCTTCGCCACGCGTCGCACGGTGCACGGCTTCCACCACCTGCTGCGGCTTGAGCGGCTCGCCCGGGGCAGACGGCTCATACAGCTTGCCTTCGCGCTCGGCACGCCAGCCATCGATCTGGGACCACCAGGCCTCCAGTGCGTCAGGGTTGGCCAGCTCACGGCCCTGCACCAGGCTGATCATCTCGTTGATCACGGCATCGGCCGGACCGACGATCGGCACATCGGCGCGCACGGTCTTGGAGACCGAGCTCGGGTCAATGTCGACGTGGATGATCTTGGCCGTCGGGCAGAACTTCGAGGTGTTGTTGGTCACGCGGTCATCGAAGCGCGCACCGATGCAGATGATCAGATCGGCGTGGTGCATGGCATTGTTCGACTCGTAGGAGCCGTGCATGCCGGGCCAGCCCAGGCACTGCCGATCCCCCTGCGGGTAGGCACCGATGCCCATCAGCGAAGTGGTGATCGGGAAGTTGAGGCGGCGTACCAGATCAGTCAGCGCTTCGCTGGCACGCCCGGACACCACGCCACCACCGGTGAAGAACAGCGGGCGACGTGCCTTGAGCATCAATTCGACGGCTTTCTTGATCTGACCACTGTGGCCGCGGGTGACCGGGCTATAGGAGCGCATGCGTACCTTTTTGGGGTAGCTGTACTCATAGCGTTCGGTCGGGGCGGTCATGTCCTTCGGGATATCGATGACGACCGGCCCCGGGCGACCACTGGAAGCCAGATAGAAAGCCTTCTTGATCACCTCGGGAATCTCGCTCGGATGCTTGATCGAGAAGCTGTGCTTCACGATCGGGCGAGTCACACCGACGATGTCGGTTTCCTGGAAGGCGTCTTCACCGATCAGGTGACTGGCGACCTGGCCACACAGCACGACCATGGGAATCGAGTCCATGTAGGCCGTGGCGATACCGGTGACGGCATTGGTCGCGCCCGGGCCTGAGGTGACCAGCACCACACCCGGCTTGCCGGAGGCGCGCGCGTAACCATCGGCGGCGTGGGTCGCGGCCTGCTCGTGACGGACCAGAATGTGCTGGACCTTGTCCTGGCGGAACAGGGCGTCATAGATATGCAGCGCCGCTCCACCGGGGTAGCCGTAAATATATTCCACGCCCTCGTCGTGCAGGGCGCGGGCGATCATGTCAGCGCCGGAAAGCAATTCCACTTGGTTATTCTCCCCTGGAGGTCTCGAGTGCGTCCGGCGGCAATGCGCAAGCCGGATCGAGTGCGACCTGAATGTCGCTACCGCAGAAATTGCGGCACCTGATGCCAAACCCTGGCGTCTGCGGCCCGGTTAGGGCCTGCACTCTTGTCGCATCGGTTGGATGCGGTCGGGGCTGATGGCCGGTCGGTACGGTTGGCGTACCCGGACCGGCGTATCCTTTGACAGGCGGACAGCGACTCAGCGTCTGTCCTTCACGCGGCGCTTCGAGGGTCGCCCGAATGGCCGCGCCCGCAATCAGGAATGGTCAAGAGTCCAACAGCCGCAAGTGGCTGTCAACTCAACCTTACGCCAGTGTGCGCCGCCTGCGCCAATTGCCACACCGGTAACAACGAATCCGGCCATAAGCGTGCGCAAAACCTCACCAACAGCCATAAATTCGCAATTTTCTGCTTCGTGAATTTCAGCCTACCTCACGCTGGGTTGTCTATTTGCGTTCGGACGGCAGACACGAAAACGCCCCTCCGCAAGCGGAAGGGCGTTTTCGTCACGGTGGGGCGGCGCTCACGGGCACGCGTTTCAGCGCGTGAAGGTCAGTTCCCCGCCCTCTTCGTCGACACGGATCACATCACCGGGCACGAAGTCGCCACCCAGCAGCGCCTGGGCCAGCGGGTTCTCGATACGACTCTGGATGGCGCGCTTGAGCGGACGAGCGCCATAGACCGGATCGAAGCCTGCCTTGGCCAGCAGCGCCATCGCGGCATCGGTGATATCGAAGCCGAGATCGCGATCGGCCAGACGCGCCTTGAGACGTTCAAGCTGGATGCCCGCGATGGAAGCAATCTGCGCCTGCCCCAGCGCGTGGAACACGACCACTTCGTCGATGCGGTTGATCAGCTCCGGTCGGAAGTGATTGCCGACGACTTCCATCACCGCCGTCTTCATGTCGTCGTACTGGAAGGCCGCCTTGCGCTCGGCACGCTCGTCGGCACTTTCCGTACTGCCATCATCTTCCGCCAGCTCACCATTGAGGCCGCTCATGCGCTGGATCATTTCCGAGCCCAGGTTGGAGGTCATCACGATCACGGTATTGCGGAAATCGACGGTACGCCCCTGGCCATCGGTCAGACGGCCATCTTCCAGCACCTGCAGCAGGATGTTGAAGACATCCGGGTGTGCCTTCTCGACCTCGTCGAGCAGCAGCACGGAGTATGGCTTGCGGCGCACGGCCTCGGTCAGATAGCCGCCCTCTTCATACCCGACATAGCCGGGAGGCGCGCCGATCAAGCGAGCCACGGAGTGCTTCTCCATGAACTCGGACATGTCGATGCGCACCATCGCCTCTTCGGTGTCGAACAGGAAGCTGGCCAGTGACTTGCAGAGCTCCGTCTTGCCGACGCCGGTCGGGCCAAGGAACAGGAAAGAGCCGTTGGGACGATTCGGATCCGACAGCCCCGCGCGTGAGCGACGCACCGCATTGGACACCGCGATCACCGCCTCGTCCTGACCGATCACCTTCTCGTGCAGCGCCTCTTCCATGCGCAGCAGCTTGTCACGCTCGCCTTCGAGCATCTTGGCGACCGGGATGCCGGTCCAGCGCGAGACGACCTCAGCAATCTCTTCCTCAGTGACATTGGAGCGCAGCAGCACGTGAGCAGAGGTATCCGCCTCGCCTTCGCCGGCTTCGCTGATCTGCTTCTCGAGCCCCGGGATCACGCCGTATTGCAGTTCCGACATACGGCTGAGGTCGCCGGCACGACGCGCCTGCTCCAGATCGATACGCGCCTGTTCCAGCTCCGCCTTGAACTGGGCCGCGCCCTGGATGCTGGACTTCTCGGCCTTCCAGACTTCATCGAGGTCGGCGTATTCACGCTCCAGCTCCGAGATCTGGTCCTCAAGCGCGCCGAGGCGCTTGAGCGCCGCCTCGTCGGTCTCCTTCTTGAGCGCTTCCCGCTCCATCTTGAGCTGGATCAGGCGGCGATCGAGACGGTCCATCTCCTCCGGCTTGGAATCCAGCTCCATGCGGATGCGTGACGCGGCTTCATCGATCAGATCGATCGCCTTGTCCGGCAGCTGGCGGTCCGTGATGTAACGCGAGGACAGGCGTGCAGCGGCGATGATGGCGCTGTCGGTGATGTCGACCCCGTGGTGTACCTCGTAGCGCTCCTTCAGGCCACGCAGGATGGCGATGGTGTCTTCCTCGCTGGGCTGGTCGACCTGCACCTTCTGGAAGCGGCGCTCGAGTGCGGCATCCTTCTCGATGTACTGGCGATACTCGTCAAGCGTGGTGGCACCGACACAGTGCAGCTCGCCGCGCGCCAGCGCCGGCTTGAGCATGTTGCCGGCGTCCATCGCGCCTTCGGCCTTGCCCGCGCCGACCATGGTGTGCAGCTCGTCGATGAACAGGATGACCTGGCCTTCTTCCTGCGCCAGCTCCTTCAGCACCGACTTGAGGCGCTCCTCGAATTCGCCGCGGAACTTGGCCCCCGCCAGCAACGAGCCCATGTCGAGAGACAGCACGCGCTTGTTCTTGAGACCTTCCGGCACCTCGCCATTGACGATACGGCTGGCCAGCCCCTCGACGATGGCGGTCTTGCCGACACCAGGTTCACCGATCAATACCGGGTTGTTCTTGGTGCGGCGCTGCAGCACCTGGATCGTGCGACGAATTTCCTCGTCACGCCCGATCACCGGATCGAGCTTGCCATCCCGTGCGCGTTCGGTGAGATCCAGGGTGTACTTGTTGAGCGCTTCGCGATTGTTCTCGGCATCGGCATCGCCCACGGCTTCGCCACCGCGCAGTGCATCGATGGCGGAGGTCAGGGCGGGCTTCTTGATGCCCGAGGAGGTGAACAGCTTGCCGAGATCACCGCCCAGCTCCAGCGCGGCCAACAGCGCGAGCTCGGAGGCGATGTATTGATCGCCGCGCTTCTGCGCTTCGCGATCGGCCAGATTCAGAAGCTTGCCGAGGGCCTGCGAGGGCGCGACATTGCCGTCGAACTGGGACACGGTCGGCAGGTCATCCAGCTGGCGCTTGAGACCACTCATCAGACTGGTGGCATCGCCGCCCGCCTTGTTGACCAGTGCCTTGAGACCGCCATCGCGGTCTTCAAGCAGGGCCAGCAGCAGATGCTGCGGGTGAATTTCATTGTGGCCTCGCCCGACGGCGAGCGACTGGGCATCCGCCAGAGCGTTCTGCAGCTTGCTGGTCAGTTTGTCGATGCGCATGGTGCTGTCTCCTGAGAGTCATGGCGGTACTCCTTTTCTCAGGAGCTTCGCCTGTAACTTTTCGTATCTGACTCTCAAGATGGGGACTGGCGCACGGCTTTCAAGGCAGGATTCGCCGCACTGCAGCATGTTGTGCCATTTGCCTGATCCAGGTCAGTTTCCCGCCCCGCCGGCCATCACCTTTGCCACACACAGAAACGCCCCGCCAACCTGGGACATCAGGTCAACGGGGCGTTTGTGGGTACTGAATGTCGAGCTTGTGGAATGCGCAGACCAGGCCCCTGGACAGTGATTTCTGCTCGGCGCCTCAGCGCAGCCAGATCACCGTGGCGAGGCGCCCGGTCACGCCATCATCACGCCGGTGGGAGTAGAAACGCGACTCCGAGGCGGTGCAGAAGTGGCCACCACTGACATGACCGACTCCGGCACGCTCGAGACGCAGACGTGCCAGCTTGTAGAGGTCGCACATGTAGTGACCAAGCCGGTAGGGACTGGCCTCGAAGGCATCATCGGCCTCAGGCAGGTCCGCGATGAAGGCATCATGCACCTCGGGGCCGACCTCGAACTGCGCATTGGAGATCGCCGGCCCCAGCCAGGCCATCAGCTCGCCGGGGTCATCGCCGAGACGCTCGATGGTAGCTTCCAGCACGCCTGCGACCAGCCCGCGCCAACCCGCATGTGCCACGCCGACACGCGTGCCCTGCCGATCACAGAACAGCACCGGCAGGCAGTCCGCCGTCATCACCACACAGGCCTGCCCGGTGCCGGTACTGATGCAGGCATCCGCCCGTGGCGGCGCATCCGGCCGGCCCTCGGCATGGCAGACATCGAAGGCATCCACCACCTGAGTGCCGTGCACCTGATCCAGCCACGCCAGCGGACGGCCGTCATCGACCTCCGCCGCGAGAAGCTCACGCACCTGCGCCACCATCGCCGGGTCATCCCCCACATGCAGCGCCGGATTGAAGCCGGCATACGGCCCCTGGCTGGGGCCGCTCTCACGCGTGGTCACGAAGGCCTGCACCGGGCTCGGCGCGGGCCAGTCCGGCAGTATCAGGGTCGGGCGTAGACTCTCGTCGTGCATAACCTCTCCTTGTGCGGCGTGTCGCGCGAGCCTGCCGCCTCAGCGAGCGATGTCTTCCTTGAGATAGTCGATCAGCACCAGCATGTCGCCCGGCATCTCGGCGCGGAATTCGACTTCCTTGCCCGTGATCGGGTGGATGAAGGCGAGACGGCGGGCATGCAGTGCCTGACGCGGGAACTGGCGCAGCAGCTCCTTGAGCGGGTCACTGGCCCCCGGCGGCAGCTTCAGACGCCCGCCGTAGACCGGGTCTCCAACCAGCGGATAGCGCTGGTGCGCCATGTGCACGCGAATCTGGTGGGTACGCCCGGTTTCCAGCTTGCAGCGGATATGGGTGTGGCCCCGGAAACGTTCCACCACGCGGAAGTGGGTGACCGCCGGCTTGCCACTGTGGGTAACGGCCTGACGCTTGCGGTCCTTGGGGTGACGCCCGATGGGCGCATCCACGGTAGCACCGGAGGTCAACACGCCCGTGACGACGGCATCGTACTCGCGTGACACGGTACGGGCCTGCAGCTGCTCGACCAGGTCCGCCTGGGCGGTCAATGACTTGGCCACCACCATCAGTCCGCTGGTGTCCTTGTCGAGACGATGCACGATACCGGCACGCGGCATCATGGAATTGCCCGGACAATGATGCAGGATGGCGTTGAGCAGCGTGCCATCGTGGTTACCCGCGCCCGGGTGCACGACCATGCCATGCTCCTTGTTGATGACCAGCACGTCGTCATCTTCATAGACGATCTCGAGCTCGATATCTTCCGGCTCGTGGCTGACTTCTTCTTCAAGCTCGGCGGTCAGGGCCAGACGTTCACCGCCATAGACCTTCTCGCGAGGTTTTACGGCGGCACCGTCGAGGGTCAGCGCACCGGTCTTGATCCAGTGCTTGAGACGCTCGCGGGAATAGTCGGAGAAGATCTCGGCGCAGGCCTGATCAAGGCGCATGCCAATCATCGCCTCCGGGATCCGCTCTTCGCGGTTGATGGTGTCTGCCATATTGCTCTCTGAGGCCGTTTCGCACGAAAGGGCCTTTGCTTTATAGTGAGTGCGGATCGGCGGATTCTAGCATGCCCGCCATGGATTGCCCGAGATGAGGAAACCGATGCGCGCCCTTCCCTTGACTGCCCTCGCCCTGGCCAGCACCTTGCTGGCTGGCTGTGCGTCCAACGAGCCGGCACCGGATCTTCAGGAGCAGGACCTGTATCGTCAGGCCCAGGTTTCTCTGGATACCAGCCGCTTCAACTCCGCTGTGCAACAACTTGAAGCCCTGGATACTCGCTTCCCGTTCGGCAGCTACGCCGAACAGTCGCAGCTGGAGCTGATCTACGCCTATTACCAGGTCGACAACTGGGAGGCGGCACGCGCCGCGGCCAGCCGTTTCATTCGCCTGCACCCCGATCACCCGCAGGTCGATTATGCCTACTACATGCGTGGACTGGCAGCATACAGCGCGGGCCGTTTCAGCCTGGAATCCCTCGATCTGATCGATATTTCCAAGCGTGACCTGGGCGCGACACGCGATGCCTACGTCGACTTCGGTGAGCTGGTACGTCGTTTCCCCAACAGCACCTACGCGGCAGATTCCCGTCAGCGCATCATCTATCTGCGCAACGTACTGGCACGCGGCGAGCTGCAGACAGCCGATTTCTACCTGCGCAAGCAGGCCTATCTGGCTGCCGTGAAGCGTGGTGAGTGGGTCATTGAGCACTACCCTAACACTCCTGCCACCCGCGATGCGCTGGCCGTGATGGTCGAGGGCTATCTGGGCCTCGGTCTGCGTGACCGTGCCAGCGAGACGCTCAAGGTGCTGATCCAGAATGATCCGGACAATGAACGTCTGGATGGCCGTACCTTCGAGCCGCGTTACGTGAAGGCTGACGACCTGACGGTCTGACGACTGGCAGGCAACACCATCGAAAAGCCCGTGATCATCGATCACGGGCTTTTTCGTGCTGCCAGCATGGCCAGAATCGTCGAATTCAGGCGCTTTCAGCGTCTTGCGCAAAGAATCCGCAATCCGTCATTCGCCAGCCACCCAGCCATTGACGATCGGGTAGCGACGATCACGCCCGAAGCCGCGCGGCGTGACACGCACGCCGACCGGTGCCTGACGACGCTTGTACTCGGTACGGTCGACCAGACGCACCACGCGATAGACATCCTCTTCCTCGAAGCCCGAGCGGATGATCGCCTCGGCGCTCATGTCACCCTCGATATAGTGGGTGAGAATCGCATCCAGGGTGTCGTAATCCGGCAGCGAATCACTGTCGAGCTGGTCTTCGGCGAGCTCGGCGGACGGCGGGCGCGTGATGACACGCTCCGGAATCGCCGGGCCCATGGTGTTGCGCCAGTTGGCGAGGCGGAACACCCAGCTCTTGTAGACATCCTTGAGCGCGTTGTAGCCGCCGACCATGTCGCCGTAGAGCGTGGCGTAACCCACCGCCATCTCGCTCTTGTTGCCGGTGGTCAGTACCATCAGGCCCTTCTTGTTGGAGATGGCCATCAGCAGCACGCCACGACAGCGCGACTGCAGATTCTCCTCGGTGGTGTCGCGCTCGCTGCCGGCGAAGCTCTCCGCCAGGGTCTCGGTGAAGGCCTCGACCATCGGCGCGATGGGCATCACCTCGTAATTCACACCCAGCAGCTTGGCCTGCTCGGCGGCGTCTTCCTTGGAGATGTCCGCAGTGTAGTGATACGGCATCATCACGGCGTGCACGCGGTCCGCGCCCAGTGCATCAACGGCGATGGCCAGCGACAGGCCGGAATCGATGCCCCCGGAAAGCCCCAGCACCACACCCTTGAAGCCACTCTTGTTGACGTAGTCACGCAGCCCGGTGACCAGTGCACAGTAGAGTGACTCTTCCGGCGACAGCAGCTCGGCGATCTCGCCGCTCTGCGGCGCCCAGCTGCCACCTTCCTTCTTGAGGAACTGCACCGGCATCAGGCCGACATCCCACCACGGCGCCTGCACGCAGGTCTTGCCGTCGGCATCGATGGCGGCAGAGCCCCCGTCGAAGACCAGCTCATCCTGACCGCCGATCTGGTTGACGTAGACCAGCGGGCAATTGACCTCGGCTGCCCGCTCGGCGAACAGCTGATTGCGCTCGGCCGGCTTCTCCAGGTGATAGGGCGAGGCGTTGAGGCTGACGAGAATCTCGGCACCGGCATCCCGCGCCTGACGGACCGGCGTGCCGTCCCACAGGTCTTCACAGATGACGATGCCCAGACGGGCGCCGCGGCACTCGACCACACACGGCTCGGTGCCCGGCGTGAAGTAGCGCTGCTCATCGAAGACCTGATAGTTGGGCAAGGCCTGCTTGGCATACTCGGCGATCCACTCACCATCCTTGAGCACGCCGGCCAGGTTATAGCGCTTGCCGTCACGCATGCCGGGGTAGCCGACGATGACCATCACGCCCGGCGCGACCTTCTTCGCCATCTGGGCGCGCGCCTCCTCGAGGCGGGATTCCATGGACTCGCGCAGCAGCAGGTCTTCCGGCGGGTAGCCGGTCAGACACAACTCGGGCAGCACTACGACATCGGCCTTGTGCTCAAGACTCGCTTCACGCACCGATTCGATGGCACGCGCAGTGTTGCCGGGAATATCACCGACCAGCGGGTCGAGCTGGGCCATCACCAGAGTCAGATCTTGCATGCGGTAAGGATCTCTCGATTGGCGGTTCGATAAGGGGCCAGTACACTGTGGCCAGACATCTGGCTCAGACCACTGAGCCGTGCACCGGCCCACCTGTCATCATGTTGGCCGCCATTGTCCCGCAAGGTCGCGCCGCTGGCAAAAGCCACGCGCGCCGCCTCATCTGGGAGTCATATAGGAATGAGCCTGTTGATCATCCGTCTGCTGGTTTTCGTCGCCCTGTTCTGGGCCGGCCTGCGCCTTTACCGCATGTATCGCCAATGGAAGCTGAGTCAGGACAGCCACAATGACGGCCAACCTGCCGAGCGCGAAGCGCAGAACATGGTGCGCTGCGCCTACTGCGATCTGCATCTGCCGGAAAATGACGCCATCCGCCATGAGGCGCTGCATTTCTGCTGCCAGGAACACCAGCAGCACTTCCTCGACGAAGGACCGCGCAAATGATTCGCCACCGAGACGAGATGCTCGCTGGCGAACGACAACACACAATCCCTCAGGCCCAGCGGGTCTCGACGGCATCTGATGATGTATCCAGCGCAGCGATCTCGGCCAGCAGGGCCTCGGGCTGATAGCGGGCTGGGTCGATGATCGGTGTACGCCCGAGCAGTTGATCCGCCAGCAGGCGGGTCGAGGCCGGCGCCAGTACCAGCCCGTTGCGGTAATGGCCGGCATTGACGTGCAGGTGGCGGCGTTCAGGCACGGCACCGATGAAGGGCGTGCCGGTCGGCGAACCGGGGCGCAGTCCCGCCCAGTGGTGCTCGACCTCACACTGCGCCAGCGCGGGGATGATCTCGCAGGCGCTCTTGATCAGTGACTCGCGTGCCTCAAGGGTGGTCGCCTTGTCGAAACCGACCTCCTCCAGCGTCGAGCCGGCCACGATGCGACCATCGCCCCGCGGTATCACATAGCGCCCATTCTTGAGCACCACGCGCTCCACCAGCCCCTTGGGCGCCTTGAACAGCACCATCTGGCCGCGTACCGGCCGCACCGGCAGCGCAAGCCCCGCCTCACTCAGAATCTCTCGACTCCAGGCACCACCGCAGACCACGACCTGTCCGGCAGACAGCACCGAATTGGCGGTCTGTACGCCGATGGCGGTGTCGTCCTGCAGCAGAATGCCCTGCACCGCGACATTCTCCAGCAGGCGCACGCGCGGGTGAGCGTCGAGCGCGGCACGCAGTGACTTGCCCAGACGCGGATTGCGGATACTGCCCAGCGTCGGCATCCACAGCGCCGACTCGCAACCGGACGCGACCGCCGGAGCCTTGTCATAGACGAAGTCGGCGTCCACGCGCGTCAGCGGCTTGGCATATTCCCGGGACCAGGCCAGTGCCTGCTCGGCATCCTCGACATTCAGGTACAGCAGACCCTGCTGGCGATATTCGGGGTCGATACCGGTAGTCTCGATCAGGCGCTCGGCCAGCGTGGGATAGAAGCCTTCCGACCAGGCAGACAGGCGCGAGATCGGCGCGCTATAACGCCACGGATACAACGGCGAGACGATACCCCCGCCCGCCCATGACGCCTCACGCCCACACTGGCCTCGCTCGACCAGCGTGACCTCGGCCCCGCCATCTGCCAGCTCCAGCGCAGTCAGCATGCCGATCACGCCACCGCCTACCACCACAAAGTCATTCACGCCTGTTCGCTCCTGCCATCAGCCCGGGAAAGGGATCAAGAATACGCCGCCCGCAAGGTGGTGCAAGCGAGCCGCAGGCAATCCAGCATTGCGCCGAGTCTCCAGCATTGGCCATAGCCGAGCGCTTCACGGCTACCAGCAATCACCATCGCCGGTCGTGTCGCGGACACCGGTATTGGTAAGAGTCAGCGCGGGGCAGTCGGCATCGGCACTCTGAGGCGCCACCGCGGTCGCGATGAGCGTGAAGCGGGTCGTCGTGGCGCCATCCTCCAGGCTCAGGGTGTAATAGCCTTCCGGCGACTCGGTGGCACGTCCCAGCCCTTCCTCATCACAATCACTGTCGCCGGCGATGCTGGTCGCGTAGCCACCGCAACGCGCCATGTAGCGCTCCTGGGCCTGGGCCAATGACATCAGTGCCGCCTGCCCATCGGCACGACGCGAGCGGATTACCTGATCCTGATAGCTCGGGTAGGCGATCGCCGCGAGAATGCCGACGATGACGATCACGATCATGATCTCCGTCAGGGTGAAGCCTGAAGCGTACCGGCGCCGAGACAGACGCGAACGGGAAGAGAGAAGACTGGCCATGAAGTGCTTCCTTGAAGAACGTGAATGAAAGACTTGGGTGAAAGACTAAGACGAAGGACTTGAGTGAAAGACCAAGGCGCAAGACTCGGCTAAAAGACTCCGGGCAAGCCTGCCTGAAGGAAGTAGACCTTGCTGAAAGGCAAGGCGCCGCCACCCGGGGGAAGGCGTGGCGGCGCAGCGTGTCATCCTGGCCTGATGTACGAGGCGGGCTCAGCGCAGTTGATACCAGGAGACACGGCCGGTGTCCGTCGAGCTGGATACGTTGAGATCATAGGACGAGACACCGCCCTCCTCGCTGCCCAGCGAACTGGTGCCCACGTAGACCGTATCGCCGACACTGACACTGGACGTCGGTGTGCCGCTCAACTTGATGCTGACGATGACATTGCCGACGGCGACGGTGTCATCAACGAGGGTACCGACCAGGTCATCGGCGCTGAAGGCCTCATCCTGATTGAAATCGAAGATGGTCACATAGCTGCCTTCGCTATCGTCATAGGTCGGCAGGCCTGTCTCGGTATCCAGCGCGACCAGCCAGCCACCGCCGGTACTTTCACAGAAGTTGGTTCCGGTACTGGACGTGCTGGTGGAGAAGACCACCAGGTTGGAGAGCAGATTGGCCGGCTCGACCAGCTCTTCCTGCTCGGAGGCATCCAGATCCAGATACCAGCCGAAGCGATCCGTGTCTTGATCCTCGAGCTGGCTGGGATAGTAGGCAAAGCTGTCGCCGCCAAGGGTCCGGCCTGTCAGCTCGCCGTTGGTGTAACTGCCGCTGACGAAGTTGCGTGCCTCAAGGTCACTGCGCGTCAGGCTGGTATGACTGCCGCCGGTATCCAACACGGTGTAGAGGCTCTGCGTGACCCAGGCTTCATCTTCGGCGTCGGCGTACATGTCTTGGCCGGTTCCTAAGGACACCAGCAGGTTGGGCGAAGACATGGTCTGCGTGCCTGCGGAGTAACGGCTCAGCGTCGGCTTGACCGTGATCGGTTGCAACGCATCCGTCTGGCACTCCCCGCCAGTCAGGCTGGTAGCACAGGCCGTGAACAGGCGCGTGACACTCCACTTGCTGCTGTCGTCGTCACTGAGGTCAAACTTCCACAGTCGCCCCTGCAGGTCTCCGCCATAGGCGAAATCGACGGTACCATTGCTGTCGAGGTCCGCGACCTGCAGGTTCGCCAGTCCGCCGGTCACCCCGCTGGGGGACAGCTTGGCGATCACGCCGCCGGCGTTGACGCCATCAAGCTCCAGCGCGAACAACGTCGGCGCAGCGTTCTCATCGGCCGTTTCCAGCCCATTGCCGACCAGCACCGCACTATCACCGTTGTTCAGTGACACGATATGCGCGCTGCCGTAGACATGCCCCATGTCATCGTCGTCGCTGGCACCGAATTCCCAGCGCACCACATCATCTTCGTCGAAGTCTTCGCCTGCCACGGCCTTGGTGACATTGAGCGCGAACAGGCCGCGTCCACCGCCAGCGAGACCGGATACCAGCCACTCCTCGCTATTCAGGCTGGCCAGACGCAGTTCACCGTCGACGTAGTAGCGATGCTGATAGCCCGGATCCGTCAGATACCCCAGCCCTGCGTCGTCCTCCTCGCTGTAGAGCAGCTCCGGAATGTAGGCGAACTGCTCGTTGCCGGTCTCGAGGTCGAAGGCATGCAGCATGCCGTCGTTGGCCCCGACGAAGACACTGCCCTCTGTCGTCGAGTCATCACGAGTCACGACGACAGGCGATGAGCCGATGATGTCTCCCAGCTGGACGCCAGTGCGATTACGCAGACCATCACCTTCGTATTCATCGCTGCCCCGTAACCACTCGATCGCGGCCTTCACATGGTCATCGGTGGAGTTGCCACCGACCTCCATGCGCGCGAGATCGTTGCGCTGGCTGGAGCTCAGGCGGCCCGCGTTGTCGGTCGTGAACTCGACTCCGTTACCGCCGGACATGGTGAAGACCGTACGCGATTCAAGGCCATCCTCATCCTCCAATGCCTCACTCAGCTGGGTGGCAGCACTCCAGACCTGGTCGTCGTCCTCGACCTCCTTGCCCTCCTGGACCGACGAGGCCACCACGTCTCCCGTCCAGGTCGAGGCGGAATAGCGGCTCTCGACCAGTCGGCTGTCCGTCTCGACACTGGCCGTCGTCAGGTTGGTGGAGAGACCACTGACACTGTTGCCGACCGCGACGATCTCGGAGGCGATTGCCGCCAGCGCCGAGACGAGGTCCGTCGGGCTGGAGGCATTGAAGTAGGAGCCGCCGCCATCGATGGCGGCCTGTTCCAGGTCATCGATGGTGCTGGAGCTGCTCTCCAGAACACGCTTTTTATCACTCCATTCATCACTGTCTGAATCAACTCCAAATGCGACAGTGTAGGTCGTCATTATTTGATTTTCATAGGTGCCGCTCCCAAAATCAGGAAGCAAATCATTATTAGCATAATAATAGGCCACATCTGCCAAGGTAGTGCTACCAGCCTCAACATACTTATAGGAGAACCAAGAATAAACCAGGTTATACCATGACCTACCATCTTTATTAGCATCGCCTATAGTATCTTCGAGCTCAGATGATAAGGCTGTACTGCCTGAGTTCCAAAAACCATCTGTAACCAACACTGTGAAATTCTGTTGGCACATCCCTCCCTCGTCATTAGAGAGAATAGGAGAGTTACCTAAGGTTGGATAATTTCCCTTATAGTATTCACCTGCATGGTAAAGTGCTTCCCGCAAGGGTGTCCCACGATAGCTCGAACTGTCACTTATCTCCGTATCTACTATAGCCTTTTGGACCTCTTCTAGATGCTTGTTACCGCTATCACTTGTAGTCACTAACTCGACCACAACTCCTAAAACATTGGTCACTAACTCAACAATTTTATCGACTATATCATCAACAATAACTTTTTCTGACCCAGATCGCGGATTTATAGTCAAATAACCAGTGCGATAATCGGTACCAGACAATAGCTCCAAACTCGCGGCTTTACCTACGCTTAGTCGATTACGATAGTAAGTAAACCAATTTGCATAGTTAACTTTTTCTTCCTTAGAAAGAGTTGGGCTAGATATCATGACTTTCGTATTGCTTTTGCACCCCTGCCCAGTATAGTAACGAAAGTTAAGTTTCGGATCGGTCAAATCAACCACATTATCCCATGAACTTCCTTTACTGAAGTCAATCCATGCAGCAGTAGGATCCATGTTGTCATAACGTTCTTCAGACTTGCCTTTTTTCCAGGGAAGATAAGTCTGATCCGGGTCGTAGGCCTGCTTATTCTCTTCCGCACAAAAGAACTTATTATCCAAGTCCAGTGGCTGATAATCTCCACAAATCGTGCGATTACCCTTGGTCCAACAATCATTGTAAACCAGATCATAAGACTGCTCAGACTCTCCACCCTCAAAAGTGTCTTCAAAAGACATCGAGCCCGAGTCATCCAGCACCAGCAGGACATTGGGGGTGACGCCGACGCTCTGGGTGGTGGGCAACTGGAGTAGCGTGTCGCTGTCTGCCAGCACGGGCAGGGTGACCATCATCAGTCCGCCTGACATCAGGGCTGGAAGGTGAAGACGACGCAAGCCGCTGCGGCGGGGTGAGTGCTTCGATTTCATCGATAGATTCCCTTCAATCGGCCATCATGATTTCGCTTTGCACCACTGCCAGTGCACGCTTCCTGCTATCAGGGTCACCAGCGCTCTCAAGACTCCAACCGGCGGCCGTGATGCGAAAGGCATTCAACAACTGACTGCTGCTCAGGTTATCGTCATTCAGCACGCCTTCCGTCGTCTCTCCGAGATACTCGATGACATAGTTGCCGTTGTCAGCCGCATCACCGCTCAAGACCCCCTCTCCCTCCCAGGCATCTGCCTGCAGAGGATCGAAGCCCAGCTCCTCCCCCGCCGTCACGTCGTAGAAGCCGTCCCCATCGAAATCATCCAGGGTCAGCTCCCCCTCGAGCAGACGACTCTCCGCCTGTTGCTGAAGGCTCTCGGCCTCCGCATAGGCGTTGTCATAGAACTGGGTATTCATCAACATGCGGGTCTGCAACTGGGTATCTTCATTGCCCGTCACCGCCATCACGCCCACCACGATCAGCATGATCAGCACGACCAGCAATGCCATGCCTTGCTGGCGCGGCGGCCGGGGAGAACTCGACTGGTTCATAGACCGATATTCCTCGGGCTCAGAGTGATATCGAAGGTGCGTTGCAACTCACCGTCCCCCTCTCCCTCGACATTGATCGTCGGCGGCGTCTTGAGGGTCAGGCGGATGTGGATCCGTCTGACGCTGCTCCAGTCGTTCGCGGCTTTCACTTCCGCCACGCTGCGTTCCACTGTAAAGCGACTCGCGCTACCGCTGCCGGAGGCCGTATCGAAGGTCAGGTCCAGTGCTTCGACGTATCGTGCCACTTCTTCGCCACAGCCTGCTGCCGGATCGCCAGCGACATCCTCGCCGTTCAGGCATAGCCGAACGGGGGAGTCGTCATCGGTCTGTGACAGCAACAGGTACCAACGCTGCAGCGGATAGACATACGCCTGGGTCTGTATGGTGCCGCCATAGCCGTGCTCGACGGCGCTCGACAGCTCGAGCGAGTTGTTTCCATCACCCGAGAGGCGTGCAATGTCGCCGCTCTCACAGTCGCTGAGCAGCACGACGCTATCCGTTTCCAGCGTGCCGGAGGTGTAGTCTTCCAGGGTCAGCGAGGTATCGCCTTGGGCGACGCTCGCCCCGAGCTGCCAACCGCGCTGCGCTCCCAGCGCCGGTACCTGCAAGGCCAGACGACCGTAGGTAATCCCCGCCACCGTGTCGGACTCGGCCGTCAGAGGTGAGTCGGACAGTGCATGGCTGCCGGTGCCATCACTGACACTGCTCACCGACGCGCAGCCGGAAAAACCGGCATTGCGTACCAATGGCTGCAGGCGACGCGTGACATGGCGCGCAGACTCCTGCAGGTAAGACACGGCAGACGTCGTGTTGAGGGTAGAGCGCGAGGCAAGAAAGTATTCCAGCGCCATGGCGGAAATGAACAATCCCAGCACCAGTGCCAGCATCAACTCGACCAGACCGACACCCTGCTGGGCACGCCGTGAGAGAATCGAGCGCGGCGCCCGAGGCGAGCGCGACGCGAAGGCTCGCAGCGAGAGGGAGGCTTTCGACGACATCAGGGCACCACGCGTATCTGTAGGGTCTCGCTCAATATCTGGGCATCGGCGTCCATGCTGTCTTCGTTCTGTCCGAGCTGCGCGGCGCCACTCCAGCCGAGGGTCAGGGTGAGAAGGTCACTGCCGCTGCTGGCGATGGACCCGACCGGCGCGTTCAGACTGCTGTCCTCAAGCCTGTCCGCCCACACCGCCACATCACGGGCCGCTAGCTCGGCAACACTGCAGGGACAACCGCCCGGATTTCCTGCCCCCGCGGTGGAAAGCCCATCGTAGTCATCCACGCCATCGGGATTGGCCTGAATGCGCTCAGCCATGCTGACCAGGAGAATACGGGCTTCGGTACGCGCGTAACTCTCGTTGTTGCCCTGCAGACTTTCCATCTGCATGAGCCCGAACCCCAGCAATGTCAGCCCCATCAACAGCAGAGCGATCAACGCCTCCAGCAGGCT
Source organism: Cobetia sp. LC6 (assembly GCF_030264805.1). Taxonomy (NCBI): domain Bacteria; kingdom Pseudomonadati; phylum Pseudomonadota; class Gammaproteobacteria; order Oceanospirillales; family Halomonadaceae; genus Cobetia; species Cobetia sp. LC6. The sequence goes on along the minus strand of NZ_JASSPL010000013.1, from coordinate 89,135 downwards.
GGTACCTTGCTGGCCACCGCTTGCACGGGACACGCCAAGCTCAGCAACTCTGGTCATCGCTGCCATAAGTCTCCGTCAACACTCGTCCAATGGGAGTCAATTCAAGCTGGCGATGGCCCTGCCCGCCTGACTGATCGCAGATCAACAACCAGGTGGAATCAGAGGTCGCGCCCTGATCATCGAAAGTCACGCCGGCAACACCCGCCTGCACGGTGATGGCGGCATCAAACACGCGCAACAGGTCATCGCCCAGCGACGCCCGGGCCTCGGCCTGACTGCCCTGCACCACCGCCCAGCCATTGCTCCAGCTGGTGGAATTCATGCAGGCGTCACCCTGCGCATTCAGAGGGCAGAGCGTGATGTCGTTGCCGCTGGCCACCGCCTCGCTACGCGCATAGTTGATGGAAGACACGAGCGTCTCGGCCGTGCCGGTGACGGCGTTGCGCGCGACCACCCCCTGCCAGGCGGGAACGGCAATCGTGATCGTGATCACGAGAATGGCCAGCGTGATCATCAGCTCAATCAACGTGAAGCCTTGCTGGCGGCCCTGCTGACATCCATGCCGAAGTGCAGGAAAAAGCTGCATCGTCTTACCCCTGAAAGCCACGCAGACCAAAGCACCCTGCAGGGCGTGAAATTGGGCAATTTAACGTCTATGAACCACAGATGGAATCATTATGTTACACAAGATTACCCATCATCCCGAAAACTCCCCAGAACCACCGTTATTCCATATTTCTCGACTGGACCTCACTCACCAAACAAAAAGCCCCGATCATCGTAGATCGAGGCTTCATGCGCTTGCCATGCAATGTCGGCTGTCAGTGCCTACCAACAATCGCTGCTGTCAGTGCCTTCCGAGTCCTCAAGGACTGCCGCCCCCTTCACTCCCAACTCCGTGAGCGTAAAGGTGGCACAGTCCTCATCATTGGCCTGACTGCCGGTAGCAGTAGCGGTCAGGGTATAGCTGTCTGCATCTCCCGCAACGGCCAGATTATAGAAACCTTCCTCGCTGACAGCATCTGCCTGCCCCAGCCCGATACCATCGCCGCCGGCTCCGAGCGCATCTCCACAGCTGGTCGCCGCTGTCACGCTGGCCGTCGCGTATTCACCGCAGGTTGCCATGATGCGCTCCTGGGTCTGGGCAAGCGCCAGCAAGGCGGTGGTGGCGTCGGTGCGACGTGAGCGCTCCACCTGGTCCTGATAGCTGGGATAGGCGATCGCCGCCAGAATGCCGATGATGGCCACGGCAATCATGAGCTCCAGAAGACCGAAGCCGCCTTGTGCTCGAGAACCTGCAGTTCGCCTGATCATCAGCGCCCCCGACGCAGCAGCGTGATGTCGATGACCTGCTTCGGCTCACCACGTGGGTCGAAGCGCACCTCGACCTCCTGCCCCGGCGTGAGGTGGAAGGCCTTCAGCTCGCGCCCATTGCGGGTGAGTATCCGGCTCTCCGGCTGAAGCACGAAACCCATGTCGTCGACGAGCAGCTGATCTCCCTCACGCTCATCGATGACGCCGGTGACGCTCTGCTCCATGACCAGCGGAATCGGGGTATCTTCCGCCAGGGCCTGGGAGCTCCAGCTCGTGAAGAGCAAGCCCGCCGCCAGCATCAGTCCACTACCAGTCAGCTTGAGTCGTGATGTCTTCATGGTCTCTCTCCTAGCGCAGCTGATACCAGGCACTACGGCCTTCCAGGCCGTCGATCCCGAAATCCATGGCCATTTCGACCACCTGATTGGTACCGCCCTGGCCGACGTACTGGGTATCACCCAGGAATTTCGGTGAGGTGGGCTCGCCTTCTGTCTTGATCGATAGCACGACCTGATTGTTGACGTTGTCGCTCGCGTTGACCTCGCCGTCATCGTTGTAATCAAAGACCTGCTGCACATTGTTGTAGCTGCGCACCGGTTGTAGCCCATTGCGCAAGCTGAGCGCATTCAGCCAACCGCTGGCACCGCCAGTACAGGGGCCATTGGAGCCCGGGATGGTGGTATTGAAGACAATCAGATCACCACGGACAGCCGGGATGGTCACCAGACGCTCACCGGAGTCCGGTAGCTCCAGGTACCAGCCGTACTGCATACCATTGTTGTTCTGATTGGAATAATCGACGCCTACCCCTGTGACCGTACGCGCGTCACTCACACCACTGATATTGGAGAAGCTCTGCTTTTCCAGCTCGCCATGATGACGACGAGTCGAAGACCCGGTATGCAGCACGCTGTAGAAGGATTGCGTCGAGGTATCGACCGCATCCTGCAGCGTCAGCAATTGCCCGGTGCCCCAGTACACATTCAGGTACGGCGTATCGACGGTGCTGTTGAAGACACCGCTGCGTGCCACGGCTACCCGCGATGTGATGGGCTGTCGGTAAGCTGCCGGACAGGTCGATGACGTGCTGTTCAGGGCAACGGCACATGACTGGAAAAGACGCGATATTTCGCTGCTGCCGATGTTGCTCAGCGAGAACTCGCGCATGTCGAACACCCAGACATTGCCATGCAGATCGCCGGCATAGACCCAGTCGGTGATGCCATCGGCGTCGATGTCAGCCAGCTCAGGACTCGACATGCCATTGCAGTCACTGCTGGCAGAGGTGCACGACCCGCCGGCATTGCTGCCCTGTTGAGAATCCAGCAGCGCATAGTTGTCGGGGTCTTCCAGGTCCACGATGAACAACTTGGCACGCCCATCGCTGTCGGCGTTGTAGCCATTGCCGAAGATGGCATACCACTTGCCGTCGTCCAGACGCGCTACCTGAATATCGCTGAAGGTATAGCCAAGGTCCTCGTGGGTGAATTCCCACTGCACGATCTCGGCCGGTGAGGTGCCATTGGATTCACCCAATGACTCGAAGCCTTCAGGATCGGTGATATCCAGCATGTAGACCGCCTTGCCACCAGCGCCCAACCCACCCAGCAGGACCGAGTGCCAACCGGGCGCATCCTCATCGCCCAACTGGACATGCACGTCACGCGCGACCGGAGTGGCATCGACATAGTACTGGTGCACATAGTTCTGATCAGCGAGCTGGCGAATACCGCGCCCGCTCTCGATGCTGAAGGCGGCATACGGCATGTAGGCGAACTTCTCTTCACCGGTCTCCATGTCGATGGCGTGCAGCATGCCGTCGTTGGCACCAATGTAGATCATGTTCTGGCGGTCCTCATACAGCGTCTTGAAGGAGCGGTACGAAGACACTTCCATGTCATTGCGATAGCTGGCCGAAGGCGGCCCGACGATCGCCGGCGAGGCGTGGACGATATCTCCGAGATACTTGTCGTCACGCTCGCGGAACAAGGTGCCCTCGTAGACATCATCGCCCTTGAGATAACCGATCAGGTTTTCGAGATCCGACGTTCTGACACCAAGATTGGCGCCATCCAGCTTCAGGAAGGTACCGGTAGTGTCCAGGACGCGCCCCGTCAGCTGAGTCACGCCACTGGTGACGCCTCCTACCACTGAGCCGACACTGCCAAGAATGCCATCATCATCATCATCATCATCGTCGTCGTCGTCGTCATCATCATCCCGGACGGTTCTCCGCAGCGTTGCCAACAACGTGTCTGATAGTAGTGTTTCATCGAGGAAACCCACGAGGTCCAGTACCTGTTCAGCCTCCAGTGATCCGGCCTCCTCGATATCGAAGAAGAACGCCTTCTCATCCACTTCAGAGATCCCCGGATTGTAGGTAATCACCTTGCGGCTGGAGCTACGGCTATCATCCTCACGCAACCACTCCGCGACGGACCAATCAGAGGTGGCGCTCAAGGTGCCATTGGTGCCGATCTTGCGTGCAACGACATCGCCCGACCAATCAGCGGGATCATAGATGGTCTGAATCACGTACGCGCCGCTGGTCTGCCCACCACTGCTGATGTCCAGGCTACCGGTACTGGCCGCGCGTCCTGCGATCGACTGAGCGATATTGTTCAACGCATCAATCAATGCCTGCGGATTGGCGGCGCTGAGATATTCACCACGCCCGTTCCAGGCCGCATGGCGAAGATCGTCGATGGTGGTATTGGCGTTGGCGACCGGCTGCGGCCAGGTAAAGGCAGATTCAAGATCAGCAGGGTTCTCGGACAGCGAGCCATCCACACCGAAACCGACGGTGTAGGTCACCATGTGCTGAGCGGAGTTTTCATCCACTCCCGGTATGGTCGGCACGCTGTCGATCAAGTCAGTCCGCAGGTCCTCGCGATAATATTTCATCGCGACATCACCAAGCGTATTGGAATAGCTGTCACGGTGACTGGCACTGATGAATTCGCCGCTGCCACCGTCGACGTTACCGACACTGGGGCTGGCGCCATTCCAGTAGCCATCGGTCATCAATATGGAATAGTTCTGCTGACACATGCCGCCCTCATCCGCACTCAGAATGGGAGCCGAACGGCCAGTGCTGGAGTAATACTCACCGGCGCTCTTGAGCGCGGTACGCAGAGGAGTGCCACCGGAGGGATAGGCGGTAAACAGCTCCTCCAGCAGGGCTTCACGCTCATCAGTATCCGTCATGTCCGCAACGTTGCGATTGTTGCGGCTCTGGATGGTGCGCAGCCCGACCCGGGACTCATTGGCGTTGATCACACCGGCCATGGCAGATTTGGCCACCAGCATGCGGTCGCGATAGTAGGTGAACCAGTTGGCGAAATTGACTTGCTGAGCCGCGGACAGGTCTTCCACTTCAACGACATGATCATCGTCCAGATACAGGCGCCCAGAATTGCTGCGATAGACGCCGCATTCACCGTAGTCATAGTCCCCATCACCATTGTCGTCCCAGCGGACGTAGTAGGCGTCATCGCTCATCCTGGCCCAGCTGGTAGGCTCGTAGGGATCTTCACGGACATTCGACAGGCTCATGTTCTGATAGGCGATTCCCGCTCGATCAGCGCCCGCCCAGGGGGTGTAGGTCAGCGCAGGGTTGTAGGCCATGACATTGAAGCCCATGCAGGCCCCGATCGCCCCGCCAAGGTCTGATGAGTAAACGATACGATCATCGGCATCATGATTGTTCTCTATCCAGATCCCTCTCTTGGAATACACCCCGGTGTACCCCATCAGCGAGGAAGCAGGCTGGTAACCCCAATGCTCGACCCCCTTGTTAAGGGTATCCTCCCAGGCCATGCTGCCCGAATCATCCAGAATGAACAGGATATTGGGCTGGACTCCGGTCGCTTCCGTGACCGGAGCGCGGGCAATTTCCCCGGGAGCCGCCAGACAGGGCAAGGCGACAAGGCACAGGGCACCACTCAGCAGATAACGCATGTTCTTGCTCCTCTCAGAAGTAAGGGCCCAGTTCCATCTCGCTTTGCACTACTGTCCAGGAGGCACCATTTCCGCCTCCTGTGCCCATCGCGTTGATACGGAAGGCATCCAGGCGCGTGCCCACCGCATTCACTTCGTTGCTGGCATTCAGCGGCGGCTCGCCGACCTTGCCCAGATACTCGATCACATAGGCCCCGATGACCGCGCCGGTATCACTGTCCAGCGTCTGGATACCGCTGGCTTGCCAATCCGCTTCCGAGAGCGGGTTGATCGGTGGCGCATCCTCGGGCAGTGCCAGCATCAGGCCAGCCGAGTCATCAAAGCTGTTCAGGCTCCAGGTGCCATCCTCCAGGCTCTCCTGCAGCGCACGCTCACCGATGCTCAGACTGGTTTCCGCGTTGTAATAGGACTGCTCGAAGTTCCGGCTGTTGACGGCCATGCGTGTCTGCAGCTGACTGTCCTCGACCCCGGTGACGGCCAGCAGCCCGATCACGACCAGCATGATCAACACGATCAGCAAGGCGATGCCTTGCTGACGTGCTGGCCCCCGGGTGGCCGCGCAGACGGTAGACATTGAAGACGAGGTATTCATCAACTGCCCCTCAGTTGCAGATTGCGCGGTGTGAACGTGAGATTGAAGGTTCGCGTCAAACGGCCATCGTTATTCCCGCCCGGTACCACTCCCGGCAGGCTCTCGAGCGTCAGAGCGATCTCGATACGGCGTACCTCATCCCAACGGCCTTCGCTGCGTACCGTGGCGGCCGGTACCTTGACGCGATCGACACTGCCGTTGCCGGTGGTATCCAGACTGAAGCTGACATCGAAGCCCTGTACGCCGGAGGCCAGTTCTTCCCGTGCGAAAGCGGCATCGATTCGATCGAGATACAGTGCACGCACCGAGGAATCGTTGGCCTGGTCATCCAGCCGCAGCTCCCAGGCCTGCACCGGGTAGAGATAGGCGTTCGAGGACTGAGAGCTGCCGTAGGAGCGTGACAGCGTGTCATTGGTTTCCACATTGCCCTGGGTGGTGCCCGACACCCTGAAGACATCGGTGCTGCTGCAATCACTGACCAGCGCATACTCGTTGGTCACGAAGGCATCTTCGCTACCGTTGCGCACGGACAGTGGGCCACCCAGCGACGTCATGCTGCTGGTCAGCGTGGTTTCATCGCCATCCTTGCTGGCAGCGACGAACGTCAGATTGAAATAGCTGAGGCCCCGTTGGGTACGCTGCTGACCACCGAAAGGCGCCGTGAGGTCGTGGGAGGCATCCACCGAGCTGGCATTGGTGATATCGCGGCTATTGGCACAGCCTGCGTAGCCCACATTGCGCATAAGTGGCTGGAGCCGGAAGGACACGTAACGGGCCGATTCCTGCAGATAGGAAAGCGCCTCCTGGGTGCTCACGGTGCTGCGTGAGGTCGAGAACATCTGCACCGCCATCGCCGTGATCAGCAGCCCCAGCACCAGGCTGATCATCAGCTCGACAAGCCCCACGCCCGCCTGGCGCTTCAAGCCATGCGGACGGGCAGTGTCGGGGGCCAAGCGTCGGCGGGCCGATACAGGTGAACAGCGGTTCATGGCTCTACCTCGAAACGATAGGTCTGCTGGTCAACTCCCCCGCTGATGGGGTCACTCCACTGTACCTGGACACTGACGTCGTGAACGCCGATGCCGGCGCCGCCGACGACACGCTCGTCGACATCCACGCTGCCGACGCCGCTGGTCAGCGTGGAGCCGATGATGGCGTCACGCCAATCAATGATGTCCTGGTCCGCCAGCTCTGAGGGTATGCAGTCCGAGCTGCATCCATCCGCCGGCGCATTGGTGGTGTCGGCGTCATCATATTGGTCGATGGCCTCAAGGTTGGCGCGGATACGTTCAGCCATGTCCAGCGACAGCAGTTGTGCCACGGTATTGCTGTAGCTGACGCGCTGATGCTGAAGCGTCTGAACTTGCAACAACCCCAGCCCCAACAGGGAAACCCCCAGTAGCATGACCGCGACCAGCGCCTCGATCAGGCCGACGCCGCGCTGAGAATGCCGGGTGCAACGGCGCCGTTGCAGGCGCGTCAGCAATGCCTCCCTCAGCGCTCTCGGCTGTAGGACTTTCCTGAGGGATGTGGTCATCAACGATGCTGTCATGAGCAGTCCCCCCCGGATTCAAGGCGGACACGGCCTGAAGGCGCCACTACCACAGAGGTAGCATCGGACGCCGCACAGAACACCAGCGTGCTGTTGCCACTAGTCAGCGTGCCGCGATCGTTGTAGGTGATCCTGGCGGCGCCACCCGACTGGGCAACCGCATTGCTGTCCTGATGAATCCACAGGCGATCGTCGAGGGTGAAGTTGGAAGTGCTCCCGATATAGACGACCCAGCCACTCGCCCAGTCATCGTCGCAGGCCGTGGGGTTGGGGGTGGCCACGCTCGGCGCATAGGGACAGACACTCACATCGACACCGCGCGTGGTGGCGGTGCTGCGCGCCATGCCGAGCGCATGGGTCAGGGCACGCACATCGGACTCCACCTGAGAGCGCTGCACCAGGCCTTGCCAGGCCGGCACCGCCCAGGTCGCGATGATGGCAATGATCGCCACCGCCACGACCAGCTCGATCAGGGTGAAACCACGGGATTGGCGCATGAGAGATACGTCTCCTTGCCGCTGAGGGTCGACCGGCCATGCCGGACTCGAGTGTGTCTCTTGGGGACTCATCATCACCAGCACCGGCCTCCTCCTTCGGCACCGGTATTCATGTCCTGGTCCATCCACAGTACGCCGCAGTCGTCATTGAGTTGTGCCCCTTGAGGCGTCGCCTGCAGGACGAAGGACGAGGCAGACAGACTGCGATACGTGATCAGGTAGCGAAGATTGCCACCACCATCCTCTATACGGCTGACGCCATCCGTCGGCTGGTCATCATCCCCCACGGGTGCCTCGGAGAAATTCTGATAGTAGAAGCCATGCAGCTGTCTGGCCTGCTGCCCCAGCGCCTGCTGGGCATGCGAGCGCCAGCTGCGCTCCACATAACCGAGATAGGAGGGAATGGCGACCGCCGCCAGAATGCCGATGATCGCGACCACCATCATCATCTCGATCAGGGTGAAGCCCTGAGCCCGACGCCTGCCAGGTGCCCCGCGCCCCGGTTTCGGCTCACGGCGTGCACCTGCACTGCTGACACCGGTGACCGAGAACAGTCGTGGCATGGGGGATTCTCCAGAGTACGAACTATACCTCCATTATGTATCATTTCGGTAACCACGCATTACATTTTTTTTCAATGCGCACCAGATTGATCAACGATCATGCTCAAGAATGCTGTCACTTATACAAGAAACTACTGAATTGAATGGCAAAATGCGAATGGCACCCACAAAAAAGCCGCGACAGAGTCGCGGCTTCTTCACCGGCAGGAACTTACAAGGTGTTACAGCTCGCGGATCTGGTCCGAGGCGATCAAGCGCTCCTTGAGCTCCTTGGGCATGGAGAAGACGATGTTCTCCTCCTGACCCTCGAGTTCCTCGGGTGCCGAGGCTCCCAGCGCCATCAGGCGATCGATCACGCCCTGCACCAGCACTTCGGGGGCGCTGGCCCCTGCGGTGATACCGATACTGCCGATCCCCTCGAGCCAGCTGGCCTCGATCTGCTGCGCATCGTCGATCAACCAGGCGGGGGTCTGCATGCGCTCCGCCAGTTCACGCAGGCGATTGGAATTGGAGCTATTGGGGCTGCCGACCACCAGCACCACATCGCAGGCTTCCGCCAGCATGCGCACGGCATCCTGGCGATTCTGGGTCGCGTAACAGATGTCATCCTTGCGCGGGCCCTGAATCGCCGGGAAGCGTTCGCGCAGCGCATCGATCACGCGCGCCGTGTCATCCATGGACAGTGTGGTCTGGGTGACGAAGGCCAGCTTCTCCGGGTCCTTGACCTCCAGACTCGCCACATCGGACTCGTCTTCTACCAGATGGATGGTGCCACCCCTGGAAGTGTCATAGCGGCCCATGGTGCCCTCCACTTCGGGGTGGCCCTCATGACCGATCAGCACGCAATCCTGGCCCTTGCGCGCATAGCGCAGGACTTCCATGTGCACCTTGGTCACCAGCGGACAGGTGGCATCGAAGACCTTGAGGTTGCGACGCTCGGCCTCTTCCTGCACGGCACGTGAGACACCGTGCGCCGAGAAGATGACGATGACGTCATCCGGCACTTCGTGCAGTTCCTCGACGAAGATGGCGCCGCGCTCCTTGAGGGAGTCGACCACGAAACGGTTGTGCACCACCTCGTGACGCACGTAGATCGGCGGCCCGAACACGTCGAGCGCCCCGTTGACGATATCGATGGCGCGATCCACTCCGGCGCAGAAACCGCGCGGGTTGGCCAGCTTGATCTGCATGACAGGCTCCGCTTGATGGCGAGGTGCACTCACGGGGGAGCACACCTAGGGAAAGAAGACTCAGTGCGTGGTCGCGGGGGCGACTGACAGCACCTCGACCTCGAAGGTCAGGGTACGCCCGGCCAGCGGGTGATTGAAGTCGACCTTGACGTCACGCTCATCGATCTCGCGGATGATGCCCGGCAGCTCCGAGCCCGACGGCTCGGCGAAGGACATCACCATGCCGACCTCGATCTCTTCATCGAAGCTCTTGCGCGCCACGGTCTGGACGTTCTGCGGATTGTGCTGACCGAAGGCATGCTCCGGCGTGATCGTGAAGCTGCCGGTCTCGCCCGCCGCCATGCCCATGATCGAACGCTCGAAGCCCGGGGGCAGATTGCCGTCACCCACCTGGAAGGAGGCCGGTGTCTTGTCGAAAGTGGAGTCCACCTCGGTGCCGTCTTCCAGACGCAGACGGAAATGGAGGCTGACCTCCATGTTATCGGCGATACGATGCTCGCTCATGCTGACCTCGCTTGTGGCGCTCATTCGGAGCGGCCACGGAAAGATTCAAGAATCAGTGCCACGGCTCCCAGGCTGATGGCGACATCCGCCACGTTGAAGGCCGGGAAGAAGGCATTGCCCCAGTGGAAGGACAGGAAGTCCACCACGTAGCCATGCACGACACGATCATAGAGATTGCCAAGCGCGCCCCCCAGCACCAGCGCGATGCCCAGCGCGGTGAAGGTCTCGTGACGCTTGAGGCGCGCAAGCCAGATGCTCAGGCCGATGGCTGCCACCACCGCAATGCCCGCAAACAACCAGCGCTGCCAGCCATCATGGCCGGCCAGAAAACTGAACGCCGCGCCGGTGTTGTGGAGCAGCGTCAGATTGAAGATCGGCAGCACTTCGTTGGCCTGACCATAGACCAGCGAACTGCTGGCCAGCCACTTGGTGGCCAGGTCCAGCACCACGATCACCAGCGACAACCATAACCAGCGCAGCGGCGAGCGCATTGGCTCACTGCCGGCCGAGGGAGTATCCGTCGCGGGGCCTTGTGAAGAAGACGTCATGTTACCTTCCTGTCGTGAAATGAGTCTGCGACCGGCAAGACACGAACGCCGGGCCAGAGCCCGGCGTTCGATATCAGCGCTCAGCGGAGGCTGAACGATGCCTCGGTCGCATCAGCGATCAAGCGAAGTGACGCGTCTCGCCTTCGCCATCCGGCAGGTTGGTCACGCAGCGGCTGCACAGCGTCGGATGTTCCGGCAGGGTGCCGACTTCCGGACGGTGGTGCCAGCAACGCTCGCACTTGGCATTCTCGCTGACCTTGACCGCCACCTTGAGGCCGGACACGTCGGTCTCTTCTGCCTCACCGGCCGCCTCGAGAGGCGCCAGGGTCACGCCGCTGGTCAGCATCACGAAGCGCAGCTCGTCGCCGAGACTTGCCAGCAGCGTATTGAGCTCGTCATTGACGTAGAGAGTGACTTCCGCCGCCAGGCCGTTCTTGACCAGACCGGCGTTACGCGCGCCTTCCAGCGTCTTGTTGACCGCCTGCTTGACGTGCAGCACCTGCTCCCAGAACTCACGCCCCATGGGGGCATCATCCGCCAGGGTGGTCAGGCCGGTGTAGGCCGTCTCGAGGAAGATGGTGTCCTTGCGCGGGCCCGGAATGTTGGCGTAGATCTCTTCACCGGTGAAGGAGAGGATCGGCGCCATCCAGCGTGCCAGTGCCTCGATCACGTGGTACAGCGCCGTCTGGCAGCTACGACGCGCACGCGAGTTCGGCTGCGTAGTGTACTGGCGGTCCTTGATGACATCCAGATAGAAGCCGCCCAGCTCACGCGAGCAGAAGGTCAGCACCTGTTGATAGATGTCGAGGAAGCGGTATTCCTCGTAGGCCAGCTCGACACGTGCCTGCAGCTGGGCGGCACGATCGACCACCCACTGGTCCAGCGCCAGCATGTCGTCAAAGGCCAGCGCATCACGCTCGGGCTCGAAGCCGTTCAGATTGGACAGCAGGAAGCGCGAGGTGTTGCGGATACGACGATAGGCGTCGGCGGTCCGCTTGAGGATCTCGTCCGAGACGGCCATCTCGCCGGAGTAGTCGTTGGAGGACACCCACAGACGCAGGATGTCGGCGCCCAGCTTGTCCATCACCTGCTGCGGCGCGACCACGTTGCCGACGGACTTGGACATCTTGCGACCCTGCGCATCCACGGTGAAACCGTGAGTCAGCAGCGCCTTGTAGGGCGCGTGGCCGTCGATGGCACAGCCGGTCAGCAGTGACGAGTGGAACCAGCCACGGTGCTGGTCGGAACCTTCCAGGTACAGGTCGGCACGCGGGCCTTGCTCGTGACCATGCGGGTGCGAGCCACGCAGCACATGCCAGTGGGTCGTCCCGGAGTCGAACCACACGTCCAGCGTGTCGGTGACCTTCTCGTAGTTCTCGGCCTCGTCGCCCAGCAACTCCTGGCTGTCGAGTGACCACCAGGCATCGATGCCATGCTCGGCAACGCGATCGGCGACCGCTCCCATCAGCGCCACGCTGTCAGGATGCAGCTCCCCCGTCGCGCGATGCAGGAACAGCGGAATCGGCACGCCCCAGTTGCGCTGACGCGAGATGCACCAGTCCGGACGGTTGGCGATCATGCTCTTCAGACGCGCCTGGCCCCAGGCCGGGATGAAGGCGGTGTCCTCGATGGCGGACAGCGCCTTGTCACGCAGGGTCACGCCATCGGTGCCGGGGAGGTCCATGCCGACGAACCACTGGGCCGTCGCGCGATAGATGACCGGCGTCTTGTGGCGCCAGCAGTGCATGTAGCTGTGGGTGATCTTCTCGTGCGCCATCAGCGCGCCGAGCTCTTCCAGACGCGCGACGATGTTCGGATTGGCCTTCCAGATGAACTGGCCACCGAATTCCGGCAGGTCCGGCACGTACACGCCATTGCCCTGCACCGGGCTCTCGATCTCGTCGAAGCTCATGCCGTAACGACGGCAGGTATGGAAGTCATCCTCGCCGTAGGCCGGCGCGGAGTGGACGATACCGGTACCGGCACCGGTCTCGACGTAGTCGGCCAGGTAGACCGGCGACAGACGATCGTAGATCGGGTGACGGAAGTTGATCAGCTCCAGCGCCGCGCCGTTGACGGTCGCCAGCGTCTCACCGCTCAGACCGAAGCGCGCCAGACTGTCCTCGACCAGCTCCTCGGCCAGCACCAGCATGCGCTCGCCGGTGTCGACCAGCGAGTAGACGAAGTCCGGGTGAACGTTGAGCGCCTGGTTGGCCGGGATGGTCCACGGAGTGGTGGTCCAGATCACGATCGCCGCCGGCTTGCTCAATGACTCGAGGCCGAAGGCCTTGGCCAGTGCCGCACTGTCGTCTGCCGCGAAGGCGACGTCGATGGCATCAGAGGTCTTGTCGGCGTACTCGACTTCCGCTTCCGCCAGCGCAGAGCCGCAATCGAAGCACCAGTTGACCGGCTTCAGCCCCTTGAAGACATAACCGCCCTTGACCATCTCGGCCAGCGCACGGATCTCACCGGCTTCATTGGCGAAGTCCATGGAGCGATACGGGTTGCCCCAGTCACCGACGATGCCGAGACGGATGAACTCGTGTTTCTGACCTTCCACCTGCACGCCAGCGTATTCACGGCAGAGATGACGCGCCTTCTCGGACTCGAGGTGCTTGCCGTGGGTCGTCTCGACCTTGTGCTCGATGGGCAGACCATGACAGTCCCAACCCGGCACGTAAGGCGCGTCGAAGCCCGCCATCGTCTTGGACTTGACGATGATGTCCTTGAGAATCTTGTTGACGGCATGACCGATGTGAATATTGCCGTTGGCATAGGGAGGGCCGTCGTGGAGCACGAAGCTCGGACGGCCCTTGCCTGCTTCACGCAGACGCGCATAGAGGTCAATCTCGTTCCAGCGCGCCAGTTGCTCCGGCTCACGCTTGGGGAGATTGCCGCGCATCGGGAAGTCGGTATCGGGCAGATTCAAAGTGTGCTTGTAGTCGCTCATAGCCTTTCGGGTCAGCCGTCGTGGGGGCGGGAAGCCTGGGCTTCCCGAGCTGTGGAATCAGACACCTCAGCAGTGCCGTGTAAGGGTGCCGTCGGCGCATCCGTCATCAGTGCGCTCAGCGGACGGCTGGCCAGCGGCAGGTCAGCCATCGAGGTCATGCAATCGAGCAACGCCTGCTCATCACCGGCAGGCATCTCGCCCGCGGCCAGCGCGAAGAAACGCTTCGCGAGGGCGATATCGGCGTAGATGGCGGCCTTGAGGGCCTCCAGGCCATCGAAGCGCTGTTCACCACGCAGGAAGGCGCAGAAGCTGACGCGCATCGGCTGGCCATAGAGGTCTTCTGCGAAGTCCAGCAGATGGACCTCGAGCACCGGCCGCGGCGTACCGACCGTCGGGCGCCAGCCGATGTTGGCCACCGCCGGACAGTCGCGGCCGTCGGCAAGGTGCGCCATCACCGCGTAGACGCCGGAGACCGCCAGCGGCGCATTCGGCAGCGGCAGGTTGGCGGTCGGCACGCCCAGCGTGCGACCCAGCTGGCGGTCTGCGACCACGCGTCCCTGCCAGTGGTGGGCGCGCCCCAGCAACCAGGCGGCCAGCGCCATGTCGCCTGCAGCCAGCACCTCACGCACACGGGTGCTGGAAACACGCTCACCGGCGATCTCGAAGGTGCGGGTATGTTCCACCGCAAAGCCTTCGGCGGCACCGATGCGCTCCAGCAACGCGAAGTCTCCGGCGCGATCGCAGCCGAAGCGGAAGTCGTCACCGACCACCAGATGACGCACGCCGAGCCCATCGATCAGCACCTGCTCGATGAACTCGCGTGCCGACAGCGAGCGCAGCGTCTCATTGAAGGGCAGACACAGTACGCGCTCGGCGCCATGGCTGCCCAGCAGACGCGCCTTGTCCGCCAGACGCGTCAGCCGCGGCGGCGCCTTGTCACCCGCGAAGAACTCACGCGGCTGCGGCTCGAACACCACCACCGTGGCGGGCAGGCCATAGGCCGCCGCGCGCTCGCGAAGTTGCTCCAGAATCGCCTGGTGGCCAAGATGCACGCCATCGAAATTGCCGATGGTGGCCACACAGCCGCGACTGCCATCCTGCTTGCGCAGGCGGGCGAGATTGTGGAGTCCTCTGATCAAGTCCATGCGTGCATCACACAAGCCGCCGAAAGTGGTCGATTATAGCGAAGGGGCACGGCGCTGACAGCCACCGTTGCCCCACCAGGGAGAAAACAGCTGGAACCGGGGGCACCAACCTGCGTGGCACCCGGGCAGCAGACTCAGCTCTGCATGCGGAAATGGCGCGGGCGGACACCGCACAGCCCCAACCACACCGCATAGGCCAGCACACCGCCGACGACCAGCGCTCCCATCATCGCACAGCGCTCCCACAGGCCCCAACCAAGCCAGGTGGTCCAGTCCGGCGACAGCCACATCAGGCCGCCGCCCATCAGGGCGCAACCGCCGATCAGCGTCAGCGAATAGCGTCCCCACCCGGGCTGGAAGCGCAGCACGCCGTCACGATACAGGCCGCGTGCCAGCAGACCCGCATTGAGGAAGGCCGACAGCGCCGTGGCCAGCGCGAGCCCGGCATGCGCCAGCGGCACGATCAGTGCGAGATTGAAGGCCATATTGGCGACCATCGCGATGATACCGATCTTGACCGGCGTTTTCGTGTCCTGACGCGCATAGAAGCCCGGTGCCAGCACCTTGATCAACATGAAGGCCAGCAGGCCGAAGCTGTAGGCACGCAGGCTCTGGGCCGACATCACCACATCGTTGTCGGTCATCGCGCCGTAGTGGAACAGCGTGATCAGCAGGGGTTCGGCCAGCACGCCGAGCGCCAGCGCCGCCGGCACACCGATCAACAGTACCGAGCGCAGCGCCCAGTCGAGCATCTTCTGGAAGTGCTCCAGTGATTGCTCGGCGTGGCGCTTGGAGAGCGCCGGCAGAATCACCGTCCCGATGGCGATGCCGATGATGCCCAGCGGAAGCTCGACCAGACGGTCGGAGTAATAGAGCCACGACACGCTGCCGGTGACCAGAAACGAGGCCAGCACGGTATCCAGCAGCAGATTGATCTGCGAGACCGAGACACCGAACAGCGCCGGGGTCATCAACTTGAGAATGCGGCGCACGCCCTCATGGGCGAAATTCGGCCATGGCTTGGGCATCAGGCCAAGCCGCAACAGGAACGGCACCTGGAACAGCAGTTGCACGCCACCGGCGATCAACACGCCCCAGGCCAGCGCCATGGCGGGTGTCTCGAAGCGAGGGGCCAACAACAGCGCCGCGCCGATCAGACTCAGGTTGAGCAGCACCGGCGTGATGGCCGGCACCGCAAAGCGATTCCAGGTGTTGAGCACACTGCCCGCAAAGGCGGTCAGCGAAATCAGCAGCAGATACGGGAAGGTCAGGCGCAGCATGTCACCGGTCAGCGCCAGCTTGCCGGCATCGTCACCGAACCCGGGCGCGAAGACCCACACCAGCCAGGGCGCGCACAGCATCGCGAGCGCGGTGATCAACGCAAGTACGACGCCAAGACTGCCGCTGACGGCGTCCAGCAACTCGCGGACCTCCTCCCGCGTCCGGCGAGTCGCATACTCCGACAGCACCGGAATGAAGGCCTGGTTGAAGGCACCCTCGGCAAACAGGCGGCGCATGAAGTTGGGGATCTTGAAGGCAACGAAGAAGGCATCCGCCCCGCTGCCGGCGCCCAGAAGTGATGCGATGGTCACATCGCGCGCCAGCCCAAGCACGCGCGACAGCATCGTCATCACGCTGACGATCAACCCCGAGCGCAACAGACCACCCCGCATCGGCAGGCTGTCGCCCGAGCGGGTCTCGCCTTGGGCACTCGCCTGTGAAGCGGACTGCGCGGCGGCCTCGACCCTGCCATCTTCTTCTCTGACTTCCTGCTCGCCTGCGGGCGACTCATCCTGCGGCTTGCTCACCCTGACACCCCTCTCGCTTCCCTGACCTGACACCGATGCCATCCACTCGACAGACAGACACAAAAAAACCGGCCGAAGCCGGTTTTTTCACACTCACACGTCTTAGACAGCCAGTGCCTTGACGCGAGTGTTCAGACGGCTCTTCAGACGAGCGGCCTTCTTCTTGGACAGAATGTCCTTGTCGGCGTAACGGTCGAGGACCTTCTGCGCGACATTGAAAGCGGCCATGGAAGCAGCGTGATCGCCAGTCTTGACGGTCTTCAGCACGTTCTTGATGCTGGTACGCACGGCGGAACGCTGTGCGGAGTTGTGCTGACGACGAACTTCAGCCTGACGAGCGCGCTTACGTGCTTGCTTGGAATTTGCCACTTTGATGCTCCTTATGAGTCCACCCGTAGGCGCGTACTCATGAACTTGAATTTGGAAGACGTTGTCGCACCGCGACAGCGAGTCCGATCATCTCTCGTCTTTCGACACTGATGTGAAGACTTTCGAGAAATCAGCGACTTGACGTGGAAGCCCCGTCAAACCTTCGCCATCGGGGCGGACCAGCACCCGACAGGACGGCAAAGTCTAGCATGACCCGAACGCATATCGCCAGTCTGAGCTTGCCTGTACCGGCCCTAAACACAGACCCAGGCACAGAGCCAGGAAGCAGGCCTCATGGGTGCTACAGCACGATGAGGTTGTCGCGATGGATCAGTTCCGGTGCCTCGATATAGCCCAGCGTCGCCTCGATCTGATGACTGGGCAGGCCGAGAATCCGTCCGGCATCTTCGGCGCTGTAATTCACCAGGCCCTTGGCGATGCGCTGGCCGGATTCATCGACGCACTGCACCAGGTCACCGCGCTTGAAAGCGCCTTCGATCTTCCTGACGCCCACCGGCAACAGGCTGGAGCCACGCGTGGTCAACACATTGACGGCCCCGGCATCCAGCGTCAGGGTGCCGCGCACCTGCAGCTGTCCCGCGATCCAGCGCTTGCGTGCCGCGATCGGTGCATGCTCCGGCAAGAGGAGCGTGCCGAAGCGCTCACCGGAAGCCAGTCGAGTGATGACCTCGGGCTGACGACCAGAAGCGATCACGGTCAATGCGCCACTGCGCGCCGCCAGACGCGCCGCGCGCACCTTGGTCGCCATGCCGCCACGCCCGAGCAAACCGCCGCCGCCGGCCACCTTGACCAGTATCGGGTCATCGGCCTGGGCTTCCTCGATCAGGCTGGCCGCCGGGTCATGACGCGGATCGGCATCATAAAGGCCTTCCTGATCGGTGAGCAGCAACAGCACATCGGCTTCGAGAAGATTGGCGACCAGCGCGCCGAGGGTGTCATTGTCGCCGAAGCGGATCTCGTCGGTGACCACGGTGTCGTTCTCGTTGATCACCGGCACCACCCGCAGGTCGACCAGGGTGCGCAGCGCCGAGCGTGCATTCAGGTAGCGCTTGCGGTTGGAGAGGTCATCGTGAGTCAGCAGAATCTGCGCCGTGGTCAGGCCATGACGATGGAAATGCTCTTCATAGCACTGGGTCAGGCCGTTCTGACCGACCGCCGCTGCCGCCTGCAGCTCATGCACACCGCTGGGGCGAGCTGACCAGCCCAGCCGCGACATGCCGACCGCGATCGCCCCGGAGGACACCACGATCACCTCGACACCCCGCGCGTGCAGCGCCGCGATCTGATCGACCCAACGCCCGATGCCGGCGTCATCCAGCCCGCGGCCGTCGTCGGTCAGCAGCGCACTGCCGATCTTGACCACCACGCGCCGTGCACTGGCCAAGGCCTCGCGCCCCGTCTGACTGCCCAGCTCCGCCACTTCCGCCACCTTCTGCTCCGACACCGCGCTCTCTCCTGTCATGTAATCCCTCGCCGGCAGGCCCTGCCTCCCTGCTTGCCATTGTCTGCTCCCGCCAGCCCGCTGTCATCACTCCTCGCCGGCCCCGACAACGAAAACGCCCCGCCGCGAGACCATGAGGTTCGGGGCGGGGCGTGAATCGCGCAGCGGGTCGCTCGTCACTCAGTGGCTACCGCGCAGGACAGCCACCGGACAAACTGAGACCTCAGGGCGCGTATTCGACTTCGACGTCGTAATCGTCGTCATTGAAGTCGTCATCGTCCTCTTCTTCGTCATCCTTCTTGCGCTTGCGACGTGTCAGGCGCTCTTCAGCGCGCTCCAGCGACTCGTTCTCCATGCGCGCCAGCAGGGCGGCATGTGCCTCGGCAGCTTCCGGATCTTCCGCCAGCTGCAGGCGTTGCTCGCCCAGCCAGCGGTGTGCGGCCTGCACCAGCTCCTGGGTGCCGATACCGCTGGCCGCGGAGACGACGAACAGCTCGCCTTCCCAGCCCAGACGCTCGACGAGGTCCTTGACCATCGCGTCACGATCCTCTTCCGCCAGCAGATCGACCTTGTTGATCACCAGCCAGCGCGGCAGCTCCGTCAGTGCCGAGGAGAAGTTCTCCAGCTCCTTGAGGATCGCCTCGACCGCATGCACCGGATCGCTCTCGTCGAAGGGGGCGATATCCACCACGTGCAGCAGCAGGCGCGTACGCGTCAGGTGCTTGAGGAAACGCAGTCCCAGGCCGGCACCATCCGCCGCGCCTTCGATCAGACCGGGAATATCGGCCATCACGAAGTGCTGGTGGCTACCGATCTTCACGACACCGAGGTTCGGCACCAGGGTGGTGAACGGGTAGTTGGCGACCTTGGGCTTGGCGGCGGAGACGGCTCGGATCAGCGTCGACTTGCCGGCATTCGGCATGCCGAGCAGACCGACGTCCGCCATCACCTTCATCTCGAGACGCAGGTTGCGGCGCTCGCCCCAGGTCCCCTTGGAAGTCTGACGCGGCGCGCGGTTGGTGGAAGACTTGAAGTGGATGTTGCCCAGCCCACGACGTCCACCCTGCGCAACCAGTACCAGCTGGCCGATTTCCGTCACGTCACCGATGATCTCGAGGGTTTCCTCGTCGATCACGGTGGTGCCGACCGGCACCTTGACGATCAGGTCCTCACCCGCCTTGCCTGCCATCTGGCGGCCTTGACCGGCATCGCCGCTCTCTGCCTGGTAGTAGCGCTGGAACTTGAAGTCGATCAGGGTATTGAGCGAGTCATCCCCGATCAGATACACACTGCCGCCGTGCCCACCGTCGCCCCCATCGGGACCACCGCGCGGCACGTATTTTTCACGGCGAAAACTCAGGCAACCATTGCCGCCACGTCCGGCCTCTACAATGATCGACGCTTCATCAAGGAACTGCATGCTGCTCTCTCCTGACGACGACCCGGGCCGTCATGCGACAAAAAAGCCCCGCCTGAGCGGGGCTTCCTTGCAGACCGTCCCACGATACCGGGGCATCGTCCAGTCTGCGTAAGCTGTCAGACGTTTCAGGCAGAAACGATGCTGACGAACTTGCGGTTCTTCGGACCCTTGGTCTCGAACTTCACGTGGCCGTCGGCCAGAGCGAAGAGAGTGTGGTCCTTGCCGATGCCGACGCCAGTACCAGCGTGGAAACGGGTGCCGCGCTGACGCACGATGATGTTGCCGGCGATAGCCGCTTGGCCACCGAACAGCTTCACACCAAGGCGCTTGGATTCAGAATCGCGACCGTTGCGGGTAGAGCCCGCCGCCTTCTTATGTGCCATTGGATAATTCTCCTATGGTGGGTAGCGCTGCAATTAAGCAGAGATACCAGTGATCTTGACTTCGGTGAACCACTGACGGTGGCCCGCACGACGCATGGAGTGCTTCCGGCGACGGAACTTGATGATGGTGACCTTGTCGCCACGGCCGTGAGACACGACCTCGGCAGAAACCTTGGCACCTTCAACCAGCGGAGCGCCGACCTTGATGTCGTCGCCTTCAGCGACCATCAGGACTTCGTCAAACTGGATAGCTTCGCCAGTCGCGACTTCAAGCTTCTCGAGCTTCAGGGTCTGGCCTTCCTGAACGCGGTACTGCTTGCCACCGCTCTTGATAACTGCGTACATGATTCTCTCCATCGAACTCATCAAGGGTGTGCTCTTGGGTGGCCTGCTGCGAGTGGCGCCCCTTCTGGAGCCATCTGACAGGGAGCGGGATGAGTCACGGCCGCATATTATAGCGCCACGTGCCGCGACCGACAAGCAATGTCAAGGTTTACGCGACCAATCGGCCGCCAGCCAGCGTCCTTGCGCGGGTGCACGCCTTGACGGCCATAGGGGTGCCCCATAGCATTACCGCCAAACGGCACGCCACGGCGGCCTCACCTCTCGCTACGGGCACGACGATCTCATGCAAGCCGACGCATCGACCCTTCACGCGGCAGTGGCAGATGACTTCGCCGCCGTCGACCGCACCATCCTCGCGCAGCTCGAGTCGCGCGTGCCGCTGGTCCAGACCATCGGTCAGTACATCATCCAGAGTGGTGGCAAACGCCTGCGCCCGGTGCTGGTGCTGCTGGCAGCCCGCGCGCTGGGCTATCAAGGCGAGAAACACGTTCATCTGGCCGCGCTGATCGAGTTCATGCACACCTCGACCCTGCTGCACGATGATGTCGTGGATGAATCCAGCCTGCGGCGCGGCCGTTCCACCGCCAATGACACCTGGGGCAATGCGCCTTCGGTGCTGGTCGGTGACTTCCTCTATTCGCGCTCCTTCCAGATGATGGTCGAAGTCGGCTCGATGGACGTGATGGCGATACTCTCCGCCGCCACCTGCACCATCGCCGAGGGCGAAGTCCTGCAGCTGACCAATATCGGCAACGCCGACATTGATGAAGCCGCCTACTTCGAGACCATCCACGGCAAGACTGCCATGCTGTTCGAGGCGGCCGCCCATGCCGGCGCGATTCTGGCCAGGGAAACCGACGACACTGTCACGCCGGCACAGGTCAGCGCGCTGCAGAACTATGGCCGCTACCTGGGCCTCGCCTTCCAGCTGATCGATGATCTGCTCGACTATCAGGGCGATGCCGAGACCATGGGCAAGAACGTCGGTGATGACCTGGCCGAAGGCAAGCCGACCCTGCCGTTGATTCGCGCCATGCAAGTCGGAAGTCCGGCTCAGGCCAGCCTGGTGCGCGGCGCCATCGAGAAAGGTGGGTTGGAGCAGCTCGACGAGGTACTGGAAGTGGTACGCCTCACGGGCGGTCTCGACTATACCCGCAGCCGTGCCCAGGAGATGGCCGACAACGCCCTGAACGAGCTCAAGGCGCTGCCGGAGAGCGAATTCCGCGACAGCCTCGAGCGCATCGCGCTGTTGAGTGTCGGCCGCCAGGCCTGATATGCGCAAGACGATAGCCTGCCTGGCAGGTCATCGGTCAGTCGATCATGGCAGGAGAAGACCGCCGTCAACGTGGCGAGAAGTGCCAGCAGGATGAGGTGAATGGAAGCGCGCTTCTCGACAGCCGAATTGTCCCTTGAGACTCAGATAAAACTTTTTGACCTCAAGGGCTTGCAAAGCAAAGCTGCCTGCGTATAATTCACCTCCGTCGAGACAAGCTCACGACGCATCGGAGTATAGCTCAGCTTGGTAGAGCGCTGCCTTCGGGAGGCAGAGGTCGTAGGTTCGAATCCTGCTACTCCGACCAGACATATGAAAAAGCCGCTGATCATTGATCAGCGGCTTTTTTGATGCTGGAAGGTTTTTCCTGCCTCACCAGCCTCCTTCTGCTTGCTCGCGCCTGCGACGCCCCCCCCGACGCGCTACACCCCTCAGGATGCCCCATGCACACACTGTTGAAATACTGCATGGAGCGCGACGGCTACCGCCTGCAGGGTGACTGATTCATAGCGCGCACTGAGCCATATCGAGCGGCGAGTCAGTCGGACATCCAGCTGTCACTCGCCTTGCGGGCCCGCTCGCGACCAGCACGTTCACGGTCGCGGCGGGCCTTTTGCTTGAGGTAGTAACTGCGCAGGGCAAGGCCGAGTCCGAAGGCCAGCATCAGGGCGAATACCAGCCCCTGCCAGAGGCGGGCGGCATCGCCAAGCCAGGTCTCCAGCGCGACGATGGCGATCAGGCCGCTGGCCTGACTGGCAACGGCGATGGCACGGCTACGGTCATAATGATGTGACAGCATGGGGATATCCTTGGAGCGTCCTCGGCGGCGGAGCAATGCTCAGCGCGCGGGGCGTGGATGTCGAAGTCCATCGATTATCGCATACTCGAGCCTCGCGACTGCAGCGCCTGCCGAGCGTTTTCCAAGCGCTTGCCACATACAGGCCGACAGGTATTGCTGCCCTGAACGCTCTCCCGGACACCGCCAGAGGATAACCGCATGGATGCCATCGCCCTGGGCCCTGCCCTGATTTCCGTCGAACGCCTCTATGCCTTCGTGGCAGCCCTGGTGATGCTGATCGAGTTCTCGCTGCTGATTCGTCTGCTGGCACGCATGCACGCCAGGGGTACGACCGCGCCCGCTCACGATTCACCGCCGCTGAGCCCCTCGCGCTGGTTCAATCGCATGCTGGTCAGCTGGGTGATCGGTGCGCGCCTCACTCATGTCGCGCTGCACTGGGCAAGTTATCAGCAGGCACCGCTGGATATCCTCAAGCTGTGGCAACCGGGCTATCACCTGTTCGGCGGCATGCTGGCCGCGACCCTGGCCAGCCTGTGGCTGCTGCGCCGGCATGGCACGATTCGCCAGGTCATCGCGCTGGGCAGCCTGACCCTCGGCCTGACCGCCTTCCTCGGCCTCAAGCAGCTCGACCCGCTGGGCAACGACTCCGCCCTCGACGCGATGCCTGCCATCACCCTCCATCATCTGGATCGGCGCCCCGTCGCGCTGAATGACATCCAGAACGAGCGAGTGATCGTCAATCTGTGGGCCACCTGGTGCCCGCCCTGCCGCCGCGAGATGCCACTGCTGGCAGAGGCCGATCGGAGACCCGGCGTCACCGTGGTACTGGCCAATCAGGGCGAGCAGGCGCTGGCGGTGACCCGCTTTCTGAAAAGCGAACAGCTGACGCTCGAGTACGCGCTGCTCGACCCCGCCATGCAGCTGATGGCGCTGGCCGAGGCGCAGGGCCTGCCCGCGACACTGGTCTTCGATGGCGACGGACAGCTGATCGAGCGTCATATCGGCGAACTGAGCCGCGCTCAGCTGGACGCCCTGCTACCGGCGTCACAGCCATAGGACGACACGCCGGTGGCCTCGCTTGGTGCGACAAAGACGCTCGCCACAAGAAAAGGCGCTTAAGCCACGGCGTCTGATCCGGTAAGATACCGCGCCCCTGTATTCCCGATTCCCGTCTTTGTCCTACCCCGAGGCTTCATGAGCGACTTCATTCCCGGTCAGCGCTGGATCAGTGACGGCGAGGCTGATCTCGGCCTTGGCACCATCCTCAATGTCGACTTCCGTACCGTCACCGTGCTCTTTGCCGCCAGCGAAGAAACCCGCACCTACAGTCTACGCGAAGCGCCCCTTACCCGGGTGGCCTTCGGCAATGGCGACCGCATCCAGTCCGACGATGGCGAATGGCTGATCGTCGATGACTTCAAGGAAGTGCGCGGCCAGATCGTCTACATCTGTGAGCGCAGCGGCGAGCATGCCGGCGAGCTCATCGAGCTTCCCGAAGCGCGCCTGAACGACAAGATGCAGTTCAATCAGGCGCGTGACCGTCTGCTGACCGGCCAGGTCGACCGCAATGACTGGTTCGACCTGCGCTACCGCACCCTGCGCCACTTCCATCGTGTCGAGCAGAGCCCGGCGCTGGGCCTGTCCGGTCCCAAGGTCGATCTGGTGCCGCACCAGCTCTACATCGCCGATGAAGTCTCGCGCCGTCACGCGCCGCGCGTACTGCTGGCCGATGAAGTCGGCCTCGGCAAGACCATCGAAGCCGGCCTGATCCTGCACCGCCTGCTGCTCAGCGGCCGCGCCAGCCGTGCGCTGATCCTGGTGCCCGCCAGCCTGACCCACCAGTGGCTGGTCGAGATGCTGCGCCGCTTCGCGCTGGATGTCTCGCTGCTCGACGAAGAGCAGTGCAAGGCCTACGGCACGCGCAACCCCTTCGAAGGCAACCAGATCATTCTGGCCAGCCAGGACTGGCTGTTCGCCAACCCGTCGCGTCAGGTCCAGGCTGCCGCCTGCGACTGGGACATGCTGATCGTCGATGAGGCCCACCACCTCGACTGGAGCGAAGACAAGGTGGGCCCGGGTTACGCCTGTGTCGAATCCCTCGCTCGCCAGACCGCCGGGGTGCTGCTGCTGACCGCCACGCCGGAGCAGATGGGGCTAGAGAGCCACTTCGCGCGCCTGCGCCTGCTCGACCCGGAGCGCTATCACGACATCGAGCGCTTCAAGGCCGAGGAACAGGGCTATGTGGCCGTCGCCAGCGCCATCGACGCCCTGGAAGCGCTGCCCGCCGATCAGTCCGGCCTCGACAGCCTCGCCAGCGTGCTGGATGACAGCGACAGCCGCGCCCTGCTCGACACCCTGATGGCCAGTGATGCCGACGATGCCCAGCGCGACAGCGCGCGTCGTCAGCTGCGTGATCAGCTGCTCGATCGCCACGGCACCGGCCGCGTGATGTTCCGCAACTCGCGCACCCATGTCGCCGGCTTCCCCGAGCGTCGCCTGCACGTCCATGAACTGGAACTGCCCTCCTCCTACCGTCGCGTGGTGCGCAAGCTGGAGCGTGACGAGGACTACCTCGATGACCTGCTGATCGAGACCGGCATGAACCACCCCGAGGTGGTGCTGTTCCTCGACGAGATGTATCGCGCCTTGCCCGATGACCGCATGAACGCGGAACCCTGGTGGCAGATCGACCCGCGCGTCATGTGGCTGCTGGAAACCCTGACTGACCTCGGCAACGAGAAGGCGCTGGTGATCTGCCATACCGCCGATACCGCGCGTGAGCTGTCCGAAGGCCTGCGCGTGCTGGGCGGCGTGCATGCGCCGGTCTTCCATGAGGGCATGAGCCTGGTCGAGCGCGACCGTGCCGCCGCGGCCTTCGCCTCCGAAGAGGAAGGCGTGCAGCTGCTGGTGTGCTCGGAAATCGGCTCGGAAGGTCGCAACTTCCAGTTCTGCCACCACCTGGTGATGTTCGACCTGCCGGTGCACCCGGACCAGCTCGAACAGCGCATCGGGCGCCTGGATCGCATCGGCCAGCAGTTCCCGATCGAGATCCACGTGCCGGTCTTCGAAGGCTCACCGGGCGCCCAGCTGCTGCGCTGGTACCGTGACGGCATGGACGCCTTCAGCGCGCCGCACGGCATCGGCAGCGAGCTCTACGCCCAGTTCGGTGACGAGCTGGAAGAAGCCCTGCTCGACAGCGAAGAGATCGACAGCATCATCGAGCAGACCCGCGAGCGCTTCGATACCCTGCAGGAAGAACGTCAGTCCGGCCGCAACCGCCTGCTGGAACTCAATGCCTGCCGTCACGAGCGCGCCGAGGAAGTCATCGCCGCCATCGAGACGCTGGACAATGACAAGGCATTGCCCGGCTATCTGGAGCGCGCCTTCGACATCTTCGGCATCGAGAGCCGGGACCTCGGCGACGGCATCACCTATCTGGCGCCGGGCCCGCACATGCTCGACGGCCTGCCGGGACTGGTGAAGGGCGAGGAAGGCTTCAGCGTCACCAGTGACCGCGCCACCGCGCTGTCACGCGAAGACGTGCAGCACCTGTCGTGGGAGCACCCGCTGGTGCGCGAGATGCTGGTCCGCATCCTGGACGGCTCGATGGGCAACACCGCGCTGGCGCTGCTCAAGCACCCGGCGATTCCCGGTGGCCGCCTGATGACGGAAGTGGTGTTCCGCACCCAGTCCACCGCGCCGCGCGGCCTGCGTCTTGGCCGCTTCCTGCCGCCGACCGCCATCCGCGTGCTGCTGGATGAAACCGGCAGCAACCTGTCCGACAAGGTGTCCTTCGGCGGTCTGGCCAAGAACCTCAAGCCGGTCAAGAAGGCGGTCGCGCGCGACCTGATCAAGCAGAGCCACGCCACGCTGCGCAAGCTGATGAGCGATGCCGAGCAGGAAGCCGAGCGCGAACTGCCGACCATCGTCGAGCAGGCCCAGCAGCAGATGCGTGAGCAGCTCAGTGCCGAACTGGCGCGCCTGGAAGCCCTGGCCAGCCACAACCCGGCCGTGCGCGAGGAAGAGCTCGAAGCACTGCGTCAGGAGCGTGCCGCGCTGGACAGTGCCATCGAGACCACCCGTCTGCGTCTGGACAGCGTGCGCGTCATCGTCACCGTGGATGCCCACGAGCGTTGAGCTGACCGCAGTCGTCAGTGATGAACCTGAAACGCCCCACCTGCCATCGGCAGGCGGGGCGTTTTGCCGTATGCGCCAGCGACAATGGCCCGCTGGACTTGCCAGATCGCCCAGCGGCCGCGACGATGCCATCGCTTGCGCGTCACGACTCACGGCTCATCACTTACGCTTCACCACTTGCGCTGCATCCCTTTCGTTTCATCCTTTCGTTTCATTACTACAGAGCACCCCCATGGCGAGATCATATCCAGAGAGCGGCGAGGCAGCGTCAGGGCAAGGTTGGCAGGGAGAGCGCCTGGCCGAGGAAGGCGAGCGTGTCGCGAGGGTGGGCCTGTCGCTGCTGGCGGCAGGCGATGACTGGTGGGCCATCGACAAGCCGGCCGAGCTACCTTCGGTGCCGGGGCGTGATCCCTCGCGCTTCGACAGTGTCCATTCACGCCTGTGCCAGCTGAGCGACGATACCCGCGCCGTGCACCGCCTGGATGTGGCGACCTCCGGGGTGCTGCTGGTGGCGCGCAATGTCGAGGGCCAGCGGCGGCTGTCGCGGCTCTTCCAGTCACGCACCATCGAGAAACGCTATGTGGCCGTGGTGGCAGGTCATCTCACGCCCGCCGAGGGCAGCATCGCCCTGCCGCTGCGCTGTGACTGGCCACGCCGCCCGCGTCAGATCGTTGACTTCACGCATGGCAAGTCGGCACTGACGCATTATCGGGTCGAGCAGCATCTGACGCTCGCGGGCCAGCGCCCGGATGGTACGTCGCAGACCCTCGCCGCCAGCCGTGTTTCGCTGACGCCACATACCGGCCGTTCACACCAGCTGCGCCTGCACATGCTGGCGCTCGGTCATCCGATCATCGGCGATGGCTTCTATGCGCGCGGAGCGGCACTCAATGCCAGCCCGCGCCTGTTGCTGCATGCGGCACGCCTGGTGATTCCGCCAGCCAGCGACAGCGATGCCCTACCACTGGTGCTGGAAGCGCCACTGCCCTTCTAGCATCGCCTTCCTGCCAAGGTTCACTTGCGTGACAGGATATCGGCGAAGGCCACGTCGAGGGTCGGGTAATCGAAGGTGAAGCCGGCAGCCAGCAGACGTGCCGGCACCATGCGGGCGCCCTCCAGCAACAGGGTGCTCATTTCCCCCAGCCCCAGTTCAAGCGCCTTGGCCGGCAGCGGCAGGATCGCCGGACGCCCCAGACTCCGGGCCAGAGCGTGGGTGAAGCCCATATTGGTGACCGGGTGCGGCGCGCTGGCATTGAAGGCGCCGCTGAGGCTGTCATCCGCCAGCAGGCGCTCGATGATGCGAATCATGTCGTGGCGGTGGATCCACGGCATGTAATGGCGTCCATCGCCCAGCCGCCCCCCGAGCCCGAGCTTGAAGGGCGTCAGCAGCTTGGCCAGTGTGCCACCATCGGCCTCCATCACCAGGCCAGTGCGGATGATGGCCAGTCGCACGCCGTATTCGGTGACGGGCATGGCGGCCGCCTCCCAGTCGCGACACAGGCGGTGATTGAAATCATCGTGGGGCGTCGCCTGTTCATCTATCTCGACATCGCCCGGCTCGCCCGCCTTGGGCTGTGCACCGTAATAGCCCATCGCCGAACCGGACACCATCACCTGCGGCGGATGGCCTTCGGCAGCCAGCTGCTGACACAGCATCACCAGATGCTCGGTGGTCTCCAGCCGCGAACGGCGCAGCTCACGCTTGTGATCCTCGCTCCAGCGCCGCCCGGCTATCGACTCCCCCGCCAGATTGACGATGCCCTCGGGCTGCCAATCCTTGAAGGCCAGTGACGAATCCGCCGCGACCACCGTCAGCCCCAGGTCGGCAAACTGGCGCTCAGCACGCTCCGGGCGGCGCGATACGACCGCCAGCGAGTGGCCCGCAGCGGCCAGTGACTGACACAGCGCCAGGCCGACGAACCCCGTTGCACCTGTTATCAATATTCGCATGTTGCCCTCCTCGGCGATGAAGCATCGAGTGTGCCGACTTTCGCCATAAATCTATACTTATATTGTACAATTATGCGCAAGAAGTTAACTTTAGCGTATCTGCTGTCGGGTCACATGACGACCCGTCCCCCCTGAACACCGCCCGCGCAGGAGTCGCCTCCAGATGCCAGTATCGTCCATCGCCATCATCGGTGCCGGTATCGCCGGATTGTCTGCCGCCACCCGACTGACCGCGCAGGGCCATGCGGTAACGCTATTCGAGAAGGCGCGCGGCCCCGGCGGACGCCTGGCCAGTCGCCGCACTAGCGAAGGCCCCATCGACATCGGCGCGCAATACTTCACGGCGCGTGATCCACGCTTCCAGTCCGCGCTCGAGCAGTGGCGGGCCGCAGGCGTCGTCGCAACTTGGGGTGAGAGACTGTTGAGCCTCGGCAAGCCGGCGTCTGACGAGAGCCAATGGCAGCGGCTGCGCGATGATTCCACCCGCTACGTGGCCAGTCCGCGCATGAGCGCCCTGAGCCGCCACCTCAGCGAACAGCTGCCGGCCCACGCCAGCCTGCACAGCGAGACGCGCATCACGCGCCTGATCGCGGACGATGGCACGGCGTCAGACAAGCGCTGGCGGCTCGAGGACAGCGACGGTGATCAGCACGGCCCCTTCGATCACGTGGTGATCAGCGCGCCGGCGCCGCAGGCACGTGCCCTGCTGAGCACGGCCGGCACCGACACCCAGGGGGTGGCGCTCTGCGAGAACTCGCTTGCCCCGGCACTGAGTGAGGCGCTGGCCCGAGTGGAGATGGCACCGACCTGGACACTGATGGCCACTCTGGAGACGCCGCTTCCCGCGCTGGGGGGCGACGATGACTGGCAAGGGTTGCTGGTCAGCCGCGGTGATGATGGCCCCCTGCGCTGCGTGATGCGCCAGCATTCGCGCCCCGGCCGCCAGACACCGTCACATGCCAAGGAGACCCTGAGCCTGCTGGCGACCGCTGGCTGGAGCCGGGCGAACCTGGAGAAGTCGCCACAGGAGGTCGCGACCTTGCTGTGGAAGGCCTTCGAGACACTGCCCGAGATCTGCGAGCTGGCGCCGGGCTGGAGCCGGGGCAAGGTCACCCTCGCGGCGCATCGCTGGCGTTACGCCCATCCGACCCAGACACTGCCGCAGACCTCAGCGGCAGCCGGCCGGAATGGCGATGACCAGAACGCCCAAGCCCACAATGTCTGCGGCCAAGGGGCGTCCGGGCTATGGCTGGCCGGAGACGCCCTGCGTGGCCCGCGAGTCGAGGACGCCTGGCTGTCAGGGCACGAGGTAGCCGAACAGCTGCTCAACACCCTCGCCGACAGCTGATACGCTGCCGCGACCCCTCATCGCCCACAGGATAGCTGCATGACTACGTCCACAGATCACGACAACGCCTTGATTCTATTGGCCCATGGGTCACGTGACCCGCGCTGGCGCGAGCCCTTCGAGGCACTGGAAGCCACACTGGCTTCCCGCCTCAAGCGTCCGACGCGCCTGGCCTATATGGAACTGTGCGACCCGCTGCTGACCGACACCATCGATGCCCTGGCGGCAGACGGTGCCGCGCGTATCGACATCCTGCCGCTGTTCTTCGCGGCCGGCCGTCATCTGCGTGAAGACGTGCCCGCCATGCTGGAAGAATCGCAGCGCCAGCACCGCGACTGCCCCATCAGCCTGCTTGACCCGGTGGGAGCACATCCGGCCTTTGTCGAGGCCTTGATCCAGATTGTGGAGCAACAGGACAACGCCTAGACGGCCGATTTCATGACGGGACCTCCTGCGTCGAAGGCGCTGTGATGCACCTTCAAAACATGCGCACCGAGGATGCGACGCAGCTTGCCTCTTGTCAGGCTCTGGCGGCTGCGCCATCCTGATGCCCACATGTACAGCTAGTGCACAAGATGCATTGCCGGTATCCCACAGCGCCCCATGTGACAACACTTCAACTTTACCCTGTGTGTCGTCCTCACCTGTGCTTCACCCGGGATGCCTCGTCACCGCCAGAGGTAACACCATTCATGACTGACAAGGCCACGGAAACTGCCAGTTCGCCGCTGTTTCCGATCCGCGAAGTCTCTCGCCTGACCGGCGTCAATTCGGTCACGTTGAGAGCCTGGGAACGCCGCTACGGACTGATCGAGCCCCGCCGTACGCCCAAGGGGCATCGCCTGTATGCCCGCGAGGACATCGAGCGGATCGAACACATCCTGCAATGGCTCAATCGCGGAGTACCTGTCAGCCAGGTACGCGAGCTTCTCGACCAGCCGCAGCCGGAAAGCACGCCGATGCCGGACGAAGGCAGCTGGAACGGCCAGCAGCAGCTGGCATTGGCCGCCATCGATGCCCAGGACGAGGCGCGTCTGGCCGAGCTGTACAACCAGAGTCTGGCGCTGTACCCGGTCAGCAGCGTGGTCGAGCGCCTGTGGCGTCCGCTACTCGAACAGCTCGAGGAGCGCGGTACCGCCACCTTCGGCACCCGCCTGGCCCAGTGCTTCTTCGAGAGCTTCCTGCGTTCGCGCATCGGTGCCCGGCTGGTGTTTGCCAATCAGGAGCGTCATGCCCCGCACATCACGCTGACGCGCCTGCCGGAAGAACCGGGCCTTAGCTGGCTGCTGCTGTTCGCACTGGTCGCCAGCGACGCCGGCTATCACGTCAGTCTGCTGGATGGCCCACTGCCGCTGGCGGAGCTGCCGCTGGCCGCAGAGCGCCTGCAGGCACAGGCCGTGGTACTGGTCGGCACCCAGGCAGAGCGCTCGGATGTCATGCGCCGTCAGTTGCCGCGGGTCGCAGAACAATTGAGCGTGCCGCTGGCCATCGCTGGCCCGGTCGCTCAGATTCGCCAGCAGGAGCTGGTAGACGGGCCCATCGAAGGCCTGGGGGCCGACCCGATTCAGGCGGTCGCTCGCCTGAGGTCCTTGATGGCACGTTGAACGCAGGCTCCTGCTCGGCATTGGTTTCACCGATCGCCAAGGAGCCCCGATGTCATCTGACTCACCATCCACCTCTTCCTCCGCCTCCGCGCCAGCGGGGGCTCCCCTGCAGCTGGTCTGGCTGCGCAGTGACCTGCGCGTACATGACAACACGGCTCTCTCGCAGGCCGCCGCACGCGGCCCGGTCGTGGCCGTCGTCGCCCCCTGCCTGGCGCAGTGGGTCGAGCACGGTCACGGCGCCAACAAGCTCGACTTCATGCGCCGCGGCCTGCATGTCCTGCAACAGGCACTCGCTGGCTATCACATCCCGCTCAAGGTGCTCGACTGCGACACCTTCGCCAAGGTGCCCGAGGCGCTGGCCGCACTGTGCGATCAGCTGGGCGTCCGGGCCCTGCACTTCAATGACGAATATGCCGTCAATGAGCGTGAGCGCGACAGGCTCGTGCGCGAGCGCCTGGCCGAGAGCGACGTCCGCCTGCATCGCTACACCGACATGCTGGCCTTCACGCCCGGCGAGCTGCTGACAGGCAAGGGCGATTACTACGGCGTCTTCACGCCC
Organism: Cobetia sp. LC6; assembly: GCF_030264805.1. NCBI lineage: Bacteria > Pseudomonadati > Pseudomonadota > Gammaproteobacteria > Oceanospirillales > Halomonadaceae > Cobetia > Cobetia sp. LC6. Next base: position 56,863 of record NZ_JASSPL010000013.1, on the reverse strand, counting down.
TTCTCCAAGCGCTGGCACAAGGAAGTCGATTCCCGACGTCTGGCGCTGAATGAGGCGCCTGAAGTGCAAGCCACGCCCCGCGATGCCATGGGGCGCGAGATCCACGGCGACGCCATCCCGCCACTGCCCGAGACACTCAAGGGCGAACAGACGACAGCGCTGGACGCCGAGCTGTGGCCGGCCGGCGAAGAGGCCGCACAGGAGCGTCTGGAACGCTTCCTTACCTTCCGCGCGCGCCGCTACCACGAGCAGCGCGATATCCCCGCCACCCGGGGCACCAGCGAGCTGTCGCCCTATCTGGCGCTGGGCATGATCTCGGCTCGCCAATGCTACGCCGCCGTGCTGGCAGAGAATGGCAGCCTCGCCGATGGCAATGTCGGCCTGACCAGCTGGGTCAACGAGCTGATCTGGCGTGAGTTCTACCAGCACATCCTGGTCGGCTTCCCGCGCGTCAATCGCCACCGTCCCTTCCAGCGCCATACCGAGGCCCTGCAGTGGCGCGAGGATGACGAAGGCTTAGCCGCCTGGTGCGAGGGCCGCACCGGCTACCCCATCGTCGATGCCGCCATGCGTCAGCTGGTGCAGACCGGCTGGATGCACAATCGCCTGCGCATGGTGACGGCGATGTTCCTCACCAAGCATCTGCTGATCGACTGGCGGCGTGGCGAGGCCTTCTTCATGACCCATCTCGTCGATGGTGAGCTGGGCGCCAACAATGGTGGCTGGCAATGGGCGGCCTCCACCGGCACCGATGCCGCGCCCTATTTCCGGATCTTCAACCCGACCACCCAGGGGCAACGCTTCGACAAGGACGGCGAGTTCATCGCGAGCATGGTGCCGGAGCTGGCCGAGCTGCCGGCCAAGCGGCGCCACCAGCCCAGTGCGGATGACTGTCAACGGACGGGCTACCCGCGACCGATCGTTGACCACAAGGCCGCCCGCCAGCGGGCGCTGGATACCTTCAAGGCGCTGTCAAAAAGCGAATGACCCCTCAAGCGGCCTGCTGATCTCCAGCAGGCCGCTCTTGTATACCTCCCCCTCAGGAGCATTGCCATGCAATCGCTACCCGACGAGATGAGCCCAGCCCTGACTCGGGTATGTCGTCTTTACGAAAAGCTGGACAAAACCTCTACAGAACTGCTCAAATCAGTCTACAGTGACGATATCGTCTTTCGCGACCCCCTGCATGAAGTCCGCGGCCTGACGGCACTCAACGCCTATTTCTCAGGGTTGTACATGAATGTCGCCGCCATCGACTTCGTCTTTCATCACCCGCTGGGGCCGATACCTGCGCAAGCCGCCGGCCCTGCGGATGAAGGCAATGAACAGGGACTTGCCTGGCTCAGCTGGACGATGACCTATCGCCATCCCCGTCTGAACGGGGGCAAGGACATCAGCGTGCAGGGTGCCTCGCGCCTCGAGTTCCGAGACGGGAAAGTCATCCAGCACCGTGACTTCTTCGATGCCGGCGAGCTGCTCTACGAGCAGGTGCCCGTCCTGCGCAGCGTGATCGGCCTGCTGAAACGGCGCATGGACTGAGCAGCAGAGGGTTGAGCCCTGGCGACATCCATACGGACACACCCGGCGTTCTCTGAGTCAGTGCCAGCAAGGCTCTACCGGCCAGACACAGGCTGAAGACGCAGACAGGCACACCAGACACACTTACGCCAAGGAGGGGAAATGGCCAGTCATGATTCGAGCACCACATCGACATCCGCAAAGGCTCGCAAACGTATCTGGCTGACCGGCGCCAGCTCCGGCATCGGCGAAGGACTGGCGCGCCGGCTGCTGGCGGATGGCCACCGGGTCGTCCTCAGCGCCCGCTCCGCCGACAAGCTGGAGGCCATCGCAGCCGATGCCGAGCAAGGCCCCGGGGAAGCGCTGGTCGTGACGCTCGACCTCACCGACCGTGAGGCCATCCGCGCGGCGGCCAGCCAGATAGAGGCCCGCTTTGGTGGACTCGACCTTGCACTGCTCAACGCTGGCACCTGCGAATATCTGGATGCACGGGAATTCGAGGCAGATCTGGTCCACCGCGTATTCGCGACCAATTTCCAGGCCGCCGTGGATGTGATCGAAAGCGCCCTGCCGCTGCTGCGCATGGCAGCGGCAGACGACGGTGAGCGACCGCAGCTGGCAGCGGTCTCCAGTGCTTCGGCCTATCTGCCGTTGCCTCGAGCCGAGGCGTATGGCGCCTCCAAGGCCGCAGTGAGCTACTTCCTGGAGTCGCTACGACTGGACCTCGACAACCAGGGCATCGATGTCAGCGTGATTCACCCCGGCTTCGTCAAGACACCGCTGACCGAGCGCAATGACTTCCCGATGCCGATGCAGGTCACTGTCGATCAGGCGGTCGAGGCGATCGTGACGGGACTCGCGCGTCATCGGCTCGATATCCATTTCCCGAGACGCTTCACGCTGCTGGTCAAGTTGCTGGGCATCCTGCCCGCCATCTTGCGACGCAGCATCGGACTACGCATGACCCGCGACTGAGTACGCGGCAGGCAAGCCCGACGAGACCTGCCCAGGCCGATAGGCCGGCAACAGTTCTGCTCATGACGACATGGTGCGTTCTACTTCTGGAGTGGCATGAACACGACAACGACCTACGCGACAGCGCCTCCACCCCGCCAGCGCATTGCCGTCATCGGCAGCGGCATCAGCGGCATGTCAGCGGCCTATTACCTGAGTCGCAAGCATGAAGTGCATGTCTTCGAGTCAGCCGAGCGCCTGGGCGGCCACACCGCCACCATGGATGTGCAGTGCGCCGATGGCAGCGACTGGGCCATCGACACCGGCTTCATCGTCTTCAACGACCGCACCTATCCGCATTTCCAGCGTCTGCTGGAACGCCTCGACGTGGCTTACCAGCCCACCGAGATGAGCTTCTCGGTGCACACCACCGCCGAGGACTTCGAGTACAACGGCCACACCCTGCTGTCGCTGTTCGCCCAGAAGCGCAACCTGTTGCGCCCGCGCTTCTATCGCCTGTTGCGCGACATCCTGCGCTTCAACAAGCAGGCTGCCGCCGATCTTGACAACGGCAAGCTCGCCGAGGGCGCGACCCTGGGCAGCTACCTGGATGCCAATGGCTACTCACAGGTCTTCCGTGAGCATTACCTGCTGCCGATGGGCGCGGCGATCTGGTCTGCCAGCATCGCGGATATCGCGCAATTCCCGCTGCTGTTCTTCGTGCGCTTCTTCCGCCATCACGGCCTGCTGTCGGTCAATGATCGTCCACGATGGTTCACGCTGGTCGGTGGCTCACGCACCTACATCGCGCCGCTGACCGAGGGTTACGCAGAGCGCATTCGCCTCAACAGCAAGATCAGTCGTGTCCTGCGAGACGCCAACGGGGTGACACTTGAGCATGCCGATGGCCGCCGTGAACGCTTCGACCAGGTGGTGATGGCGTGTCATGCGCCACAGGCACTGGCTCTGCTCGGTGATGCCAGCGAGCAGGAGCGAGCGGTGCTGGGGGCGATCACGACTCAGCGCAATGAGGTGGTGATGCATACCGATACCTCGCTGCTGCCCAGGCGCAAGGCGGCCTGGGCGAGCTGGAACTACCGCCTCGATGGGCGCGACGACGCCCAGCGGGCCAGCGTCACCTACGACATGAACATCCTGCAACGCCTTGATGAGCGCGAGCACCCGCCCCGCGAGACCTTCTGCATCACGCTCAATGACAGCGACGCGATCGATCCCGCTCGGGTACTGGGCCGTTACGCCTATGACCACCCGCGCTTCACGCTGGCCGCCGAGGACGCCAAGGCGCGCTTCGCGCAGATTTCCGGCGCGCAAGCCAAGGCGGACGGCCCAGTGGGGCGCACCCATTTCTGCGGTGCCTGGTGGCGCAATGGATTCCACGAGGATGGCGTATGGAGCGCGCTGCGGGTCGCCGAGGCACTGGGTGCTCGCGAGGCAGACGATTGAAGGCGCCCGCCAGTCGCATCGGCTATGGCACGCTGCGCCACCGCCGCCATGCGCCGCGCCAGCATGCCTTTCGCTATCGCGTCGCCATGGCATGGCTGGCACTGGATGAGTTGCCGGCACTGATGGCCGGCAAGCGTCTGGTGAGCGCCAGTCACGCCGCGCCACTGGCCTTTCGTGACAGTGACCATCTGCCGGCCGCGGTCCACGACATTGTCGATGGCCCACTAGAGGACCGGGTGCGCGCCGCCTGTCAGCGCGAGCTTGCCCGCAATGGCGATCACGCGCCATTGCCGCAGGGGCGCATCTTTCTGCTGACCCAGCTGCGCCACTTCGGGATCGGCTTCAACCCGATTCGCCTCTATTACCTCTATCACGCCTCAGGCCAGCTGGGCGCAGTGCTCGGTGAGGTCACCAATATTCCCTGGGGAGAGCGCGTGCTGTATGCCGCCCGTACTGATCCACAGCGACGCATGCAGGCAGCGCAGTTCGACAAACGCATGCATGTCTCGCCCTTCATGCCGATGGGCATGCGCTATCACTGGCGCTTCAACGATCCCAGCGCGGACGAGCTGTTGCTGCACATGGAAAACCATCCCCTCACCGGGGATACGGCACGGATAGCGCAGCATTCGCTGTTCGATGCCAGCCTGAGCCTGCACCTGGAACCGGCTACCCCGCGCGCCTTTCATCGCCTGCTGCTGCGCTTCCCCTGGATGACGCTCAAGACGGTCGCGGGCATTCATTTCGAGGCGCTGCGTCTGGCGCTCAAGCGCGTGCCGATCTTCGACCATCCGCGCTCGCCGTCTTCATCATGAGGAACTCATCATGAGCCAATTCGAACCCGCTCCCCCCACTCTGGCCACGACCCAGGCACCGGCGGACCGCCTGACGCGGCTGCTGCGGCCACGCCTGCTGCGCATGCTCGACAAGCTCGAGGGTGGCAGCCTGACGGTGCTGGAAGGTCGAGAGCGCCACGTGCTGGGCAAGGGCGGCGCGCGCAACGTCACGCTGCGTATCCATGACTCACGCGCGTGGCGGCGCATGGCGCTGGGTGGCACTGTCGCGGCGGCGGAGGCCTACATGGATGGCCAGTGGGAGACGGATGATCTGGTCGGACTCGTGCGCCTGTTCGCCTACAACCTCGAGCAGGTCAATGACTCGGTGGACAGCGGAACGTCGCGCCTGTCCAAGTGGGCGCTGAGCGTCGCCTACGCGCTGGCGCGCAATACGCTGGCGGGTTCGAAGCGCAACATCTCGGCGCATTACGATCTCGGCAATGACCTCTTCGAGCTGTTCCTCGACCGCGAGCACCGCATGTATTCCGCGGCGGTGTTCCCCTATCCCGAGGCCAGTCTGGAAGCGGCCTCTACCCACAAGCTGGAGAAGCTGTTCAACCTGCTGGAACTGGGGCCACAGCATCACCTGCTGGAGATCGGCACCGGCTGGGGCGGGCTGGCGATCCATGCCGCAAGAACACGCGGATGCCGCGTGACCACCACGACCATCTCCGATGAGCAACACGCCTATACCAAGGCGCGTATCGCTGCGGAAGGGCTGGAGGATCGCATCACGCTGCTCAAGGAAGACTACCGGGCACTGGAAGGTCGCTTCGATCGTATCGTCTCGGTGGAGATGATCGAGGCGGTCGGCCATCAGTATCTGTCGACCTACCTGAAGACGCTCGAGCGCCTGCTCGAGCCGGAAGGCCTGATCGCGCTGCAGGCCATCACGATTCGCGATCAGCGCTTCGTGGCCGCAAGCCGCGAGATGGACTTCATCAAGCGTTACATCTTCCCCGGCGGCTTCCTGCCGTCCCATGCGGCGATCCTCACCGCCATGCAGCAGGACACCCAGCTGAACCTGCTGCAGCTCGAGGATATCGGCCTGCACTACGCCGCCACGCTCAAGGCCTGGGGGCAGCGCTTCGAGGCGCATCTCGGGGAGGTCTATGCGCAGGGCTACGACGAGCGCTTCGTGCGCATGTGGCGTTACTACCTGGCGTACTGCGAGGGGGGCTTCCGCGAGCGCACCATCGGCACCTGCCAGCTGTTGCTGGGGGGGCCGGGAGCGCGCCCGGTACAGGCGGGGCTCCAGGATTGGGACGCCTGAACATGCTGTCCGAGCGCCTTGGAGCACTGCTCAATGCCGGTCTCTTTCAGCTCGGTTGGTTCTGCTGTGTGCTGGGAGGCTCGACGGTCGCCCTGTTGGCTACGCCGCTGATACTGGCCGTGCATCTATGGCTGATCGTGCCGACGAGTGAGCGCCTGCGCGAGCTGCGCTGGCTGGCCGCCTTCGTGGCGCTGGGGATGGTAGTGGATGGCAGCCTGTCACTGGCCGGCGGATACACCATCACCTCGGACACGCCTGGTTGGGCGCACTGGCTGCCACTGCCTGTCTGGTTGTGGTGTCTGTGGCCGCTGTTCGCCTGCACGATCCATCATGCGCTGCGCTGGTTGTGGCAGCGGCCCTGGCTGGCGGCGGCTGGCGGCGCCATCAGTGCGCCGCTGTCCTATTACGGTGGGGCGCAGCTCGCCAATGTGGCCCTCGCCGACTGGCTGCTACCGGCCCAGGCGCTGATCTGGGGCGGCCTGTGTCTGGGCATCGCAGGCCTTCGTGGCCATGCCGAGCGTGCCTGAGGCCGTCAGGCGGCCTTGATGGCCAGATTGCCGGCCTCGTAGCCATTGAGTCGCTCGATGACCTCCCCCGCGGGCGCCGGCCGCGAGAAGTAGAACCCCTGGATCCAGCCGCAGCCATTCGATACCAGGTATTCACGCTGCTCAGCGGTCTCGACGCCTTCCGCGATCATCTCCATGCCCAGGCCCTTGGCCATCGCCAGCACCGCCATGGTGATGGCGGCATCCGCTCGCTCGCCGGGCAGGCTGCGGATGAAGGCACGGTCCAGCTTGAGCTTGTCCACCGGAAGATCCTTCAGATAGGCGAGTGACGAATAGCCGGTACCGAAGTCGTCCACCGCGATCTGGTGGCCGCGGGCGCGCAGGGCGGCCAGACGCCGTGAGATGTCGCCGGCACGCTCATCCAGCAGTACCGACTCCGTCAGCTCCAGCCCGATGGAGCTGGCGGGCACGTCATACTCCAGCAACAGGCCCGCCAGTGAGGCTTCAAAGCCACCCTGGATCAGCTGCAAGGCAGAGACATTGACCCAGATGCACAGGCGGTGACCGGCACGCCGCCAGCTGGCCTGCTGCTGTACTGCCTCGCGCAGTACCCAGTTGCCCAGGCGCAGCATCAGGCCGTGGCGCTCGGCCAGCGGCACGAATTCGGCCGGCGAGATAGCGCCCCGCAGCGGGTGCTTCCAGCGCAACAGCGCCTCGACACTGGCGACCTTACCGGTGCTGGCATCGTGCTGACATTGATAGTGCAGCTGCAATTGCCCCTGGCTCTCGATGGCGACCCGCAGGTCATTCGCCAGCCCCAGCTGCAGGTCTCCACCCGCATCCAGTGCGGGCTGGAAGCGCATGTCGGTATTGCGGCCATGTCGCTTGGCGGCATACAGGGCACTTTCCAGGCGCTGCATCAGCACATCGGCGTCAGCGCCATCCTCCGGGGCGCGGCAGCTGCCGATCGACAGTGCCAGGTGCAGCGCCTGATCGCCGATCTCGAAGGGCTTGGTCAGCACCTGGCGCAACTCTTCCACCCAGGCGGCATGCTCGCCACCTGCCGTGGAACGGAGAATGACAAACTCGTCGCCACCGATGCGCCCGACCACGCCGCCACGCGCCAGCGCCGTCAGACGCTGGGAGAACTGCTGCAGCAGGCGATCCCCCCCTTCCGCGCCCAGGGCATCATTGATGCTCTTGAGCGCATCGATATCGATCAGTGCCAGGTCCATCGCCTCCCCTGCGCGCAGGCCATTGAGGCGACTGACCAGCAGGTCGCCCAGTCGGCGACGATTGGGCAGGCCCGTCAGGGCATCTTCCAGCCCCAGGCGCTGCAGGTCCTGCTCGCGTGCCTTGTGGCGGGTGATGTCGGTAAAGAGAGCGACATGAAAGACGTCGCCGCCCTGCTCGATACGGCGCGCCCGCAGCCACTCGGGGTATTCATCCCCCTGCTTGCGCTGATTCCAGACCTCGCCTTCCCAGTGACCATTGACCTCGAGCGCCTGGCGATAACGGGCATGAAACTCCTCGTCGTGGCGCCCCGAAGACAGCAGGGAAGGGTTGCGACCAATGATCTCTTCCGGTGCGTAACCGGTGATATGACTGAAGGCAGCGTTCACGGCCAGCACCCGATTGTGGCGATCACTGATCACCAGACCATCACTGCTCAGGTGCACGGCGGCCTCCAGAAGCTGACGATGCAGCAGCTGGCGACGACGCTGGCGCACGATGTCCAGACCCGCCAGAACGGCAGGCAGCAACGCGGCAAGACGCAGCTCGAGCCCCGGCAACCAGGGCAGCGCTGTCAAGGCAACGAGCGCCCCGATGATCAGGGGCCGATTGAAGTGGGCTTGCGGCCACATAAGCAGCTCTCGGTGAAAGGGGTCATCGGGGAGGATCCTGCATTTGCAGGGCGCGGGCCACTCTCGGCATGGCTCCAGCGGGTTGCGACCCATGCCGGCAAAGAGGACCCCGTGCGAATCACACACTAGCTCCTATCGACCACTTTCCCCCCAGCTGTAGGACTTATTTGCACCCGCTCTTGCTGCCCTTTAGTCTGGCCCCCACGTGCATTCAGGGGTGCCAGCCATTAGACTAGCCCCATTCAGGCGCTCAGGTGCCTCGTACGGCATTACCATCCCGCTACTCGGAATGACTCAGTGACCAAGCAACACTCCTTTACTCGCGACGAGCTGCTGGCCTGTGGCCAGGGCGAACTCTTCGGCCCGGGCAATGCGCAGCTGCCTGCTCCCAACATGCTGATGCTGGATCGCATCACTCACATCAGTGAGGAAGGCGGTAGCCACGGCAAGGGTCAGCTGATTGCTGAGCTGGATATCTCTCCGGACCTGTGGTTCTTCGACTGCCACTTCCCGGGTGATCCGGTGATGCCGGGCTGCCTGGGCCTCGATGCCATGTGGCAGCTGGTAGGCTTCCACCTCGGCTGGCTGGGCAATCCGGGCCGTGGCCGCGCGCTGGGCTGCGGTGAGGTCAAGTTCTCTGGCCAGGTGCTGCCGACTGCCAAGAAAGTGACCTACACCATCAACATCAAGCGAGTCATCACTCGCAAGCTGATCCTCGGCATCGCCGATGGTACAGTGACAGTTGACGGTCGCGACATCTATCAGGCCAACGACCTGCGCGTCGGTCTGTTCACCTCCACTGCGAACTTCTGAACGGGAGGCTCCCATGCGTAGAGTGGTAGTCACCGGGCTGGGCATTGTTTCCTGCCTGGGCAATGATCGCCAGCAGGTCCTGGAATCGCTCCGCGAAGGACGTTCTGGTATCCGCCGCAAAGAGGAATACGCCGAGCTGGGCTTCCGTAGCCACGTGGCCGGCGTTGTCGACATCAATCTCGAAGACCACATCGATCGCAAGCAATTGCGCTTCATGGGGGATGCTGCGGCCTATGCCTACATCTCCATGGCGCAGGCGATTGCCGATTCCGGTCTCACCGAAGAGCAGGTCTCCCATGAGCGTACCGGCCTGATCGCCGGTTCCGGTGGCGCTTCCTCCGCGAACCAGGTCGAGGCCGCTGACGTGATGCGCGCCAAGGGCCTGCGTCGTGTCGGTCCCTATCGCGTCACTCGCACCATGGGCTCGACCGTCTCTGCCTGCCTGGCCACGCCGTTCAAGATCAAGGGTATCAACTACTCGATCTCCTCGGCCTGTGCCACGTCTGCCCACTGCATCGGTAGCGCCGTGGAACAGATCCAGCTGAACAAGCAGGACATCGTGTTCGCCGGTGGCGGTGAAGAAGAGCACTGGACCCTGTCCTGCCTGTTCGACGCCATGGGCGCCCTGTCCACCAGCTACAACGACACGCCGGAAACCGCGTCGCGCCCGTACGACAAGACCCGTGATGGCTTCGTCATCGCGGGTGGCGGCGGCATGCTGGTGCTCGAGGAGCTGGAACACGCCAAGGCACGCGGCGCGAAGATCTACGCCGAAGTGACCGGCTATGGCGCGACCTCCGATGGCCACGACATGGTGGCACCGTCCGGCGAAGGTGCAGCACGCTGCATGCGTCAGGCGATGGCGACCGTGAATGGCGATATCGACTACATCAACACCCACGGTACCTCGACGCCGGTGGGCGATGTGGCCGAGCTCAAGGCCATCCAGGAAGTCTTCGGCGCCGCCAGCCCGGCAATGAGCTCGACCAAGTCGCTGACGGGTCACTCTCTGGGCGCCACTGGCGTACAGGAAGCCATCTACTCCATGCTGATGATGGAGAACGACTTCATTGCCGCGTCTGCCAATGTCAGCGAGCTGGATGACCGCGCCGAAGGCCTCGACATCGTCACGACCCGTCGTGATGGCGTCAAGATCGACCGTGTGCTGTCCAACAGCTTCGGCTTCGGTGGCACCAACGCCTGCCTGATTCTGGAACGTTTCCAGGACTGATTCAGCGCGCGTTCAGCAGACATGCAGTCCGCAGATTCGCGCTGGTGTGAGACACGAAAAGGCCGCCCTTCGGGGCGGCCTTTTTGGTGGCTGTCCGGTACTCGCTGGCAGCACCGGATGAATCAGGTGAGCAAAGGGAAGGCGCCAGACAGTCAGGCGCCGACGCTATCGGCCGCCGCTTCCTCTTCCAACGGCGGACGCTGGACGCTGGAGATTTCCTGCAGCTTGGCCTCGACCCAGGCCTCGACATCGGCGATCACCGCGTCCGGCTTGCGACCCGCCGTCTCGATGGCCGGGCCATAGGCGACATGGATGGTGCCCGGGCGCTTGATCCAGCTGTCATTGGGCCAGATCTCACCGGCATTGTGCGCCACCGGCACCACCGGTACACCGGCACGGCAGGCAATCGCGGCACCGGACTTGTTGAACTTCTTGCGAGTCCCCGGCGCGATGCGCGTGCCTTCCGGGAAGATCAACACGGTAAAACCGTCCTTGAGGCGCTGGGTGCCCACTGATAGCACCTGCTTGAGCGCCTTGGCCGGCTGGGTGCGATCCAGTGGGATCGGCTCCAGCAGCTTCAGCCCCCAGCCGAAGACCGGAATCTTCAGCAGCTCCTGCTTGAGCACGGTGCATAGCGGGCGCTTGGCCACCTGCAGATAGATAGTTTCCCATTCGCTCTGGTGGTTGGCCAGCAACACGCAGGCCCCCTCAGGCAAGGTGTCACGCCCGCTCACCCGCACCTTCACGCCACAGGTCAGACGGAACCACCACAGCACGATATGGTTGTAACTATGCAGGACACGGTAGCGCGCCTGTAGCGGAAGGCAGGCCGCCAGCGGCACCAGCACCACGGCACTTAGCAGCAACGCCATGAAATAACCTACATAAAACAGCACGCTACGCAGCGCATTCACAGGCACAGTCTCCACAGGTCAGATCGAATCAGAGCGAGATGAACCGGAAGCGCGCTGCGCGATCCAGTCATCCATCAGGCGGGATAGTTCGAGGCGCCACGGTTTCTGATGCACACCGAAGGTGTCCAGCACGCGGCGGCAGTTGAGCACACGCCGCAGCGGCGTACCGGCGTTGAGGGTCAGCGCCTTGAGCGGGCCTGCGGCCACCGTCTCGCCCAGCCCCTCGAGGCGGGTGATCAGCTGGGTACGCACGACACTGACGAAGGCGTAGGTACTGGTGGGCTCGGTGCCGGCCAGATGGTAGGCCCCCCAGGCACCCGCACCGCAGCGCTGTTGTTGGAGCATGCCGATCAACGCCATCGCCACGGCATCGACACTGGTCGGACAGAGGATGACATCCTCGGCGGCACGCACCTCTTCTCCCGCCAGCAGGCGCTCGATCAGCGTCGGCAGCCAGGCATCACGTCCTTCGGGACCGAACAGCGGGCCAAGACGTACGATCAGGTGATTGGGCAGCTCGGCACGGATGCGATCACCGGTCGCGATGACGCGGCGCAGCGCCGTATCGATCGGCGAGGGCACCTCATCCTCGTCGAGCAAGCCTTCGCCGCCCTGCTCGAACATCTGATCTGCCACGCACCATACCAGCGGTGTGCCAGTCTCGATGCAGGCGGCCAGCACTTGCTCCACCGCCTCGGCATGCGCCATCACCTCGGCAGGTGCGGAATCGGCCGGGCGTGCGAACGGTGGCACGATGACGACATCCGCCTGACTGGCGCGGATGTCGCCGGCATCAATACGGTCAGACTCGACGGCGTTGAGCTCAAGATCAGCGCGCGTACTGGCCGCACGAATCAGCCCCAGGCCAAGACAATGCCCGGCATCTAGCAGCAAGAGTTTCACAGGCAGGCTCCAGCAAACAGGCGCATCGCCGCAAGAGGCGACGATGCAAAGGTGTCATTCTATCAACCTTGCAGACTGGCTGCAGGCCCGTTGTTGCGTGGAGTGATGGGGATCAGCGGGGCGCCGATCGGGTGAGGACGGCCGATGCCATAGCCTTGCACGAAGTCGACACCGATCAGCTCGAGGGCGGGGATCAGCTCAAGACGCTCGACATATTCCGCCACCGTGATGATGCCCATCTGGGCACAGATGCCACAGATGGCGGAGACGATGGCGGCATCGAGGCTATCGCGAGTCAGGTTGCGCACGAAGGCGCCGTCGATCTTGAGCTGATTGACCGGCAGTTCCTTGAGGTAGGCAAAGGACGACATGCCGCTGCCGAAGTCGTCCAGGGCGAAGCTGCAGCCGAGCCGGCGCATGCTGTAGATGAACTCGCGCGCCTGGGCCAGATTGCTGATGGCCGCCGTCTCGGTGATCTCGAAGCACAGCCGCTGAGGCTTGACGGAGCTTTGCGTGACCAGCGCCGCCAGCTGATCGCGCATGCGCAGGTCACCCATGCTCTGACCGGAGAGATTGATCGCCAGCACGGCATCCGATTCGATGCGACCATCATCGGACTCCAGCACCTGCAGCGCCTGGGTGACGACCCAGATATCAATCTCGGGCATCAGGCCGAATCGCTCCGCCGTCGCCATGAAGTGCGCCGGAGCCAGGTGCTCGCCCGAGTCGTTGACGTAACGCAGCAGCACCTCGTAGTAGGGCTTGCTGGTGGCATCACTCAGCGAGCGGATCGGCTGGATGTACAGCGTGAAGCGATCATTCTCCAGCGCCTCGTGCAGCAGCGGCAGCCATTGCACCTCACGCTGGGCGCGCTCGAATCCCGCATCTCCGTCATGGTAGGCATGCACCTGGTTGCGCCCGCTCTGCTTGGCCATGTAGCAGGCCCCATCCGCCTGCCGCAGAACCTCGGAGGCCTGGACACCGCTCTCGACCGGTGCAACCCCGATGCTGACGCCCAACTGGAATGGACGCCCCTCATCGTAGTAGCGATAGGCACTGACGGCCGCACACAGCGCTTCGGCACGCTCGATGGCCTGCTCGCGAGAACAGCGATAGAGCAGCACGGCAAACTCATCACCCCCCAGGCGTGCCAGTACATCCGTTTCCCGCACATGCGCTCGCATCAGTGCGGAGAGCTCACGCAATACGGTGTCTCCGGCCGCGTGCCCGCAGGTGTCGTTGACCACCTTGAAGAAATCGAGATCCAGATACAGCAGCTGGTGAAAGCCGCCATCAGCCAGCGCCGCGGTGAGAGAGTCATCGAAGGCGGTGCGATTGTGCAGACCGGTCAGACTGTCGTGATGCGCCTGGAAGTTGAGGCGCCGAATCATGGCCTGGCGATAGCTGATGTCGCGGAAGACCAGTACGGCACCCTCGACATCCCCGCTGCGACGGCGCACGGGCGAAGCCTTGAGCTCCACGGCACATTCACTGCCATCGCGTGCCACCAGCAGCGTCTGGCTGGACATGTGCACCACTTCGCCGCGCTGCAAGACCCCTTCCAGCTGGCTGGAAACCGACTGCAACGTACCTTCATGGCGCAGCTGCAAGATGCGCGCCCAGGGGCGCCCGCGGGCCAACGACGGGTCCCAGCCACACAGTTCGGCAGCGATGGGATTGATGTGCTGGATATGGCCCTCGCGATCGAGGCTGATCACTCCCTCATCGATGGAATCCAGCATGACCGCGACCTGATCACGCTCATGACGCAGCTCCCGGGTCCGATACTCCAGCAGGCCATCCAGGCGCGAGCGGTAATGACGGCTGCGCCGCATGCGCTGCTCGGCACTGATGGCCAGTAGCGCCAGCCCCAGCACGGCCAGGGTCGCGATCGCGATGGCCAGAGCCAGCCACATGTTCTGCCCGGAGTTCATGCCAGCCCCGGCAGGAGAGATGATGGGCGTGGTCAGCGGCATCATCACCATCGCCTCCATGCCGATGTAATGCATGCCGGCAATGGCAAGTCCCATCACGCCGGCCGCCAGAGCCTGATAGGTGCGATTGGGGCGGCGCTGGCGCAAGAAGAAGCCTCCCAGCCACAGGGCCGCCGTCGCGGCCACCACCGCCACCACGATGGACACCGCGAACAGCAGCGGGTCATAGCGGTAAGGCATGTTCATCTGCATCGCCGCCATGCCGGTGTAGTGCATCGTGGCGATGCCGCCGCCCATGATGGTCCCGCTCGTCATCAACAGCATCGGCGTCAGGCGTGGCAGCGTATTCACCCAGAGTGCCAGCCCCGAGGCCAGCATCGCGATCAGCACCGACAATGCCGTCAGGCCGGGCGCATAGGTGACCGGAACCTGACATTCATACGCCAGCATGCCGATGAAGTGCATGGCCCAGACACCCAACCCCATCGCCACGGCTCCGCCCACCAGCCAGCCGAGGCTGGTGGCGCGCGAAGGGGCCAGCGCGACCTGACGAATCAGCTGCAGCGCTGCATGTGAAGCCAGCACGGCGACCACGATTGACAGGGCGACCAGTGGGTAGGAATAACTGCCATGCATGAATAACCTCGATCATCAGGGGCATGCCATAGTCGGCAAGACAGGGGCGGAAATCCGACAGCGGCGTCATATCGCCAGCACTCCCTCTGGAGTACCACGACAGGATTCTCAGACCTTGGATTGCCACCCGACAACATCGACAGCCCAGCGGCTTGATACTGAGAGAATACGGCCATGAAGCGTTTTTTGCACAACGCTCGTTTGCAACGCATGTATGAGCCGCAATGGACTGGCGCTCCCCCCCTTACGCGCGACAAAACCCACTGGATGTCACGCTCTGGTTCATTCTTCATGATCAGCGAAATTTCATGAAAAAACAGACGCTTGAAGAAATAAAACGGAAACCGTCTCATGGTTGATTCAAAAAAAAGCCCTCGCTGAGCGAGGGCCTTTCATCGTTATCGCTTGCGCATTCTATCGGCGCACAGGCGAAAGACTTTATTCAGAACGGGATTTCATCATCGAAATCATCGAAGCTGCCCGCGGGCGGCGCACCGAAGTTGTTGTTCTGGGAATTGTTCTGCTGGGCGGGCTGCTGGCCACCGAAGTTGTTGCCCTGCTGAGGGGCCGGCTGCTGACCACCGAACTGACCGCCTTGCTGAGGGGCCGGCTGCTGACCACCGAACTGGCCACCTTGCTGAGGGGCCGGCTGCTGGCCACCGAACTGGCCACCCTGCTGAGGCGCTGCGGCCGGTTGCTGGCCGCCCTGCTGAGGCGCCTGCTGCGGGCGACCACCAGCGAAGTTGCCACCGCCACCTTCACCACGCGTATCCAGCATCTGCATGTCGTTGGCCACGATTTCCGTGCTGTAACGGTCATTGCCGTTCTGATCCTGCCACTTGCGCGTCTGCAGGCGGCCTTCGATATACAGGCGTGAGCCTTTCTTGACGTATTGCTGGGCCACTTCAGCCAGCTTGTTGAACATCACCACACGGTGCCATTCGGTACGTTCCTGACGTTGACCGCTCTGGCGATCATTCCAGGTGTCCGTCGTCGCGAGGTTCAGGTTGCACACCGCACTGCCGGACGGGGTGAAGCGAACTTCCGGGTCTTGACCGAGATTACCGATCAGAATGACCTTGTTTACGCCACGAGCCATGAAGATTACTCCTGCAAATAGACCGGCGCGCCATGGGCACCGGAGAAGGTATCAAGTGCACCGGCAATGTATCGCCGATGTCAGAGTTCAGCTGGCAGGCACTTCCGCGCCTGCCGGAGTTTCGTCATCACGCTGGCGAGTGAAGCGGGCCAGCGCCTTGTCATCCAGTGTATCGCGTGTGACCTTGAGATAAGCGACCCGTTCCTCACGCACCACGAGCGCCTCTTCCACGCCGGGAATCGCCAGCAGGCGTGTCTGCAGCTCGACGGCTGACAATTGCGAGGCCTCGGGAGACAGGCCGATCACTTCACTGCCCAGATGTCGCGGCGGTTGCATGCCCCACACCACGGCCAGCCACAGAATGGCGACCAGCCCCATGGCGAAGAACACGCCGCTCAGACCGAAATGCCCGGTCAACCAGCCGCCCCCGACACCGCCCACGAAGGCGCCCAGGAACTGACTGGTGGAATAGACCCCCATCGCCGTGCCCTTGGCACCGGCAGGAGCCAGTTTGGAGATCATCGACGGCAAGGTCGCTTCAAGCAGATTGAAGGCAACGAAGAACAGCCACAGCAGGCCGAGGAACATCGCCAGCCCTGCATGCTCGATGCCATCGACACCCAGCAGCAGCAAGCTTGTCGCGATGGTCGCGACGGCCCCCAGAAAGACGGGCTTCATGCGCCGATACTTCTCGGCCACGATGACCAGCGGCAGCATGGCGACAAAGGCCAGCCCCATCAATGGCAGGTAGATCCAGCCATGATGCGCCGGAGCGATGCCGAAGTTGACCAGCTGCTGGGGAATGGCCACGAAGCAGGCGGTCAGGATCATGTGCAGCGCAAAGATCGACACATCCATGCGCAACAATGCGGAATTCGTGAGGATACCCTTGAGCTGGCGCCTATCAAGCCCCACATCCTGATGCTGACGCCTGGGCGCAGCTGGCACCAGCTTCCAGAGCACGAACAGGCTTGCGAGGGCCATCACGGCGGTCAACCAGAAGACCCCTGACAAGCCGAAGGCATCTGCGGCCAATGGCCCTGCGACCATCGCCAGTGCAAAGGCGACCCCGATCGACATGCCGATGGAGGCCATCGCCATGGTGCGAACCTCCTCTCGGGTCTGATCGGCCAGCAGTGCCATGATCGCTCCCGCCACGGCGCCGCTGCCCTGTAGACAGCGCCCGAGGATGATCATCTCGATGCTGTCGGCCGTCGCCGCGACCAGCGAGCCCAGGATGAACAACCCGAGCCCGAAGCCGATCACGGCCTTGCGCCCCAGTCGGTCTGACAGCCAGCCGAACGGAATCTGCAGCAATGCCTGGGTCAGCCCGTAGCCACCCAGCGCCACGCCGACCAGTGTCGGCGTCGCACCGGCGAGGTCACGGGTATAGAGCGCCAGCACCGGCAACACCATGAACAGCCCCAGCATGCGAGTCGCATAGAGGCTGGCAAGGCCGACGATGGCACGGCGTTCCGGCGCGAGCAGTCGAGAGGTTTTCATGGGCGGCGGCGGGCTCCGGAGCATGACAGTCAAGAAGAGGGAGGCCGACCACGTGGGTCGCCGAGATATGACGTCCAACGGTGGTCGCCCACCAATGGACTGCATATTCTAAGGCCCGCTTGGCGGCTTTGAAAGCATGCAGCCTTTGCCGGGTGTTTCACCCGCGCCTTATAATCGTTGCTTTTATCGACGCAGCCCGAGGTGGCAATGGACAGGATTCAGGTGAGGGGTGCGCGCACCCACAACCTCAAGAACATCGATGTCGAACTGCCGCGTGACAAGCTGATCGTGGTGACCGGACTTTCCGGTTCCGGCAAGTCATCACTTGCCTTTGACACTCTCTACGCCGAGGGACAGCGGCGCTACGTCGAATCACTGTCCACCTACGCACGTCAGTTCCTCTCAATGATGGAAAAGCCGGACATCGACCATATCGAGGGTCTGTCACCGGCGATTTCCATCGAACAGAAGTCGACCTCGCACAATCCGCGCTCCACCGTCGGCACCATTACCGAGATCTACGATTACCTGCGCCTGCTGTATGCACGCGCCGGTACACCGCGCTGCCCGGACCACGCGATTGACCTGGAAGCCCAGACCATCTCGCAGATGGTCGATCAGGCGCTCGCCCTCCCGGAAGGCAGCAAGCTGATGCTGCTGGCTCCCGTAGTCAGTGGCCGCAAGGGTGAGCATCTCCAATTGCTGTCAGAGCTGCGCGCTCAGGGCTTCGTGCGTGCACGCATCGACGGCGTGATCGTCGAGCTGGATGACCTCAAGCCGCTGGAGAAGAACAAGAAGCATGACATCGACGTCGTCGTCGATCGCTTCAAGGTGCGCGAAGACCTCAAGCAGCGTCTGGCCGAATCCTTCGAGACCGCACTGAACCTGGCCGACGGCAGCGCGCGCCTGCACTTCATGGATGGCGAACAGGAAGACCTCGTCTTCTCCTCGCGCTTCGCCTGCCCGGTGTGTGGCTATGCACTGGCCGAGCTGGAACCGCGCCTGTTCTCCTTCAACAACCCGGCGGGCGCCTGCCCGACCTGTGACGGCCTCGGCGTGAAGCAGTATTTCGATCCCGATAAGCTGATCAGCCACCCTGAGCTGTCACTGGCCGAAGGCGTCATCAAGGGCTGGGACCGCCGCAGCGTCTACTACTTCAGCCAGCTGCAGGCCGTTGCCGAGCATTACGGTTTCGCGCTGGAAGCGGCCTGGGAGTCGCTCAGCGATGAAGCGCGCGACGCCGTGCTCAACGGCAGCGGCCGCGAGGACATTGCCTTCAGCTACGTGAATGACCGTGGCCGCAAGGTGACCCGCGAGCACCCCTTCGAGGGCGTGCTGCCCAACATGGAGCGCCGTTACCGCGAGACAGAATCCAACATGGTGCGCGAGGACCTCGCCCGCTATCTGGCGGTCCAGCCGTGCCCGAGTTGCGACGGCTCGCGCCTGCGTCGTGAGGCGCGCAACGTCTATGTCGATGGCCGCACTCTTTCCGAGGTCGTGCGTCAGCCGATCGGTGAGGCGTGGGAAGAGTTCGGCAAGCTGAGTCTGCCGGGACGCAAGGGCGAGATCGCCGCCAAGATCGTGCATGAGATCCAGGCGCGCCTCGAATTTCTCGTCAATGTCGGCCTCGACTATCTGACCCTGGAGCGCAGCGCCGACACACTGTCCGGCGGTGAGGCACAGCGTATCCGTCTCGCCAGCCAGATCGGTGCCGGCCTGGTCGGGGTGATGTACATCCTCGATGAGCCGTCCATCGGCCTGCATCAGCGCGACAATGATCGCCTGCTCAAGACGCTGATCCACCTGCGCGATCTGGGCAACACCGTGATCGTGGTCGAGCATGATGAGGACGCGATTCGCGCCGCCGACCATGTGCTGGATATCGGCCCGGGCGCCGGCGTGCACGGTGGCGAGATCGTCGCCCAGGGCACCCCGGAGCAGATCGAGGCGACGCCTGGCTCATTGACCGGACAATACCTGAGCGGCGAGCGCGAGATTGCCGTGCCGCCCTACCGCCTTCCGGCCAACCCTGACAAGGTGCTGCGCCTGACCGGTGCCACCGGCAACAATCTGCAGGATGTGACGCTGACACTGCCGACAGGCCTGCTGACGTGCATCACCGGGGTCTCGGGCTCAGGCAAGTCGACGCTGATCAACGCCACCCTGATGCCGCTGGCCGCGCGTGAGCTCAATCGGGCCACCACCCTGACGCCCGCGCCCTACGGCACCATCGAAGGGCTGGACCTGTTCGACAAGATGGTGGATATCGACCAGAGCCCCATCGGACGGACGCCGCGCTCCAATCCGGCAACCTATACCGGCATCTTCACGCCGATACGTGAGCTGTTCTCCGGCACTCAGGAAGCACGCGCCCGCGGCTACAAGCCGGGCCGCTTCAGCTTCAACGTCAAGGGCGGCCGCTGCGAGGCCTGTCAGGGCGACGGCCTGATCAAGGTCGAGATGCACTTCCTGCCCGACATGTACGTGCCCTGCGATGTCTGCAAGGGCAAGCGCTACAACCGCGAGACGCTTGAAGTGGAGTACAAGGGCAAGAATATCCACGAAGTGCTGGAGATGACCATCGAGGAGGCGCTGGAGTTCTTCTCGCCGGTTCCGGCCATTGCCCGCCGCCTGCAGACACTGATGGATGTCGGCCTTTCCTACGTCCGCCTCGGCCAGAGTGCGACCACACTGTCCGGCGGTGAAGCCCAACGCGTCAAGCTGGCGCGCGAACTGGCCAAGCGCGATACCGGCAAGACGCTCTATATTCTCGATGAGCCGACCACCGGCCTGCACTTCGAGGATATTCGCCAGCTGCTGGTCGTATTGCACCGTCTGCGTGATCACGGCAACACCGTAGTCGTGATCGAGCACAACCTGGATGTGATCAAGACGGCCGATTGGCTGATCGACCTCGGCCCGGAGGGTGGCTCAGGCGGCGGTCAGATCATCGCTGAAGGCACCCCTGAGCAACTGGCCACGCAGGAGATCTCGCACACAGGTCGCTTCCTGGCGCCGCTACTGGAGCGCCAGAAAGCCACCAGTGCCACCTCGAGCAGCAAGAAGAAGGCCGAGACCAGCAATTAGGCGTCGGCTTACGCCCCTTCCGCTCCTCTGGCCCACCTCACCCCAGCCCATCCTCAACACATCCCGGGGCGAGGTGGACCTTCCGGAAAATGACACGCCAGTGTCACACGGCCAACTGTCAGGCATAAAAAAAGGCCAACCCGTGAGGGTTGGCCTTTTCTTGTGGACGAAGCAAGCCGAAGCTTACTCTTCGCCCGCTGCCTCAGAGGCAACCGGGCGATCGACCAGCTCGACGAATGCCATCGGGGCATTGTCACCGGCGCGATAGCCGCACTTCAGGATGCGCAGGTAACCGCCCGGACGGGAGGTGTAGCGCGGGCCGAGCTCATTGAAGAGCTTGCCGACCGCTTCCTTGGAGCGCGTGCGAGAGAACGCCAAACGGCGGTTCGCAACGGTGTCCTGCTTGGCCAGGGTGATCAGCGGCTCGATATGACGACGCAGTTCCTTGGCTTTCGGCAGGGTAGTCTTGATGACTTCGTGCTCTACCAGAGAGATGCACATGTTCTTGAACATGGCTTCACGGTGAGAGCTGGTACGGTTCAGGTGACGACCACTCTTACGATGACGCATGGTTGTGATTCCTTACCAGTCTGGGGCTTGAGCCGACCGGGCTTCCTTAAGCGGAAGCCTTGTCGTCCTTCAGGCTTGCGGGCGGCCAGTTTTCCAACCGCATGCCGAGGGACAGACCACGCGCGGACAGCACGTCCTTGATTTCATTCAAGGACTTCTTGCCGAGATTCGGGGTCTTCAGCAGCTCAACTTCGGTGCGCTGAATGAGATCACCGATGTAATAGATATTCTCGGCCTTGAGACAGTTCGCACTGCGAACAGTCAGCTCAAGATCGTCTACGGGACGGAGAAGGATCGGATCGATTTGATCTTCCTCTTCTTCGACTTCCTGTTCCTTGTCTGCTTCCAGATCAACGAAGGCGGCCAGCTGCTCCTGCAGGATAGTTGCGGAGCGGCGGATCGCTTCTTCCGGATCCAGTGTGCCGTCGGTTTCCAGGTCGATCACCAGCTTGTCGAGGTTGGTGCGCTGTTCAACACGCGCAGCCTCGACGGCATAGGAGACCCGACGAACCGGGGTAAAGGTCGCATCCAGCTGGAGGCGGCCAATGGCACGTGATTCGTCATCAGCAGAGATGCGTGCATCTGCCGCTTCGTAGCCGCGGCCACGAGCGATCTTGAGCTGCATCTTCAGCTCGCCACCATCATTGAGGTGAGCGATGACGTGATCCGGATTCACGATTTCGAGATCGTGGTCGCCAGCGATGTCGCCAGCAGTCACGATACCCGGGCCCTTCTTGTTCAGCGCCAGCACAGCTTCGTCGCGACCATGCATCTTGATGGCCACGTCCTTGAGGTTCAGCAGGATTTCGATCACATCCTCCTGCACCCCTTCAATGGCGCTGTACTCGTGCAGAACGCCTTCGATCTCAGCTTCCACGACGGCACAGCCGGGCATGGAAGAAAGCAGGATGCGACGCAGAGCATTCCCCAGGGTGTGGCCGAAACCACGCTCGAAGGGTTCGAGGACGATACGCGCGTGATGGGCGCTGACTTCCTCGACCTTGATATCGCGAGGACGGAGAAACTCTGTCACTGAGCGCTGCATAAGAACACCTTTAAGGCTGCCAAACGGATAATCTGGGTACTCCAGCCGGGCCGACGAATCGGCCCGGCGTTACATTACTTGGAGTACAGCTCGACGATCAGGTTTTCGTTGATATCGGCAGACAGGTCGCCACGCTCGGGGACAGCCTTGAAAGTGCCTTCCATCTTCTTGGAGTCGACGTCGACCCAGGAGACATCACCGCGGTTGGCAGCGAGTGCCAGAGACTGCTGGATGCGAGCCTGGTTCTTGGCCTTCTCACGAACGGTGACCACATCGCCAGCCTTCACTTTGAAGGAAGCAACGTTGACGGTACGGCCGTTCACGGCGATCGCCTTGTGGCTGACCAGCTGACGTGCCTCGGAACGCGTGGAGCCGAAGCCCATGCGGTAGACGACGTTGTCGAGACGAGTCTCGAGGAGCTGGAGCAGAACCTCACCGGTCGCACCCTTGAGGCGAGCGGCTTCTTTGTAGTAGTTGCGGAATTGCTTTTCCAGCACGCCGTACATGCGACGTACTTTCTGCTTTTCACGCAGCTGCAGGCCGTAGTCTGAAAGACGCTGACGGCGCTGGCCATGAACACCCGGGGGTTGTTCGGATTTGCACTTCTTCTCGAACGGAGTCACGCCACTCTTCAGGAAGAGGTCGGTGCCTTCACGACGAGACAGTTTGCACTTCGGTCCAATATAACGAGCCATGAGTCTGTCTCCTTAAACGCGGCGTTTCTTCGGCGGACGGCACCCATTATGCGGGATGGGGGTCACGTCGGTGATGCTTTGCACGCGGAAGCCTGCGGCATTGAGAGCACGCACGGCGGACTCACGACCCGGACCCGGGCCCTTGACCAGCACGTCGACGTTCTTCACACCATATTCGGCTGCAGCGGTCGCTGCACGTTCACTTGCGACTTGCGCAGCGAACGGGGTGCTCTTGCGAGAACCACGAAAACCCGAACCACCGGCAGTTGCCCAGGAAAGAGCATTGCCCTGGCGGTCTGTGATCGTCACGATAGTGTTGTTAAAAGAGGCGTGGATATGCGCGATGGCATCCACTACCTGCTTTTTAACCTTCTTGCGCTTACTCGGGTTAGCCATTAGATGTTTCCTGTCTAAACGCCAGTTCGTTTACTTGCGAATCGGTTTACGCGGACCTTTGCGTGTACGTGCGTTGGTCTTGGTGCGCTGACCGCGCAACGGAAGACCACGACGATGGCGCAGGCCACGATAGCAACCGAGGTCCATGAGACGCTTGATGTTCAGCGTGATCTCACGACGCAGGTCGCCTTCGACGGTGTACTTACCCACCTCGGCACGAACCAGGTCCAGTTGTTCAACAGACAGATCAGCGATCTTGACGCTCGGTTCTAAACCGAGAGCGGCGCAGATCTGCTGTGCACGCGTACGGCCAATCCCGAAGATATAAGTCAGCGAGATCGCCGCGTGCTTGTTGTCCGGGATATTGACGCCAGCAATACGGGCCATCAGTTTTCTCCGAAAGGTTAGCGGCGGATTTTACATCCACAAAGGGCGCAATAGCATACCCCTTGATCCCATTGGGAACAAGGGGGTATGCCAGCACCCGAGCTTGTATTCAGCTAAGCGGGTCGAGGGAATTAACCCTGACGCTGCTTGTGGCGGGGCTCAGTGCAGATGACCCGCACTGCGCCACGACGCCGAATGATCTTGCAGTTACGGCAAATTTTCTTGACGGAAGCTCGAACTTTCATCGTTCTCTCCAGTTTGCTAACAGGGGCTGCGCAATCAGCGCATCATGCCACCGCTGCCATAGCCTTTGAGGTTGGCCTTCTTCATCACCGACGCATACTGATTTGACATCAGATGCGACTGCACCTGGGCCATGAAGTCCATGACCACCACGACCACGATGAGCAGAGAGGTGCCGCCGAAATAGAACGGAACCTGCCATGCAACAACGAGGAATTGAGGCATCAGGGAGACTAGGGTGATGTAGAGGGCGCCGAACAGCGTCAGGCGAGTCATCACCTTATCGATGTAACGGGCGGTCTGTTCGCCTGGGCGAATACCCGGCAGAAACGCTCCTGACTTCTTGAGGTTGTCAGCAACATCCTTCGGATTGAAGACCAGCGCCGTGTAGAAGAAGCAGAAGAATACTACAGCGGCAGCGAAAAGCAAGATATACAGTGGCTGACCCGGCCCGAGAGCCTGAGATGCCGTCTGCAACCATTGCATGCTTTCACTCTGGCCAAACCATTGACCCATCGACGCAGGGAACAGCAGGATGCTTGACGCGAAGATCGGCGGGATGACCCCGGCCATGTTGACCTTCATCGGCAAGTAGCTGCTCTGACCTGCATACATCTTGTTGCCAACCTGACGGCGCGGATAGTTCACCGTGATGCGGCGTTGGCCGCGTTCGATGAACACCACGAAGGCAACGGTAATGACTGCGAGCAGCGTCAGCGCCAGCAGCGGAAGCACATTCCAGGCACCATCATTGCGCGCCAGTTCGAAAGACTGGCCGATGGCACTCGGCAGCCCGGCGACAATACCAGCAAAGATGATCAGTGAGATCCCGTTGCCGATACCCTTCTCGGTGATCTGCTCTCCCAGCCACATCAGGAACACTGCACCAGCCACGAACGTACTCACGGCGGTGAAGTAGAAGCTGAAGTCAGCGGAATAGGCGACACCGTTTCCGACCAGTCCGACTGCCATGCCGATCGATTGGACCAGGGCCAGTACTACCGTGCCGTAGCGCGTGTACTGGCTGATCTTGCGACGGCCGGCCTCGCCTTCCTTTTTCAACTGCTCAAGCTGAGGCGAGACCACCGTCAGGAGCTGCATGATGATCGACGCGGATATGTAGGGCATAATGCCCAGCGCGAAGATACTCATTCGCTCCAGTGCACCACCGGAGAACATGTTGAACATGCTCAGGATGGTGCCCTGGTTTTCCCTGAACAAGGCAGCAAGCTGGTCAGGATTGATACCGGGAACGGGGATGTGTGCACCGATTCGGTACACCACGATGGCGATGAACACGAAGCGCAAACGCGCCCAGAGTTCGCTCAACCCACTTCCCTGCATCGCCGGTACGTTTCCTGACTTAGCCATTTAGTCCTCTACCTTGCCACCGGCAGCTTCGATCGCAGCACGGGCACCCTTGGTGACCTTAATGCCGCGAACCGTGACTGCCTTGTCCAGTTCGCCGGAGAGCATGACCTTCGCGAACTTCGTGGAATCACGAAGCACGTTGGCCTTCTTCAGCGTTTCGAGGTCGACGATCTCGCCGTCTACCAGTGCCAGTTCGCTCAGGCGCACTTCTTCGGAAATCAGAGACTTCGCGGAAGTGAAACCAAACTTCGGCAGGCGACGCTGCATAGGCATCTGACCGCCTTCGAAGCCCGGCTTGACGCTGCCACCGGAACGGGACTTCTGGCCCTTGTGGCCACGACCGCCGGTCTTACCAAGACCGGAGCCGATACCACGACCGACACGCTTTGCAGCGTGCTTGGAGCCCGGGGCCGGACTCAGGGTATTCAATTTCATGGATTACTCTCCCTCAACACGGACAAGGTAGTGAACCTTGTTGATCATGCCGCGTACCGCGGGGGTGTCTTCCAGCTCGACAGTGTGACCGATGCGGCGCAGGCCAAGACCTTTCATAGTGGCCTTGTGCTTTTCGAGGACGCCGATGGTGCTGCGGATCTGGGTTACCGTGATCTTAGCTGCCATGGTGCCTTACCCCGCAATCTTGTCGACAGACAGGCCACGCTTGGCGGCGATGTCTTCCGGAGATTTCATGGCAGCGAGACCGTTGATGGTCGCGCGCACCACGTTGACCGGATTGGTGGAACCGTAGCACTTGGCCAGGACGTCATGGACGCCAGCCAGTTCGAGCACGGAACGCATCGCACCGCCGGCAATGATGCCGGTACCTTCGGACGCTGGCTGCATGTAGATCTTGGATGCGCC
This sequence comes from Cobetia sp. LC6, assembly GCF_030264805.1. NCBI lineage: Bacteria > Pseudomonadati > Pseudomonadota > Gammaproteobacteria > Oceanospirillales > Halomonadaceae > Cobetia > Cobetia sp. LC6. Next base: position 30,759 of record NZ_JASSPL010000013.1, on the reverse strand, counting down.
GTGACGAGCCTTCACCGGATACTGCAGGGTGTGGCCCTTCAGGTCGACCTTGATCATGTTGCGACGAGCTTGGTCCATTGCCTTCTGGATCGCGACCGGCACTTCACGCGCCTTGCCACGGCCGAAGCCAACACGACCATTGCCGTCACCAACGACAGTCAGAGCGGTGAAACCGAAGATACGGCCGCCCTTGACTACCTTGGCGACGCGGTTGATCTGCACGAGCTTCTCTTGCAGGTCACCGCCCTTCTGTTCGATATTCGCCATCGTAAAACCCTTTAGAATTCCAGGCCGCCTTCACGTGCGGCATCGGCCAGGGCCTTCACGCGACCGTGGTACTTGTACCCGGAGCGATCGAAAGCCACTTGCTTGATACCCGCTTCCTTCGCGCGCTCGGCAATCAGAGCACCCACCTTGGCGGCGGAGTCCGAGTTACCGGTAGAACCTTCGCGCAGGCTCTTGTCGAGCGTGGATGCGGTGGCCAGGACCTGGCCGCCATCCGGCGAGATGATCTGCGCGTAGATGTGACGCGGGGTGCGGTTCACGCACAGGCGAAACACGCCCAGCTCGCGGATTTTCGCACGAGCGCGGCGGGCACGACGGAGACGAGATTCTTTCTTCGCGTTCATAACCCTGCCTTACTTCTTCTTGGCTTCTTTACGACGGACGACTTCGTCGCTGTACCGAATACCTTTGCCCTTGTAGGGCTCCGGCGGACGGAATGCGCGAATCTCTGCGGCGACCTGACCCAAAGCCTGCTTGTCAGCAGACGTGAGGACGATCTGAGTGTTCTTCGGCGTTTCAGCCGTAACACTTGCCGGCAGTTCATAGTCGACCGGGTGTGAGAAGCCCAGTGTCAGGTTGATTGTCTGGCCTTTGGCCTGGGCACGATAACCCACACCATTGATTTCCAGAGACTTGGTGAAGCCTTCGGAAACACCAGACACCATGTTGTTGACCAGAGCACGAGTGGTACCAACCATTGCCCAGTTCTTGGCGGTCTCGGACGGAGCGAAGGTCATCTGACCTTCTTCCATAGAGATGACCACGTCCTGGTGGACGGTCAGTTCCAGCTGGCCTTTGCTGCCCTTCACGGTCAGCTTGTCGCCGTCGAGCTTTGCCTCGACGCCGTTCGGCAATTTAACCGGATACTTGGCTACGCGGGACATTCCAAACTCCTAGAATACGGTGCAGAGGACTTCGCCGCCGACACCAGCTTGACGGGCCGCACGATCGGTCATCACGCCCCGGGAGGTGGAAACGATCGCAATACCCAGGCCATCTGCGACTTTCGGAAGCTCACCCTTGCCTTTGTACTGGCGCAGGGACGGCTTGGAAATACGCTTGATGCTCTCGATAACCGACTTGCCTTCGAAGTACTTGAGGGTCACGGTCAGTTCCGGCTTGGCGCCTTCTGCGACGGCAAACTCGGAAATATAACCCTCTTCCTTCAATACGCGGGCCACTTCAACCTTGAGCTTGGAAGACGGCATGGTAACCGTCTCCTTGGTGGCCATCTGCGCATTGCGGATACGGGTGAACATATCCGCCAGAGTGTCTTGCATGCTCATTTACGTTGCGCTCCTGAATTCTTGCAGTGGTGTTACCAGCTGGACTTGGTCAGACCAGGCACGTCACCACGCATAGCGGCTTCACGCAGCTTGTTGCGGCTCAGGCCGAACTTGTTGTAGTAGCCGTGCGGACGGCCAGTGATACGACAGCGGTTACGCTGACGGACCGGGCTGGCATCACGCGGCAGCTGCTGCAGCTTCAGCTGTGCGTCGAAGCGCTCTTCTTCAGAAGCGTTGACGTCGTTGATGATGGTCTTCAGTGCGTCGCGTTTGGCGGCGTACTTAGCGACCAGCTTGGTGCGCTTGAGCTCGCGCTCAACCATGCTTTTCTTTGCCATGATCCACCCTTATTTCTTGAACGGGAAGTTCAGCGCGCCCAGCAACGCACGACCTTCATCATCGGTGTTGGCGCTAGTGGTGATGGTGATGTCCAGGCCACGAATCCGGTCGATCTTATCATACTCGATCTCCGGGAAGATGATCTGCTCACGCACACCCATGGAGTAGTTTCCACGGCCATCGAAGGACTTCGGGTTCAGACCACGGAAGTCACGAACGCGCGGGATAGCCACGTTCACGAGACGGTCCAGGAAGTCCCACATACGATCGCTGCGCAGGGTCACCTTAACACCGATCGGCCATCCTTCGCGGACCTTGAAGCCAGCGATGGACTTGCGTGCCTTGGTGACGATGGGCTTCTGACCAGAAAGCATCTGGAGATCGGCAAACGCGTTGTCGATCAGCTTCTTGTCAGCGGTGGCTTCACCGATACCCATGTTCAGGGTCACCTTGGTGATGCGGGGAACCTGCATCACATTGGCGTAGCCGAACTGCTCTTTGAGCTGGGCGGCCACTTCGTTCTGATAACGTTCTTTCAAGTTCGCCATGTTGTACCCGACTCGCGTTAGGCGTCGATCAGCTTCTGAGTCGACTTAAAGATGCGTACCTTAGTACCGTCTTCCTGTACCTGGATTCCGACACGATCCGCCTTGCCGGTCTCCTGGTTGAAGATGGCCACGTTGGACGCGTGAATCGGAGCCTCGCGCTCGACGATACCCCCCTGGGTGCCCAGCATCGGGTTGGGCTTGGTGTGACGCTTGATCATATTCACACCGGACACGAGCAGACGCTCACCTTTCAGCACCTTGCTGATGGTACCGCGCTTGCCCTTGTCCTTCCCGGCGATGACGATGACTTCATCGTCACGTTTGATCTTTTGCATATCCGCTTCCGCTCCTTACAGCACTTCGGGCGCCAGGGAAATGATCTTCATGAACTTCTCACTGCGAAGTTCACGGGTAACCGGGCCGAAGATACGGGTACCGATCGGCTGTTCGTTGGTGTTGTTCAACAGAACGGCCGCATTACCGTCGAAGCGGATCACGGAACCGTCATTACGACGGACACCGGCTTTGGTACGAACGACCACTGCCTTCATGACCTGGCCTTTCTTGACCTTGCCACGCGGGATAGCTTCTTTGACGGTGACCTTGATGATGTCTCCAACACGAGCGTAACGGCGGTGTGAACCACCCAGCACCTTGATGCATTGCACCCGGCGCGCGCCACTGTTGTCGGCGACATCCAGCATTGTCTGAGTCTGAATCATCGGTTTTCTCCAAACCTAATCTGACTGCCTGGTGGGAACTGGCCTAGGGATTAACCCTTGGCCTGTTCAACCACCTCGACCAGGGTCCAGGCTTTCTTCTTGGACAGCGGACGAGTCTCGGCGATAGAGACGGTGTCACCGATCCGAGCCTGATTCGCCTCATCATGGGCGTGCAGCTTGGTGGAGCGTCTCAGGTACTTGCCATAGATCGGGTGACGCTCACGGCGCTCGACCATGACAACGATGGATTTTTCCATCTTGTCACTCACCACCTTGCCGGTGAGTGTGCGTGCTTTAGTTTCTTCGGCCATTTTACTCACCTGACTTCTGGTTGAGCACAGTCTTAACCTGAGCAATTTGGCGACGAGTCTGCTTGAGCAGGTGAACCTGGCTCAGCTGGCCTGTTGCCTTCTGCATGCGCAGATTGAATTGCTCACGCAGCAGTTCGAACAACTGCTCCTGGAGCGCCTCGACTGACTTTTCACGGAGTTCTTGGGCTTTCATCACATCACCGTCCGCTTAACAAAGGTGGTGGAGATCGGCATCTTCATAGCGGCCAGGCTAAATGCTTCACGGGCCAGCTCTTCGGATACACCTTCGATCTCGTAGAGGACCTTGCCGGGCTGGATCTGAGCGACCCAGTACTCGACAGAACCCTTACCTTTACCCATACGAACTTCCAACGGCTTGTTGGAGATCGGCTTGTCTGGGAAGACACGGATCCAGATCTTGCCGCCACGCTTGACGTGACGGGTAATGGCACGACGGCCAGCTTCGATCTGACGAGCGGTGATACGACCACGGCCGGTGGCTTTCAGGCCAAACTCACCAAAGCTTACCTTGCTTCCGCGATGCGCCAGGCCACGGTTGCGACCTTTCTGCATCTTGCGGAATTTCATACGCTTGGGCTGTAACATCGATTACCCCCTTACTTGCCTTTCTTCTTGGGTGCGGACGCGGGCTGCTTCGCCTTGGCTCGCACCTCTTCGATGCCACCGAGGATCTCGCCTTTGAAGATCCAGACCTTGACACCAATGATGCCGTAGGTGGTGTGAGCTTCGAAGGTGGAGTAATCAATGTCAGCACGCAGGGTGTGAAGCGGAACGCGGCCTTCGCGGTACCATTCGGTACGGGCGATTTCGGCACCGCCGAGACGACCAGAGAGCTGAATCTTGATGCCCTTGGCGCCCAGACGCATTGCGTTCTGCACAGCACGCTTCATCGCACGACGGAACATGACACGACGCTCGAGCTGACCTGCCACATTGGCAGCAACCAGCTTGGCATCGAGTTCCGGCTTGCGAATCTCCTCGATGTTGATGTGGACGGGAACGCCCATCATCTCGGAAACTTCACGACGAAGGCGATCGACATCTTCACCCTTCTTACCGATCACGATACCCGGACGGGCGGTGTGAATGGTAATACGGGCGTTGTTTGCCGGACGCTCGATGCTGATGCGGCTAACGGAAGCGCTTTTCAGGCGCTCTTCCAGGAATCCACGCACCTGCAGATCGTTGTTCAGTTTGTCGGCATAGGTAGCGCCTTCGGCGTACCAGACAGAGGTATGATCCTTGACAATACCCAGTCGGAAACCTGTCGGATTAACTTTCTGACCCATTGGTCGTCTCCTACTTCTCGGCTACCTTGACGGTGATATGACAAGTGCGCTTCAAGATACGGTCCGCACGGCCTTTGGCACGTGGCTGGATGCGCTTGAGCGTCATGCCCTCGTCGACACAGATAGTCGAGACGCGAAGCTCGTCAATGTCCATGCCGTTGTTTTCTTCCGCATTCGCGATCGCGGACTGCAGAACCTTGCGAACAATCTTCGCGGCCTTCTTCGGTGAGAAAGCGAGCAGATTCAGCGCCTCGGCGACCGGCTTACCGCGCACCTGGTCAGCCACCAAACGGGCCTTCTGGGCGGATAAACGAGCGCCGCGCAGCTTAGCAGCTACTTCCATCTCTTAAATCCTCTCTGGCTTACCGTTTGGCTTTTTTATCTGCAGCGTGCCCGCGGTATGTGCGGGTGGCAGCAAACTCGCCGAGCTTGTGACCGACCATTTCCTCAGAAACGAGAACCGGGACATGCTGGCGACCGTTATGGACGGCAATGGTGAGCCCGACCATGTTCGGCAGGATCATGGAACGACGCGACCAGGTCTTGATCGGTTTGCGGTCGTTCTTTTCCACTGCTGTCTCAACCTTCTTCAGCAGATGAAGGTCAATAAAAGGACCTTTCTTCAGTGAACGTGGCACAGCCGTTACCCCTCAATATCTGTTACTTGGCCTTGCGGCGACGGACGATAAGCTTATCGGTGCGCTTGTTCTTGCGAGTCTTGTGACCCTTGGTCGGGACGCCCCACGGGCTGACCGGGTGACGGCCACCAGAGGTACGACCTTCACCACCACCATGCGGGTGATCGACCGGGTTCATCGCGACACCGCGAACAGTCGGGCGCACGCCTCTCCAACGCTTAGCACCGGCCTTGCCCAGTTGACGGAGGCTGTGCTCGGAGTTGCCCACTTCGCCGAGAGTTGCACGGCATTCGGACAGCACCTTACGCATCTCGCCAGAGCGCAGACGCAGCGTGGTGTAGTTACCGTCACGTGCCACGACCTGGGCACTGGTACCTGCACTACGAGCGATCTGGGCGCCCTTGCCTGGCTTCAGCTCTACACAGTGAACGGTGGAACCCACCGGGACATTGCGCAGCGGCAGAGCGTTGCCTTTCTTGATCGGTGCGTTAACACCAGACTCGAGACGATCGCCAGCAGAGACACCTTTCGGTGCAATGATGTAGCGACGTTCGCCGTCAAGGTACTTCACCAGCGCGATGTTCGCGCTACGGTTCGGATCGTACTCCAGACGCTCAACGATGGCCGGAATGCCATCCTTGTTGCGCTTGAAATCAACCAGACGGTAATGGTGACGATGACCACCGCCGATGTGGCGAGTAGTGATGCGACCATTATTGTTACGACCACCGGACTTTGACTGCTTTTCAAGCAGCGGAGCGTACGCGCGACCTTTGAAAAGTTCGTCATTGACGACCTTTACCAGGTGGCGGCGACCGGCGGAGGTAGGTTTTGTCTTAACAATTGCCATGTTCCGTACTCCTGCCTTACTCGGCGCCAGAGAAGTCTTCGATGGTCTCGCCGGCGGCCAGAGTTACATAGGCCTTGCGATAACCAGCGCGACGACCAACACCGCGAGCGGTGCGCTTGGTCTTGCCTTTCATGTTCAGAACCTGGACACGATCGACTTTCTTGCCAAACAGCGCTTCGACGGCTTTCTTGATTTCGGGCTTTGTCGCGTCGCTGGCAACCTTGAACACGTACTGGTTGTTCTCGGCAGCGACCGCGGCCTTCTCGGTCATGTGAGGACCAAGCAGGACCTTGAATACGCGTTCCTGATTCATCCCAGGTTCTCCTCGAACTTGCGCAGGGCAGCGACAGTCATCAGCACCTTGTCGTAACCGACGAGGCTGACCGGGTCAGCGCCAGCGACATTGACGACGTCAACATACGGGATGTTGCGCGCGGCCAGGTACAGGTTGACGTCCTGCTCTTCAGTGACGATCAGCGCTTTCTCAAGGCCCAGTTCCTGGAGCTTGGCGATCAGCAGCTTGGTCTTCGGAGCTTCGACGCTGATAGCGTCGACCGCGACCAGGCGATCCTGACGGACCAGCTCGGACAGGATGGAACGCATGGCAGCGCGATACATCTTGCGGTTGACCTTGTGCGAGTGGTCCTGAGGACGCGCTGCAAAGGTCACACCGCCAGAACGCCACAGCGGGGAACGGATGGTACCGGCACGTGCACGACCAGTACCTTTCTGACGCCACGGCTTCTTGCCACCGCCGGACACGTCAGAACGGGTCTTCTGAGCCACGGTACCTTGACGTGCACCAGCCAGATAGGCGGTGACGACCTGGTGAACCAGAGCCTCGTTGAAGTCCTTACCAAAGGTGGCATCGGAGACGTCTACTGCGCCGCCTGCACCTGCAAGATTAAGATTCATCGGTTAATTCCCCTCAGCGAGCTTTCACAGCGGAACGCACGATCACTTCGCCGCCCGGAGCACCTGGAACGGCACCCTTGACCAGCAGAAGATTGCGTTCAGCGTCGACGCGGACCACTTCCAGGCTCTGGACGGTGGAACGGACGTTGCCCATCTGGCCAGCCATCTTCTTACCTTTGAAGACGCGGCCCGGGGTCTGACAGTTACCGATGGAACCCGGCGCGCGGTGCGACAGTGAGTTACCGTGGGTAGCGTCTTGGGTGCGGAAGTTCCAGCGCTTAACTGCGCCCTGGAAACCTTTACCCTTGGAGGTGCCGGTCACATCAATCTTTTGACCAGCTTCAAAGAGGGATACGGTGAGTTCGCCGCCCACTGCAGGAGCTTCGTCGCCTTCGTTCAGGCGGAATTCCATCAGGGTACGGCCAGCCTCTACACCCGCCTTGGCATACTGACCAGCAGTTGCCTTGGTGAGGTGCTTGGCTTTACGAGAGCCAGTTGTCACCTGAATAGCATTGTAGCCGTCAGTCTCGAGAGACTTGATGGTCACGATGCGGTTCGGCTCAACTTCAATCACGGTAACCGGCACAGAGGCGCCAGCTTCGGTGAAGACACGGGTCATCCCGGCCTTCTTACCGACTAAACCGATAGACATGTTCAGTCTCCTTTAGTGTACGGGGCTGTCACCCGCTATGGCTGCCCTTTCCAGAGCATTCCACTAGCACATTGTATGACGCCATCCCGGCGTGGCGGCTGCTGCTCTATCAGTGAGAGCGCTGGGCCGCAGTGACTAGTGAGGTATCAGTCAACCTTGATCTGGACGTCCACACCGGCAGCCAGGTCAAGCTTCATCAGCGCGTCGACAGTCTTCTCTGTCGGCTCGACGATATCGAGAACGCGCTTGTGGGTACGAATCTCATACTGGTCACGCGCGTCCTTGTTGACGTGCGGAGAGACCAGGATGGTGTAACGCTCGCGACGGGTCGGCAGCGGGATCGGGCCACGAACCTGAGCACCGGTACGCTTTGCAGTTTCAACGATCTCTGCAGAGGACTGGTCGATCAGACGGTGGTCGAATGCTTTCAACCGGATGCGAATCTTCTGGTTTTGCATTGCCCAAAACTCCAATGGATGTCGACGGCGTAGGCCGTCACCCACGCATTCAAAGGATGCGCATTATAGGCAGACTGACATCAGGTGTCAAACATGCGAGAAAAGGGGGCCCATCAGGGCCCCCTTCTGTGTCAGGTAAGGAGAACCTTACTCGACGATTTTGGCCACGACGCCAGCGCCGACGGTACGACCGCCTTCACGGATAGCGAAACGCAGACCATCTTCCATGGCGATCGGAGCGATCAGAGACACGACCATCTGGACGTTGTCGCCCGGCATGACCATCTCGACGCCTTCCGGCAGCTCACAGGTACCAGTGATGTCAGTGGTACGGAAGTAGAACTGCGGACGATAGCCTTTGAAGAACGGAGTGTGACGACCGCCTTCTTCCTTGGACAGGACGTAGACTTCGGCTTCGAACTTGGTGTGCGGCTTGATGGAGCCCGGCTTGGCCAGAACCTGGCCACGCTCGACGTCATCACGCTTGGTGCCGCGCAGCAGGGCGCCGACGTTTTCGCCAGCACGACCTTCGTCCAGCAGCTTGCGGAACATCTCGACACCGGTAACGGTAGTCTTGGTGGTGTCACGCACGCCGATGATCTCGATCTCTTCGCCAGTCTTGACCAGACCACGCTCGATACGGCCAGTGACGACGGTACCGCGGCCAGAGATGGAGAAGACGTCTTCGATCGGCATCAGGAACGGCTGGTCGATAGCACGCTCCGGCTCCGGGATGTACGCATCCAGGGCCTTGATCAGGTTGGCAACGGCGGTAGTACCCATGCCGTTGTCGTCCTTGCCTTCCAGAGCCATCAGGGCGGAACCGATGACGATCGGAGTGTCGTCGCCCGGGAAGTCGTACTCGCTCAGGAGTTCACGAACTTCCATCTCGACCAGCTCGAGCAGTTCTTCGTCATCGACCATGTCAGCCTTGTTCAGGAAGACAACGATGAACGGAACGCCGACCTGACGGGACAGCAGGATGTGCTCGCGAGTCTGCGGCATGGGGCCGTCAGCAGCGGAACAGACCAGGATAGCGCCGTCCATCTGGGCAGCACCGGTGATCATGTTCTTGACGTAGTCGGCGTGACCCGGGCAGTCGACGTGCGCGTAGTGACGCACTTCGGACTGGTATTCCACGTGAGCGGTGGAGATGGTGATACCACGCTCGCGCTCTTCCGGGGCATTATCGATGGAGTCAAACGCACGCGCGTCACCACCGAAGACTTCTGCAGAGACGCGAGTCAGAGCCGCAGTCAGAGTGGTCTTGCCGTGATCGACGTGACCAATGGTGCCGACGTTGACGTGCGGCTTCGAACGCTCAAATTTTTCCTTAGCCACTGCTATAACCTCTTTCGTTAGCTAATCGGTTACTTCTGATTGATGACGGCTTCGACGATGCTGTTCGGTGCTTCGTCGTATTTCGCAAACTCCATGGAGTAGCTTGCGCGGCCCTGGGTCTGTGAGCGCAGGTCGGTCGCATAACCGAACATCTCACCCAGCGGCACCAGTGCATTGATGATCTTGCCAGTGGAAGAATCATCCATGCCCTGAACGAGGCCACGACGACGGTTCAGGTCGCCCATGACGTCACCCATGAAATCTTCAGGCGTGACGACTTCGACTTTCATGAGCGGCTCAAGCAGCACTGCACCCGCTTTCGGGGCACCGGCCTTGATCGCCATGGAAGAGGCGACCTTGAACGCAGTCTCGTTGGAGTCGACGTCGTGGTAGGAACCATCGAACAGCGTGACCTTGACGTCGATCATCGGATAACCGGCGATGACACCATTCTTGAGCTGCTCAGCGGCGCCCTTCTCGACGGCCGGCACGTATTCCTTCGGAACCGCACCACCGACGATCTCGGACTCGAACTTGAAGGTCATTTCTTCGTCGTCGCCCTTGTCCTCTGCAGTGAGAGGCTCAATGCGAAGCCAGACGTGACCGAACTGACCACGACCGCCGGACTGACGAACGAACTTGCCTTCCTGCTCGACCTTGGTACGGATGGTCTCACGGTAAGCCACCTGCGGCTTGCCGATGTTCGCCTCGACATTGAACTCGCGACGCATGCGGTCGACGAGGATGTCCAGGTGAAGCTCACCCATACCGGAGATGATGGTCTGACCGGACTCTTCGTCGGTCTCGACGCGGAAGGACGGATCTTCCTGGGCCAGCTTGCCCAGTGCAACACCCATCTTTTCCTGGTCGGCCTTGGACTTCGGCTCGACGGCAACGGAGATGACCGGCTCAGGGAATTCCATGCGCTCAAGCACGATCTTGTGGTCCGGGTCACACAGGGTGTCACCGGTGGTCACGTCTTTCAGACCGATACATGCGGCGATATCGCCAGCATAGACTTCCTTGATCTCCTCACGAGAGTTGGAGTGCATCTGGACGATACGACCGACACGCTCCTTCTTGCTCTTGACGGAGTTGAAGACGCCATCACCCGACTTCAGCACGCCTGAGTAGACGCGAATGAAGGTCAGGGTACCAACGAACGGATCGGTCGCGATCTTGAACGCCAGCGCCGCGAACGGAGCCTTGTCGTCAGCTTCGCGGGTCTCGATGGTACCGTCCTTGTCGTCAAGCTCACCCTCGATGGCCTTGACTTCAAGCGGAGACGGCATGTATTCGATGACCGCATCCAGAACCGCCTGGACACCCTTGTTCTTGAAGGCAGAACCACAGGTCACGAGGCAGATTTCGTTGGCCAGGGTACGCTGACGCAGCGCAGCCTTGACTTCTTCCTCGGACAGCTCGCCTTCTTCAAGGTACTTGTCCATCAGTTCTTCGGACGATTCAGCAGCAGACTCGAGCATGTGTTCACGCCACTCGGCAGCTGTCTCTTGCAGCTCGGCCGGAATGTCGATCAGCTCGTAGTTCATGCCGTGGTTGTCTTCGTCCCAGACAATGGCCTTCATCTTGATCAGATCGATGACGCCCTTGAACTCGTCTTCCGCACCCCAGTTGATCTGGATCGGGACGGCGTTCGCGCCCAGGCGCTTGCGCACCTGATCGACGACCATGAAGAAGTCCGCGCCAGCGCGGTCCATCTTGTTGACGAAGATCATGCGCGGAACTTCGTAACGGTTGGCCTGACGCCAGACAGTCTCTGTCTGCGGCTGGACACCGGAAGAACCACACAGCACCACGACCGCGCCATCGAGAACACGCAGTGAACGCTCGACTTCAACAGTGAAGTCAACGTGCCCCGGAGTATCGATGATGTTGATACGGTGCTCGTCGAACTGCTTGTTCATGCCCTGCCAGAAGCAGGTGGTCGCCGCAGAGGTGATCGTGATGCCACGTTCCTGTTCCTGCTCCATCCAGTCCATGGTGGCAGCACCATCGTGGACTTCGCCGACCTTGTGAGACAGGCCGGTATAGAACAGGACGCGCTCGGTAGTGGTAGTCTTACCGGCGTCGACGTGGGCACAGATACCGATGTTGCGGTAACGCTTAAGTGGAGTCTTGCGTGCCACGGTGAGTATCCCCGTTGTTTAGAAGCGGTAGTGGGAGAAGGCCTTGTTGGCTTCTGCCATGCGGTGCACGTCTTCACGCTTCTTCACAGCAGAACCCTTGCCTTCAGCGGCATCCAGGATCTCGCCAGAGAGGCGCTGCACCATGGTCTTTTCGCCACGCTTGCGCGCAGCGTCCACCAGCCAACGCATGGCCAGTGCCTGACGACGGGAAGGACGAACTTCAACCGGCACCTGGTAGGTTGCACCACCAACACGACGGGACTTCACTTCGACCATCGGCTGGATGGCTTCCAGCGCCTTGTCGAAGAGGTCCAGCGGCTCGTCATTGGAGCGTTCGGCAACACGATCGAGAGCACCGTAAACGATGCGCTCAGCTGCAGACTTCTTGCCGCTGATCATCAGATGGTTCATGAACTTGGCCAGGCGCTCGCTTCCGAACTTCGGATCCGGCAGGATTTCGCGCTTAGCTGCTACACGTCTTCTAGGCATGATAAGCCCTCAGTAGAAGGGTCCTTCAGGTAAACCCGGGACGCCTCGCGTTGGACGCGACGCCCGACCTTACTCTTATCAGACCGATATTAAACTTTGAATTACGCCTTCGGACGCTTGGCGCCGTACTTGGAACGGCCCTGCTTACGGTTCTGCACGCCAGAGGTATCCAGTGCACCACGAACGGTGTGGTAACGGACACCCGGCAAATCCTTCACACGACCGCCACGGATCAGAACAACAGAGTGCTCCTGAAGGTTGTGACCTTCACCGCCGATGTATGAAGTGACTTCGAAGCCGTTGGTCAGGCGAACACGGCAAACCTTACGGAGTGCGGAGTTCGGCTTCTTCGGGGTAGTAGTGTATACACGGGTACACACGCCACGCTTCTGCGGACATGCCTGCAGCGCAGGGACGTCGCTCTTGGACGCCTGACGCTTGCGCGGCTTGCGCACGAGCTGGTTAACGGTTGCCATTTGCTTGCTCCAATGGGTTGTACTGCCTTCCAACAACAGGGCAGGATGCACCTGCCCTACTGTTAAAGGCTGCATATTCTAGGGCTTGGGCCACAAGGGCGTCAACCCCGCCGTCAGAGACGGCGGGGCGCAAGACCTCAGAGGTCGTCGTCGTCCGCGTCGAGCGCAGTGAGCTGTGCGCCCAATTCCTGCTCGACGTCCTGTGCCGACGGGGCCGGTGCGAGCGGCAGGCCATCGCGACGGCGGCGACGCTCGTCATGATAGGCCAGGCCAGTACCCGCCGGAATCAGGCGACCGACAACGACATTCTCCTTCAGACCACGAAGATAATCGCGCTTGCCGGTGACAGATGCCTCGGTCAGAACTCGCGTGGTTTCCTGGAAGGACGCCGCGGAGATGAACGATTCAGTTGCCAGGCTCGCCTTGGTGATACCGAGCAGGATGCGATCGAACTTGGCCGGGAACTTGCCTTCGGCCTCGAGACGCATGTTTTCTTCGACGACGCGGGCGTATTCCACCTGGTCGCCTGTGATGAAGGTGGAATCGCCGGAATCGGTGATTTCGACCTTGCGCAGCATCTGACGCACGATGACTTCGATGTGCTTGTCGTTGATGCCGACACCCTGGAGGCGATAGACCTCCTGGACTTCGGTGGTGATGTACTTGGTCATTTCCGCAACACCGAGCAGACGCAGGATATCGTGCGGGTTGCTCGGGCCATCGGAGATGACTTCACCCTTCTCGACCGTTTCACCTTCGAAGACGCTGATCTGGCGCCACTTCGGGATCAACAGCTCGAACGGATCACCTTCCACCGGTGTGATGGTCAGACGACGCTTGCCTTTGGTTTCCTTGCCGAAGGTCACGGTACCGGAGATCTCGGCCAGGATGGCCGGCTCTTTCGGGCGACGCGCCTCGAACAGGTCAGCAACACGCGGCAGACCACCGGTGATGTCCTTGTTACCGGACGCCTCCATCGGGATACGTGCGATGACGTCACCCACGCCGACGGCCGCGCCATTCTCGGCGGATACCACGGCATTGCCCGGCAGCAGGTACTGGACCGGCGTGTTGGAGCCCGGCAGTGTCACATGCTTGCCACTGGAATCCACCAGCATGATCATCGGACGCTTGTCACGTGCCGCGGACGGACGCGAGGCGCTCTCGATGACTTCGATGGAGGACAGGCCTGTCATCTCGTCGGTGGTACGGTTGATGGTCTGACCATCTTCCATGTCAGTGAACTGCACCTGACCCGCCACTTCGGCAACGATCGGGTGAGTGTGCGGGTCCCACTTGGCGACGGCCTGACCGGACTCGACCTTGTCACCATCACGCACGGACAGCTCGGCACCGTAAGGCAGCTTGTAGAACTCGCGCTCACGGCCATGATCATCCGCGACAGCCAGCGCACTGGAACGCGAGACGACGATCAGCTTGCCATCGGCACGCTCGACCGACTTGATGTTGTGCAGACGCACACTGCCGCCATGCTTGACCTGAACACTGTCCACGGCAGAGGCACGCGAGGCGGCACCACCGATGTGGAAGGTACGCATGGTCAGCTGGGTACCCGGCTCACCGATGGACTGTGCCGCGATGACACCGATGGCCTCACCGACGTTCACCTGATGACCACGTGCCAGATCACGGCCATAACAGGCCGAGCAGACACCGTGCACGGTTTCACAGGCGATGGTGGTACGCACGACGATCTCATCGACACCCATGGTATCAAGCTGTGCACACCAGGCTTCGTCGAGCAGCGTGCCGCGTGCGATCAGGACCTCATCAGAGACCGGATCCACCACGTCCTGCGCCACGACACGACCCAGCACACGCTGGGATAGCGGGACGATGATGTCGCCACCCTCGATGACCGGGTGCAGGATCAGCCCTTCCTGAGTACCGCAATCCGCTTCGGTGATGACCAGATCCTGGGCAACATCGACCAGACGACGGGTCAGGTAACCGGAGTTGGCGGTTTTCAGTGCCGTATCCGCCAGCCCCTTACGGGCACCGTGGGTAGAGATGAAGTACTGGAGTACGTTCAGACCTTCACGGAAGTTGGCGGTGATCGGCGTCTCGATGATCGAGCCATCCGGCTTGGCCATCAGGCCACGCATACCAGCCAGCTGACGAATCTGTGCGGCGGAACCACGCGCACCGGAGTCGGCCATGATGAAGACGCTGTTGAAGGAGTCCTGCTCCATCGGCTTGCCGTCTTCGTCATTGACCACTTCGCCTTTCCAGTTGACGACGGTCTCTTTCGAGATACCTGCCATCATCTCCTTGGCGACACGGTCGTTGGCACGCGCCCAGATATCGATGACCTTGTTGTACTTCTCACCCGCGGTCACGAGACCGGAGGAGAACTGGTCTTCGATCTCTTTCACTTCGTCTTCAGCCGCGTCGATGATGACCTTCTTCGCGTCCGGAATGACGAAGTCGTTGACGCCGATGGAGGCGCCGGACCAGGTCGCGAGACGGAAGCCGGTATACATCAGTTGGTCAGCGAAGATGACGGTGTCCTTCAGACCGACACGACGGTACGCCTCGTTGATCAGACCGGAGATGGCTTTCTTCTTCATCACCTGGTTGATCAGCTCGAACGGCATGCCCTTCGGCAGAATGCGGAACAGCAGTGCGCGACCGATGGTAGTGTCGTGCAGGGACGTCTTCTCGTACAGCTCGCCGGACTCTTCATCCTTGAGTGTCTCGGTCAGACGGACCTTGACCATCGCGTGCAGGTGAGCGCTGTGCGTGCCGAAGGCACGCTCGACTTCACCCAGATTCGCGAAGGCCATGCCCTCACCCTTGGCACCGATCTTCTCACGGGTCATGTAGTACAGACCCAGCACGACGTCCTGGGACGGCACGATGATCGGCTCGCCGTTGGCCGGCGACAGCACGTTGTTGGTCGACATCATCAACGCACGCGCTTCCAGCTGGGCTTCCAGCGTCAGAGGTACATGGACAGCCATCTGATCACCGTCAAAGTCGGCGTTGTACGCAGCGCAGACCAGCGGGTGCAGCTGGATGGCCTTGCCTTCGATCAGCAGCGGCTCGAACGCCTGGATACCCAGACGGTGCAGAGTCGGGGCACGGTTCAACAGCACCGGATGCTCGCGGATGACGTCGGCGAGGAAATCCCAGACTTCCGGGGCTTCGCGCTCGACCATCTTCTTGGCGGCCTTGATGGTGCTGGCGTGACCGGAGGCCTGCAGCTTGGCGTAGATGAACGGCTTGAACAGCTCAAGCGCCATCTTCTTCGGCAGACCACACTGGTGCAGACGCAGGGTCGGGCCGACGGTGATGACGGAACGACCGGAGTAGTCGACACGCTTGCCCAGCAGGTTCTGACGGAAACGACCCTGCTTGCCCTTGATCATGTCGGCCAGCGACTTCAGCGGACGCTTGTTGGAACCGGTGATGGCGCGACCGCGACGACCGTTGTCGAGCAGTGCATCCACGGATTCCTGCAGCATGCGCTTCTCGTTGCGCACGATGATGTCCGGCGCATTGAGGTCGAGCAGACGCTTGAGGCGATTGTTGCGGTTGATCACACGACGATACAGATCGTTCAGATCCGAGGTCGCGAAGCGGCCGCCGTCCAGCGGTACCAGCGGACGCAGGTCCGGCGGCAGCACTGGCAGCACTTCCATGATCATCCAGCCCGGCTTGTTGCCGGAATAATAGAAGGCTTCCAGCAGCTTGAGGCGCTTGGACAGCTTCTTGATCTTGGTCTCGGAGTTGGTCTGCGGAATCTCTTCACGCAGGCGCTCGACCTCTTCTTCCAGCTCGATGTCCTCGAGCAGCGCCTTGATGGCCTCGGCACCCATGCGGGCGTCGAAATCATCACCGAATTCTTCCAGCGCTTCGAAGTACTGCTCATCGTTGAGCAGATGCCCCTTCTCGAGGGTCGTCATGCCCGGGTCGATGACCACGAAGCTTTCGAAGTACAGCACGCGCTCGATATCACGCAGAGTCATGTCGAGCAGCATGCCGATACGGGACGGCAGAGACTTCAGGAACCAGATATGCGCGACCGGGCTCGCCAGTTCGATGTGAGCCATACGCTCACGACGCACTGCCGCCTTGGTCACTTCAACGCCACACTTCTCACAGATGATGCCGCGATGCTTCATCCGCTTGTACTTGCCACACAGGCACTCGTAGTCCTTCACCGGGCCAAAGATCTTGGCACAGAAAAGACCATCACGTTCCGGCTTGAATGTCCGGTAGTTGATGGTTTCAGGCTTCTTCACTTCACCAAAAGACCACGAGCGAATCATGTCCGGAGACGCCAGGGTAATCTTGATGGCGTCGAATTCTTCGGACTGCGCCTGCGATTTGAGAACTTTCACCAAATCTTTCATGGGTCGCTCCGTTGCGGAGTTGTCATGGGCAAAGCCTGGCTGCTGACACCAGGCTTTGCGGACCGTCAATACTTGTGGCTTTTCGGCGTCAGCCTTCCAGCTCCATGTCGATACCCAGCGAGCGGATTTCCTTCACCAGCACGTTGAAGGATTCGGGCATGCCCGCCTGCATGGTGTGATCGCCATCTACGATGCTCTTGTACATCTTGGTACGGCCTTCCACGTCATCGGACTTGACCGTGAGCATCTCCTGGAGGGTGTAGGCAGCGCCGTACGCCTCGAGGGCCCAGACCTCCATCTCACCGAAGCGCTGACCACCGAACTGCGCCTTACCACCCAGCGGCTGCTGCGTGACGAGGGAGTAGGAGCCGGTCGAACGCGCATGCATCTTGTCATCCACCAGGTGGTTGAGCTTGAGCATGTACATGTAACCGACGGTCACCTTGCGATCGAACTTCTCGCCGGTGCGGCCATCGTAGAGGTCCATCTGTCCGGAATCAGGGATACCGGCCAGCGTGAGCAACTGCTTGATCTCGTGTTCCTTGGCGCCATCGAAGACCGGCGTAGCCATCGGCACGCCCTTCTTCAGGTTGTGCGCCATGGTGATGATTTCATCATCGCTGAGCACGGAGAGGTCTTCCTGGCGACCGCCGACGGTGTTGTACACCTTGTCGAGGAATTCGCGGATCTGCTTGACCTGCTCGGCACGCTCTTCACGCAGCATGTGCTCGATCTTCACACCCAGACCACGCGCGGCCATGCCGAGGTGGGTCTCGAGGATCTGACCGACGTTCATGCGCGACGGTACACCCAGCGGGTTCAGCACGACGTCAACCGACTCGCCATTGCCATCGAACGGCATGTCTTCGACCGGCATGATCGCGGAGATGACACCCTTGTTACCGTGACGACCGGCCATCTTGTCACCCGGCTGGATACGACGCTTCACGGCGACGTACACCTTGACGATCTTGAGCACGCCCGGTGCCAGATCATCCCCCTGGGTGAGCTTGCGCTTCTTGTCTTCGAAGCGCTCGTCCATCTCGCGACGACGGATCTCGAGCTGCTCATCGGCCTGAGCCAGCAGTTCGTTGAGAGACTCGTCCTGCAGACGCAGCTTGAACCACTCCTGGCGCGGCAGTGCTTCCAGGTAGTCATCGGTCAGCACGTCGCCCTTCTTGAGCTTCGGACCACCGTTGACGGCCTGACCGACCAGGTTGCGCTGCATACGCTCGAAGGTCGCCTCTTCCGCGATGCGGTAGGTTTCCTGCAGGTCCTTGCGGACCTCGGCCAGCTGCATCTGCTCGATGGAGAGCGCACGCTGATCCTTCTCGACGCCGTCACGGGTGAAGACCTGAACGTCGATGACGGTGGCCTTCATGCCGGTCGGGGCACGCAGAGAGGTGTCCTTAACGTCGGACGCCTTCTCGCCGAAGATGGCACGCAACAGCTTCTCTTCCGGCGTCAGCTGGGTCTCGCCCTTCGGCGTGACCTTGCCGACCAGGATGTCGCCCGGGTTCAGCTCGGCACCGATGTAGACGACACCGGACTCATCCAGCTTGGAGAGTGCGGATTCGCCGACATTCGGGATATCGGAAGTGATTTCTTCCGGCCCGAGCTTGGTGTCACGCGCGACACAGGTCAGTTCCTGGATGTGGATGGTGGTGAAGCGATCTTCCTGCACCACACGCTCCGAGAACAGGATGGAATCCTCGAAGTTGAAGCCATTCCAGGGCATGAACGCCAGGCGCATGTTCTGACCCAGGGCCAGATCCCCCATGTCGACGGACGGGCCGTCGGCCAGGATGTCGCCGATGGCGACTTCGTCGCCAGGACGCACGATCGGGCGCTGGTTCTGACAGGTATTCTGGTTCGAGCGCACGTACTTGGTCAGGTTGTAGATATCAACGCCGGCCTCACCGCCGATGATCTCTTCTTCCCGCACACGTACGACGATGCGCTTGGCATCGACGGAATCGATGACGCCGCCACGACGTGCCACGGCGCAGACGCCGGAGTCACGCGCCACGAAGCGCTCCATACCGGTACCGACCAGCGGCTTGTCAGCCTTCAGAGTCGGAACGGCCTGACGCTGCATGTTCGCACCCATCAAGGCGCGGTTGGCATCATCGTGCTCGAGGAACGGGATCAGTGCCGCAGCGACAGAGACGACCTGACGCGGAGACACGTCCATCATGGTGACCTTTTCCGGCGCCATGAAGGTGGTCTCGCCACGGTGACGAACCTGGACGAGGTCGTCGACCAGACGGCCGTTCTCGTCGACGGTCGCGGAGGCCTGGGCGATGATGAAATCGCCTTCCTCGATCGCGGACAGATCGACGACATCGTCGGTGACCTGACAATCCACGACCTTGCGGTACGGCGTCTCGAGGAAGCCATAGCTGTTGGTCTTGGAGTAGGTCGCCAGCGAGTTGATCAGACCGATGTTCGGGCCTTCCGGCGTTTCGATCGGGCACAGACGACCGTAGTGCGTGGCGTGAACGTCACGAACTTCGAAACCGGCGCGCTCACGGGTCAGACCACCCGGGCCAAGCGCGGAGACACGGCGCTTGTGCGTCACTTCGGACAGCGGGTTGTTCTGATCCATGAACTGGGAGAGCTGGCTGGAACCGAAGAATTCCTTCACCGCCGCCGCGACCGGCTTGGCGTTGATGAGATCCTGCGGCATCAGGCCTTCGCTCTCGGCCATGGACAGACGCTCCTTGACCGCACGCTCGACGCGGACCAGACCGACACGGAACTGGTTTTCCGCCATTTCGCCCACAGAGCGAATACGACGGTTCCCCAGGTGGTCGATGTCATCGACATCGCCATTGCCGTTACGGATGCTGATCAGCTCCTTCATGACGGTCAGGATATCGTCCTGATCGAGCACACCGCTGCCGGTATCGCTTTCGCGACGCAGGCGACGGTTGAACTTCATGCGGCCCACGCCCGACAGGTCGTAGCGGTCTTCGCTGAAGAACAGGTTCTGGAACAGTGACTCGGCTGCGTCCTTGGTCGGCGGCTCGCCCGGACGCATCATGCGGTAGATCTCGACCAATGCCTCGAGCTGGTTACGCGTGGTATCCAGTTTCAGGGTATCGGACACGAAGGGACCGCAATCCAGGTCGTTGGTGTAGATGACTTCGAACTGGGTGATCTTGGCCTGAGCCATCTTCTCCAGCAGCTCCGGAGTGATCTCGCTGTTGCATTCACAGACCAGCTCACCAGTGGCCGGATCGATCTGATCCTTGGCCAGCACCTTGCCATACAGGTAGTCCATCGGCACTTCGAGACGCTCGAGGCCGGAGGCTTCCATCTGACGGACGTGCTTCTGTGTAATACGACGACCTTCCTCCACGATCACGCTACCGTCGGCATCCTTGATGTCGAAGGCGGCGGTCTCGCCACGCAGACGTGCCGGCACCAGCTCAACGGAGAAGCCGCTGCGCTCGATGTGGTACATCGTGGTGTCGAAGAACGTACCGAGAATCTCTTCGCTGGTCATGCCCATGGCACGCAGCAGAACGGAAGCCGGCAGCTTGCGACGACGGTCGATACGGACGTAGACGTTGTCCTTCGGATCAAACTCGAAGTCCAGCCAGGAACCGCGGTAAGGAATCACACGTGCGGAGTACAGCAGCTTGCCGGACGAGTGGCTCTTGCCCTTGTCGTGGTCGAAGAACACACCCGGCGAGCGGTGCAGCTGTGACACGATGACACGCTCGGTACCATTGATGACGAAGGTACCGTTCTCTGTCATCAGGGGGATTTCCCCCATGTAGACTTCCTGCTCCTTGATGTCCTTGATCGCCTTGTTCGACGATTCCTTGTCATAGATCATCAGGCGCACTTTCACGCGCAGCGGTGCAGAGTAAGTGACTCCGCGCAGCTGACATTCCTTGACGTCGAACGCCGGCGTACCGAAGCGGTAGCTGACATACTCGAGCGCTGCGTTGCCAGAGAAGCTGGCAATCGGGAACACGGACTTGAAGGCAGCGTGAAGGCCGACTTCCAGGCGCTGTTCTGGCGCCCTGTCCTGCTGGAGAAAGTCGTGGTAGGAATCAAGCTGGATGGCCAGCAGGTAAGGCACATCCATCACTTGGGGCAGTTTGCCAAAATCCTTGCGGATGCGTTTTTTCTCAGTGTATGAGTAAGCCATCTGTATTCCCCAGCTTGTTCACCTTGGGTGACCGATGCGTGGTCGGCTCATACCTGATGGCGCGGCGATGTCCATCAGGCGCGGACGGCAAGCCTCCCTTGCGGGCTGGCTCGCCGTCATAATTCGTCTTGCAACAGAAAAAGGCTGGTGGCGGAGTCCGCCACCAGCCAGGAAGCTTACGCAGCGTGCGCAGCCTGGAACACGAGTTACTTGAGTTCCACGGACGCGCCAGCTTCTTCCAGCTTCTTCTTCGCTTCTTCAGCGTCTTCCTTGCTCACACCTTCTTTCAGGGTGGCCGGAGCGCCGTCGACAGCTGCCTTGGCTTCTTTCAGACCCAGGCCAGTCAGTTCACGCACAGCCTTGATGACGTTGACTTTCTTGTCACCAGCAGCAGTCAGAACGATGTCGAACTCGGTCTGTTCTTCAGCGGCTTCACCAGCAGCGGCCGGGCCAGCGACGACGGCGGCAGCGGCGGAAACGCCGAACTTCTCTTCCATTGCTTCGATCAGCTCAGCCACTTCCATGACGGTCATGTCAGCGACGGCGTTGATGATGTCTTCTTTGGTCAGTGCCATTTTAGCAATCCTAAACTTTGCGGAGCAAAGATGCTCGGTCAAACGGAAATCGAATCAGGCTGCACGAGACAGCCAGGAGGTCAAAGCGCTGCTTACGCGGCGGCTTCGGCTTCCTTCTGATCGCGCAGTGCTGCGATAGTACGGACCAGCTTGCCTGCAGAAGCTTCCTTCATGACAGACAGCAGCTTGGACAGTGCTTCATCGCGGGTCGGCAGAGATGCCAGACGGTCGATATTCGCCGCCGGGATGAACTCGCCTTCGTAGGCCAATGCCTTGACTTCGAACGCCTCGACCTTCTTGGCAAATTCCTTGAACAGACGAGCGCCAGCGCCCGGGTGTTCCATGGAGAATGCAAGCAGAGTCGGGCCGACGAAGGACTCGTTCAGCACCTCGTAAGAGGTACCGGACAGCGCGCGACGAGCCAGAGTGTTGCGAACAACACGCAGCTGGACGCCCGCTTCGCGGCACTGTTTGCGCAATTCGGTCATTGCACCAACAGTCACACCACGAGAGTCGGCAGCGACTACGGAGAGAGCACCCTTGGCGGTTTCGCTGACCTCAGCAACAATTGCCTTCTTGTCTTCGAGACCTAAAGCCACGGTGTTGACTCCATTTCGTGCCGGGGAACGAATTCCCCAGTGGTTTACCATCTCTCTCACCAGAACTGCGCGGGAGAGTCTTGGAGGATGGCTGCCACCAGCAAGGCTGGGACACCATCTGCGCAGGCTACGCGCAATGCAAGCATCGCGGCGCGATTAAGCCGGCCCCGTCACCGAGATGACAAGGCCAGCGCCTGCGGTCTTTGACGGCGCCCCGCGGCTGAGCACGGGGACCGCAAAGTGAAACATTCTGAGACTGCCTTACGCGTACTTGGCGTGATCGACAGTCAGGCCCGGACCCATGGTGCTGGACAGGGTGATCTTCTTCAGGTAGACACCCTTGGAAGTGCTCGGCTTCAGCTTCTTGACTTCGGCCACCAGGGCGTCAATGTTACCCTGAATGGAGTCTGCACTGAAGTCGATCTTGCCGATACCGGCGTGAATGATGCCGTTCTTGTCAGTACGGAAACGTACCTGACCAGCCTTGGCATTCTTCACGGCAGTCGCGACGTCAGGCGTCACGGTGCCGACCTTCGGGTTCGGCATCAGGCCGCGCGGACCGAGGATCTGGCCCAGCTGACCGACAACGCGCATGGCATCCGGAGAAGCGATGACGACGTCGAAGTCCATCACGCCTTTCTTGACCTGTTCTGCCAGGTCGTCCATGCCGACCACGTCTGCACCGGCTTCCTTCGCTGCTTCAGCGTTGGCACCCTGGGTGAAGACAGCGACGCGCACTTCGTTACCGGTGCCATTCGGCATTACGGTAGCGCCGCGAACGACCTGATCGGATTTACGCGGGTCAACACCCAGGTTCAGAGAGACTTCGATGGTCTCCTTGAACTTGACGGTGGACAGCTCGGACAGCAGTGCGACAGCTTCTTCGACGCTGTAGACCTTGCCGGATTCAACTTTCGCGTTGATCGCCTGGGCGCGCTTTGAAATCTTGGCCATGATCAAAGACCCTCCACGTTCAGGCCCATGCTACGGGCAGTACCGGCGATGGTGCGAACAGCAGCGTCCAGATTGGAAGCTGTCAGATCCGGCTCCTTGGTGGTCGCGATCTCTTCGAGCTGAGCGCGAGTCACGGTACCGACCTTCTTCTTGTTCGGCTCGCCAGAACCGGACTTCAGACCAGCGGCTTTCAGCAGCAGGACGGCCGCAGGCGGCGTCTTGGTGACGAAAGTGAAGCTACGATCGGAATAGACAGTGATGACCACAGGAGTCGGGAGACCCGGCTCGACGTTCTGGGTAGCGGCGTTGAACGCTTTACAGAACTCCATGATGTTGACACCGTGCTGACCGAGGGCAGGGCCCACGGGCGGGCTCGGGTTAGCTTTACCGGCTGCAACCTGCAGCTTGATGTAAGCCTGTACTTTCTTGGCCATGATAGGACTCCAGTATGGGTGGTAGCGCCTTGCGGCTCCCCGTAAAACCGGGCCGCCTCAGGCGACCCGTCGTGTTGCCGTGACGCTCGTATTCAAACAGGTGAGATGATGATCCTGGGATCAGTCCTTCTCGACCTGGGAGAACTCGAGCTCCACCGGCGTGGCACGCCCGAAGATCAGCACGCTGACCTGCAGACGGCTCTTTTCGTAATTCACTTCTTCGACTACGCCATTGAAGTCGGCAAACGGGCCATCAATGACACGCACCGTCTCTCCCGGCTCGAAGAGAGTCTTCGGACGCGGCTTGTCGGTGCCATCCTGAACGCGACGCAGCATGGCGTCGGCTTCTTTCTGGGTAATCGCTGCCGGCTTCTCCGGGGTTCCGCCAATGAAACCCATGACGCGCGGGGTTTCATTCACCAGGTGCCAGGACTGATCATTCATGTCCATCTCGACCAGCACGTAGCCCGGGTAGAACTTGCGCTCGCTCTTGCGGCGCTTGCCGTCACGCATTTCGACGATTTCTTCGACCGGCACGAGAATCTCACCGAAGTGATCTTCCATGGCGTAAAGCTTCACACGCTCGTTGAGCGAACGCATGACCTGCTTTTCGAAACCGGAATAGGCGT
This sequence comes from Cobetia sp. LC6, assembly GCF_030264805.1. Lineage (NCBI taxonomy): Bacteria > Pseudomonadati > Pseudomonadota > Gammaproteobacteria > Oceanospirillales > Halomonadaceae > Cobetia > Cobetia sp. LC6. The sequence goes on along the minus strand of NZ_JASSPL010000013.1, from coordinate 6,257 downwards.
GTATGACATACCAACGCTTGGACATGGAAACTCCGTTAACTGACGATGCCGGACATCAGCCAGCCGAGGGTGGTATCGATGAGCCATAGCAACAGGCCCACGATAAGCACGGCACCCAGCACGATGGCAGTTGTCTGGACAGTTTCCTGTCGGGTCGGCCAAACGACGCGCTGGATCTCGCGGCGCGCACTACTTGCCAGCTCGACAACATCACGGCCTTTGTTGGTCGTGATCGCCAGAGCAGCCGCTGCAACACCAAGCACGACGACGCCAAGCACGCGATAAAGCAGCGCTTGGTCATCAAAATAGGCATTGCCAGCAACAGCCAGCACAAGAAGAATGACAACGACTGACCACTTGAACCCGTCGTGGCGCGCTTCCTGCACCTCGGCGTTCTGTTTCATCAAAGAGACTCCTCAAGGGTGCAGCGATCGCTAGAATCGAGAATCGGTAAGAAGTCGAATACCATCCTGGGGAAGGATGGCAGGCCAGGAGGGAATCGAACCCCCAACCTGCGGTTTTGGAGACCGCTGCTCTGCCAATTGAGCTACTGGCCTGTAACACTTGCGTGTTCCAGAGACTAAAAACAAGGCTGAATGAACAGCGGGCGCCATCATAGCTGAGACAACCCAAACTGACAAGCCTTATCTTTGACCGCGACCTGGGAGGTCGTCGGAAACGAAAAAGACGAGCCAAACCACGACTCGCCTTTCCGTTGTATGGAGCTCGTGGGCGGATTTGAACCGCCGACCTCACCCTTACCAAGGGTGTGCTCTACCCCTGAGCTACACGAGCAAAACCTTTGCGCAATCTCGACTGGCGAGATGAACTGGAGCGGGCAGCGGGAATCGAACCCGCGTCATCAGCTTGGAAGGCTGAGGTTCTACCATTAAACTATGCCCGCTTTCCAACTCTTGCTGCCCTGATGCGCGCGGCATCATAAGCGAATCTGGTGGTGGGGGAAGGATTCGAACCTTCGAAGCTTTCGCGGCAGATTTACAGTCTGCTCCCTTTGGCCACTCGGGAACCCCACCATCTGTGACGACGAATCTTACGTCGCTTGGGATACACTGTCAAGTGCTTGATTTCATTCTACTTCAAGCGCTTGAGGGAATGTATCGCCTCAGAACGGGACGTAGTATGTCAAAGCATCTGGGTGAGCGCAAGCCCTGAGCGAAGTTTTTCTAGATCAGGCACTCGCGGCTGGTCGGGCGCACCTGACAGACGCCCTGCCCGCTCGGCAGCGGTCAATGGATACAGCGCCTCCAGACCGGCGTACACCATGTCCGGCCACAGCGCATGCGGCACCCGCAGACCGCGCGCCACTACCCGCGCGTCACCGCCGGTCAGCAGCAGCGGCAAGGCTACCCCTTCACGATCGCAGACCTCGGCATAGAGACGATTGACCGCGCTGACGGCCGCCATGTAGATGCCATGATTCACGGCCTCCACGGTATTGCGCCCCGGCGCCAGCAGCGTATCCACTTCGGTATCCGGGTCGATGGCCACATTGCGTGTGCCCAGCTTGAGGCTTTCCTTCATCAAGCGCAGTCCCGGGAGAATATAGCCCCCAAGATGCTTGCCTCCCGGCAGCACGAAATCCACCGTGATCGCACTACCGCAATCGACGCTGCAACAACCCCCGGTAAGATGATGGCCGGCGAGCGCGCCCAACCAGCGATCGACGCCCAGGCGTTGCGGTTCTTCATAGCCGCAGGTGACGCCCAGCGCCTCCCGCGTCGAGTGCGCGACATGCACGACGCCAACCTGCTTGCGCAGCAATTCCACCGTCTCATCCAGCACCTGCTTGCGCGCCACGCTGGAGATACGCACGGCCGTGACGACATCCAGGTCAGGAATGTCCTCGCCCGGCCGCCACTCCTCGCGCGTCCAGACGGCGCCGCGTGAGCGGATCTCGCTGGAAACGGTGTCCTTGAGACGCCACTTTGACAAGGTATTACCGATATCAAGATCCAGAATCATGAGACGGCGCGCAGACTGATCTCGCCACCGGCGAGAGTGATGGTTTCGCCATTCATGCGCACCTCGAGATTTCCATTGATATCGACACCTTCTGCCACGGCTTCTTCTCGTCTGTCTCCACGCAGAATGACCACATCACGCCCCTTGAAGGCATTGCGCTCATTCCAGCGCGCCTGCCATCCGGCAAAGCCCTGCGACTCGAACTCAGGCAACAGCGCCAGCAACGACTCCATCAGACGCGCGGCATAGCGATTGCGCGAAGCACCGGGAATGATGTCACGTACCGCAGCCACCGGTTGAGTGATCGCCTCGCGCCGGGACGCCGGCAACTCGATATTCATGCCGATACCGATGACGACATCACAGGGGCCGGATACATCTCCCGTCACCTCGACCAGAATGCCGGCTATCTTGGGTTGATCCTTCTGGATCTGCAGCAGGACATCGTTGGGCCACTTGAGGCGCGCGGGCAGCCCATCGGCCTCGAGCACTTCCGCGACTGCCACACCGATCGCCAGACTCAGGCCCTCAAGCGATGCAGCACCTGATTCAAAACGCCAGCCAAGCGAGAAGACCAGGCTGCGCCCCCAGGGAGTCTCCCACTCGCGCCCACGACGGCCACGCCCAGCCGATTGCACCTCAGCCAGACAGACCTCGGCATGGCCAGCCCCCTGACGAAAGCGCTCGCGAATGAAGGTATTGGTCGAGTCCACCGACTCCTCGACGAACAGGCGCGTCAGGTGTTTGCGAGTCTCGCGCGGCAACGCCTCGATGATCTGTTGACCATCGAGCAACTCGATGGGGTTGGCCAGTCGATAGCCAAGCCCCTTGATGGCTTCCAGCGGAATGTCGAGCGCCTCAAGTTTCTTGAGCTGCTTCCAGACCGCCGTACGCGACACCCCGAGCTCTTCGCCCAGGGCCTCTCCGGAGTGGTAGCCACCATCTCCAAGTAGACGAATGAGATCACGGATGGTCATGCGGAGGCCTGCCCCTGTGCAAAAGCGCACATTCTATCGGATTCATGGGCTTGCGAGCCAAGAACAACGACCAAAGATAACGCTCTTTTCGTCAATCCCGCTCCCCGGCACGCACTCCCGCCCCCGCCAGGCGGTTGAACAAGGCGGAAAGCAGCATCAGGACACTGCCCAGCCCCAACCATGCCCCTACACGCCACAGCCCCTCCAGCGTCGCGGTATCCCAGATTACGACCTTGAGAACCGTCATCACCAGCACCCCCTGCCCCACCCGCTGCCAATGTGACTGCCCCATCCGCGCACCACTGATCACGAGAACGGCTGAAACGGCCAGCAGTGAAATGCTGTAGGCATAGAGTTCAGCCTGCTCGACCCCGTGCCAGAACTCCAGCGCGTATCCATGCCAGACATGTCGCAGACTCATCCCGATCCATAAACCAAGAGCCAGCAGCCCCGCCACCTCGCAGAGATGACGCAGTCGCGTGCCGGCCCCCGCAAGGTGCCAGACCAGAGCAGCCCCCAATGCTGGCATACCATAGGCAGGCAGCAGCCAGTTCACCAGCGGCCAGCGGCCCACATCAGCCCCCTGCCATAGCGGGTTGTACGCCAATACGACACCCGCAAGCCAGATGACTGCTGCCAGCCCTCCAACGACATAGGCCAATGTGCGATACAAGGCGACATTCTGGACCGAGCCGCTGGCACGCCAGGCATAGCCCGCCGCCACACCACCAAGTGCCAGCACCTGCACGGACAGCTCCGGGAATGAAAGGTACCCCGTGAAAGGCTGACCATCCGTCAGCAGGTAGCGAACCTCCAGCACGGTCGTGGCAAGCGCCAGCTGTATCACAACCCCTTCCAACCAGCGCTGGACATGCATGCGATGGCGCATGCCATAACTGTTGAGAGCGACACATGCCAGCACCGGCAGGAATATCTGCAGTGGCCAGTGCGCGATATCGGCATAGCTGTCATTTGCCACGCCACACATCAAGCGAACCACGACGCCCCACGCCAGCAAGCGTGACAGCTCAGCAAACACGGAACGCCCTGCGATATGACCCTCGCGATACCAGCGCCATTCACAAACGGTCAAACCCAATAGTTGCAGCGCCAGCGCCAGGGTCAGCGATGGCCCCTCCAGCACTGCCACCAGGGCAAGGAATATCCCGGCCTGCGCGGGCAGCCACAGCCCAGCGGCAAGCTGAGCACCTTCACGCGCCTGAAAACGCATGGCACCTGCCCAGCACACCAGCCCCCAGATCAATGGCGGCAACCCTGTGTTGATCAGCCTCTCTGCATCGCTCGCCTCGGTCGACCATGGCATGACGTCCTGCCAGAGTGCCAGAGCCCACGCCAGCAGCGGCACCATGGTCGCCAATGCCCACCAACAGGCTGCAAGCGGCCTCTCTGCTCCCTCACCCGCATCATGATGCGGCCGCCAACGCGCCAGCGACAACAGACCGACACTCAATATCAACGGGCTGAACATCACGCTGCTCGAATGCGATGCCGTCAAAGCAAGCCCCCACACCAGCAGCCAGAGCCCGTTGCCGGCAACGACCATCGACCACAGCACTGCATGGCGCCGACTAGACCAGGCAATCACCAGCATCGGCATGAGGCTAGCCAGCCACCCCCGATGCCACTGGCTCACACCGGAGCCGCCCATACCGGAAGGCTCCACCAAAGCGTCAATGGACACACCATGCTCGAGCCCCCCCAGCCAGGGCAGCCAGAGCCCCAGCACGACGCTCACCGAGACAAGGCCCCCGGCGAGCCAGTGCCGACGCAGCTCAATAGATGCACGCCAAGGCAACCAGACCGCAAGTGAGGCCTTCGCTTGTCGCCCATTCTTTTCTGCGGCGCCCGTGAATGGATCCCGCTCCCACAGATAACCCAGCGCCAGCAAGGCCAGCCAGGCACCACTCCCCCAAGACAACAGCCCCACCAGCAATGTCGTGCCAGAGGAGATGCCGAAGGGCATCAACAGCAACCACCAGGTGAGCGCCCCCACCAGACCGCCCCAATACAGCCAGCTCACCGCAACCTGCCGATACAGCACCCGACATGCCGCCGCGATCACACCCACATGCCCCAGCAACAGCAAGGTTGAGGCCTCCTGCCACTGCTGGTGAAGGGGCAGTGCCAAAGGCAGGGCGTATCCGCCCAGCATGCCCAATGCTGCCAGCCACGGCCCGTGATGCCGCGCACGCTCCAACATCCATAGACTCAAGGCTGCCAACAGTGCGAAGGTAACCGGCATGGACACCAGCGAAAGCAGAAAGTGACCAGCCAACAGACTCGCCGCAAGCACCAGACTGCCGACGCCACTGACGGCGCCTGTCAAACTGGATGACTGGGATGTACGCAACCTCATCCACTCAGCCAATACCGTCATGCTCAGGCCGAACCCGAGTCCCAACGCCAGCCGTACCCCCGGCCCCAGCAAGCCCTGCTCAAGGGAGTACCCAACGAACAGGATGCCTGCCATCACCAGAGACAAGGCACCCACAAGAATCATCCAGTGTTCCTGGAGCAGCGTCAGCAGACGTGACATCCCCCCCGGCAGCACTTCTGATGTCTTGCTTGCGGGGTCTGCGCCCTGCCCCACCTCGCCTGAACGACTGGAGGCAGCGCCATGCAACAAGCGCTGAAGCAGCCGGTAGGACAGAGAGCGGCCGCCACTGGATGATCCAGCGACTCGCGAGTCGCTGATCGGAGATGTTGCACCGAATGCTGCCAGCCCCTCCAGGGGTGGCACTTCGCCAGACGATTTGTCCACACCCCCTTCTCGCAAGGGGGTGTGCATAACCGGAGCGCCATGAACAGGGAGCTCGCGAGCAAGCCTGACCTCCATGTCGCGCAGTCGCTGCTCCAGCACCTTGATGCGCAGCATGCTGAGCCACCCCATCAAGGAACCACCCAGTACCAGCAACGCCATCATGACGCCCACCAACATCAGCTCATCCATTGCCCAGCCCGTCATCGAAGAGTCGTGCTCAAAGACTACGGCATTTTGCCTGGCACCTCATGCTGACTATCTCTCAGCGCCGTATTTGCACATTGAACGCAAAAAGCCCGACTCCTGAGGGGGCCGGGCTTTCTCAATTGATCCTGGGCGCTCTTAGAGTACTGCTCTCAGCGCAAGCTCACTCTGCTCAGCATTCTTTGCTCAGCGCAGCTTCTGTCTCGCACACGACTCTTCCTGCGTACCACTTTTCCTGCGCACAAAGAGAACCGCCCCTGCAGCAAGGCTACAGGGGCGGTTCAGTATAAGTGCCTGACGATGACCTACTC
>NZ_JASSPL010000012.1:0-124489 GCF_030264805.1 Cobetia sp. LC6 | reverse complement strand
CCCATAGGGGGTTCGAACCCCTGTTACCGCCGTGAAAGGGCGGTGTCCTGGACCACTAGACGAATGGGACGTACTGGAGCGGGAAACGAGATTCGATCGGACTGGCGAACCAGCTCGCGACCTTGTCGCATTGCCTTTTCCTACTGGAGCGGGAAACGAGATTCGAACTCGCGACCCCAACCTTGGCAAGGTTGTGCTCTACCACTGAGCTATTCCCGCACCGGGTGCCATGAACCTGTGCTCACGACATCTGTCTTACTGCTGGCTTGCCACACCATCATGCTCTGCATGGCGTCCCATAGGGGGTTCGAACCCCTGTTACCGCCGTGAAAGGGCGGTGTCCTGGACCACTAGACGAATGGGACGTACTGGAGCGAGAGATGAGATTCGACCGGACTGACGTTCAGCTCGCGACCTTGTCACACCACTTGTTCCTAATGGAGCGGGAAACGAGATTCGAACTCGCGACCCCAACCTTGGCAAGGTTGTGCTCTACCACTGAGCTATTCCCGCAACACAAGCAGATCATGCGACCACACAAGACCGAAGATGGCGTCCCATAGGGGGTTCGAACCCCTGTTACCGCCGTGAAAGGGCGGTGTCCTGGACCACTAGACGAATGGGACACACTGGAGCGGGAAACGAGATTCGATCGGACTGGCGAACCAGCTCGCGACCTTGTCGCATTGCCTTTTCCTTTGGAGCGGGAAACGAGATTCGAACTCGCGACCCCAACCTTGGCAAGGTTGTGCTCTACCACTGAGCTATTCCCGCACTCCGGTCTCTACGCTGCAAGAAAGTGGCGTCCCATAGGGGGTTCGAACCCCTGTTACCGCCGTGAAAGGGCGGTGTCCTGGACCACTAGACGAATGGGACGTAACGTTCTTGCCTCGTCGAGGTGGCGCGTATATTACAAAGCCCCTCCCCCTTCGTCAACCCCCTGCTTCAACAGGATTTTTCCGGCGTTGGCCAAGTGCATCCACCACATGCTTGTGGTCACGCCCTGACGCCCGCATTCTTGGGGTATGTACCGGGTTTCGCGTGAAGACCGGCAGTCACTCTTTTCGGATCGCCGCGCAGGAGAACTTGCTTGCAGGTTCACACGAGCACGCATTCGAGAAACGCATAGATAGAGAGTAGAGATCATGAGCGAACAAGACCCGCAAACTCAGGACAAGTTGATTCGCAGTGAAGAGGAATGGCGCAAGCGACTGACGCCGGAACAATATCGGGTGACGCGCGAGGCAGGGACCGAGCGCCCCTTCACCGGCGATCACGAAGTCAGCCCGACGCCGGGAACCTATCACTGCATCGCCTGTGACGCCAAGCTGTTCGACAACGACACCAAGTTCGACTCCGGCTGTGGTTGGCCGAGCTTCGACCGCCCCCATGCCGATGCCGCCGTCGAGGAGCAATTCGATACCAGCCATGGCATGCGTCGCGTGGAAGTGCGCTGTCGCCGCTGCGAATCCCATCTGGGGCACGTCTTTCCGGATGGCCCGACTGACACCGGCCAGCGCTACTGCATCAACTCCGTCGCGCTGCGCTTCAAGCCGACCCGCGCCTGACGCCCGGGGCATGGAGAGTCGATAGATGCGCCGGGCAGTGATGACCGGATAGCGCGCCTCCATGGCCAGGCCTCCTCTGATAGAATGCGTCGCCATACGCGTCCCCTCCTCTTCCGCATGCCATGTAGCGCCATCCCTGATGGATGAGCGCCCTGCCTGGCATGCGGGAAGAAGGAGGCAGGACAGAGGTGACAGATCAACCGTCATACCCCTGACGGCAGGAGAGAAGCGACATGCTGGGCTGGTATCCGGGACATATGCACAAGGCACGCCGTCAGATAAAGGACGCGCTGCCCGAGATCGACGTGGTCATCGAAGTCCTCGATGCCCGCCTCCCCTACTCCAGCACCAATCCGGTGCTGTCCGAACTGACCCGCCACAAGCCGGTACTCAAGCTGCTGTCTCGCACCGATCTGGCGGACCCGGCACGCACCCGCGAATGGGTCGAGTATTTCGATGGCCTGCCCAACACTCGTGCATTGGCGATCACCACGCTTGAGGCGCGTGATCTCAAGCAGATCCCGCGGCTGTGCCGCGAGATGGCCGGTCATATCCGCGTCGATCGTGATGCGCGAGTGATGGTGATGGGCATCCCCAACGTCGGCAAGTCGACGCTGATCAATGGTCTGGCGGGACGCAAGATCGCCAAGACCGGCAACGAGCCCGCCGTCACCAAGCGCCAGCAGAAGATTCGCATCGACGGTGGCATCGCCCTGATCGATACCCCCGGAGTGATGTGGCCGAAGATCGAAGACCAGGCCAGCGCCTATCGCCTGGCCGGCAGCGGCGCGATCCGTGACACCGCCATCGATTACACCGATGTGGCGGTGATCGTCGCGGCCGAGCTGGCCAAGCGCTACCCCACGGAGCTGACCGCACGCTACAAGCTGAAGTCACTGCCGGCCTACAGCGCCAACCCTGACGCCGAGCGAGTCGAGAGTGATGGCCCGCGCAAGGTCGATCTGATGGCGCTGTCCGGCTTCAATGGGGTCGCGATTCTGGAAGAGATCGCCAGCAAGCGCGGCGGCCTGCGTGCCGGTGGCATCATCGACTTGCACCGCGGTGCCGAGGTGCTGCTGCATGAACTGCGCGATGGCAAACTCGGGCGCCTGACATTGGAAACACCCGCCGACATTCCTGCCGAGCCGGTGCCGGAAGCCAGTGGCGAGACGGAAGATGGGGCCGAAACGCATGAGCAAGAGAGCGAATAACGCTACCAGAACAAGGCGCTAACGCGACACTCGCCTGGCTCCCGCCCGCGGGAGACGCTTGAATGCCAGTTGAAAATCCCGTCAGAAAACCTCTGGCGGGATTTTTTTCTGCCTGAACATCTCAAACCACAAATTTAACCACGCTATTGGCCCTTGGCCGTGGCGCGGCAGGCCAGCGGCGCGATATGCTGGACGCTCGCCCCTACACCTTACGTGACGGAGATCTACGGAAAGCATCATGGATACCGAGCAAAGAAAGCCCCGCGAAATTCGCAAGTCACACAAGCTGGACAACGTCTGCTATGACATTCGCGGGCCGGTTCTCGAGCACGCCAAGCGTCTCGAGGACGAGGGCCATCGCATTCTCAAGCTCAATATCGGCAACCCGGCGCCCTTCGGCTTCGAGGCACCGGAAGAGATTCTGCAGGACGTGATGCGCAACCTGCCGACAGCGCAGGGCTATTGTGATTCCAAGGGGCTTTACTCTGCGCGCAAGGCGATCATGCAGGAGTGCCAGCGCAAGGATATCCAGGGTGTCGGGATCGAGGACATCTACGTCGGCAACGGCGTCTCGGAGCTGATCGTGCTGGCCATGCAGGCATTGCTCGACGATGGTGACGAGCTGCTGGTACCGGCGCCGGATTACCCGCTATGGACTGCTGCCGCCAACCTGGCCGGTGGTCGCGCCGTGCACTATCTGTGTGACGAAGCACAGGACTGGGCGCCCTCCATCGAGGACATCCGCGCCAAGGTGACCAGCCACACCAAGGGCATCGTGCTGATCAATCCGAACAACCCGACCGGCGCGGTCTATCCGCCCGCGGTGGTGAAGGACATCCTGCAGGTCGCGCGCGAATTCGGTCTGGTGGTGTTCTCTGACGAGATCTACGACAAGATCCTCTACGACGGCACCGAGCACGTCTCCACCGGCGCGCTGGCCGATGATCTGCTGATCGTGACCATGAACGGGCTGTCCAAGAGCTACCGCTGCGCGGGCTTCCGCTCCGGCTGGATGATTCTCTCAGGCGACAAGCGCCCGGCGGCCGACTTCATCTCCGGCCTCGACATGCTGGCCAGCATGCGCCTGTGCGCCAATGTGCCGGCGCAGCACGCCATCCAGACGGCGCTCGGCGGCTATCAGTCGATCAATGACCTGGTACTGCCGGGCGGACGTCTGCTGGCCCAGCGTGACGCAGCCTGGAAGAAGCTCAACGAGATACCCGGCGTCAGCTGCGTGAAACCCAAGGGCGCGCTCTACATGTTCCCGCGTCTCGACCCCGAGATGTATCCCTTCGAGGACGATCAGCAGATGGTGCTGGAGCTGTTGCTAGAAGAGAAGATGCTGCTGGTGCAGGGCACCGCCTTCAACTGGCCGAATCCGGACCACCTGCGCATCGTGACCCTGCCCTACGCCGACCAGCTGGAAGAAGCCATCGAACGCCTCGGCCGCTTCCTGGCGCGACGTCGCAAGGCCTGACGTCGGCTCAGCCCCCGCGATCAAGGGGCTACGCAGGTCGCCTCCAGTGGTGATACCTTGCTGTCCTTGCAAACCGTTCTTGCAGACTATCGACGCAGATTCTGCCCGCGCCACCGCCAGTGATTCATCTCACTGTCAGTATCGCGGGCAGATAATTGCGCCCTACCGATATATTGGCATTGGAGACCTGACCCCATGATGCGGATAGCCCTTTTCCTGATCACCAACCTGGCGGTGGTGCTGCTGGCCAGTGTCACGCTGCGCCTACTGGGCTTCGATGGCTACATGGAAGCCAACGGCATCAACTACACGGCACTGCTGATCTTCTGCTTCATCATCGGCATGGCCGGTTCCGTGATCTCGCTGTTCCTGTCCAAGACGATGGCCAAGTCCTCGACCGGCACCGTGATCATCGAACAGCCGCAGAATGACACCGAGCGCTGGCTGCTGGACACCGTCGGAGAACTGGCGCGCGACGCAGGCATCAAGATGCCGGAAGTCGGCATCTTCCCGGCGCAGCAATCCAATGCCTTCGCCACCGGCTGGAACCGCAATGATGCGCTGGTCGCCGTCTCGGCCGGCCTGCTCAATCGCATGCGTCCCGAGGAAGTGCGCGCCGTGCTGGCGCACGAGATCGGCCACGTCGCCAACGGCGACATGGTGACGCTGACGCTGATCCAGGGCGTGGTGAACACCTTCGTGATGTTCTTCGCGCGTATCGCCGCACACGCCATCGACGCCTTCCTCAAGCGCGATGACGAGAACGGCGGCCTGGGCTTCTTCGGCTACATGGCAGTCGTGTTCGTGCTGGAAATGGTGCTGGGCCTGGCGGCCTCGATGATCGTCGCCTGGTTCTCGCGCTGGCGCGAATACCGCGCCGATGCCGCAGGTGCAGGCCTGGCGGGCAGCGGCTCGATGATCAATGCCCTGGCTCGCCTCAAGCAGGAACATGAGCTGCCGGACCAGATGCCCGACACCATGACCGCCTTCGCCATCACCACCGGCAAGAGCCGCAAGCTGATGGAGCAACTGTTCGCCAGCCACCCGCCGCTGGATGAGCGTATCGCCGCGCTCAAGGCCGCTGCCTACAAGTAAGCTCCGCCATTCCCGCACGGCCTGATTGGCCCCTGCAGACAGCAAAAAGCCCGCCACGTGATCCACATGGCGGGCTTTTCTGTCAGTGGGCGCCGCTCGGCAGGCCGCCTCTCACGCCACCGCTTCCCACCCCGACAGCCCCAGCAGATTCACGGCAGCGTCGAGGCCTATCTGTTGCATCTCGCCCACGTTCAGCGAATCACCCCGCAGGGCGCCCTCGATCCACAGGCCATCGACCAGCCCGTTGAGCGCGATGGTCAGATGTTGCAGCCGGGTCTCGTCTTCCTGACGCCCTTCCGCCACCAGAACGTCCTCCACCAGATAACGGAACAGCTCGGTCGTTTCGCGATAGGCCTCGCGGCGAATCTCCGCCATGCGAGGGTCGCCATAGGTGAGCGGCAGAAAGTTGGCCCACAGCAACAACGTCTGCGGTGTCACGATCGGCGGTGACAGATTGGCCTCAAGAAAGGCCTTCAACCTTGCATGAGGTGCCAGCTCTCGTCCTTCTATCGTGTCGGAGGCATCGGACAGCAAGCGCTCAAGAAAGCGACGATAGGCCGCGTAGAGCATGTTGTCCTTGCCTTCGAAATAGAAGCGGATCAACCCATTCGAGACACCGGCATATTCGGCGACACGCCGCACTGTCGTGCGCGAGATCCCCTCGCTGGCAATGCAGGTCAGGGTCGCTTCGATCAGGTCATCCTCTCGGGCATTGTTGTCTCGACGACTGGCCATGGAACGTGAATTACCCCTCACGCAGAATCGGATTGGTCAGGCAGGTGGGGCCACCTTCGCACGCCATGCACAGGGCGTCACCTTCAAAAGTGCGCACACGCACGCCGGCGGCTTCCATCACGGCACGCGTGCCGGGGAAGCCATCGATCATCACGCAATCGTTCGGCGCCAACGGCATGACATTGAGGCTCAGGCCCAGCGACTGATGGAACTCTTCTTCCGGGGCAATCACGAAGCGGATACCGCGCGCTTTCATCAAGGTCCAGAGCGCAGCAGGGATCAACTTGGGATGTACCAGATAGGTGTCATCCGCCAACGGCGAGATAACCGACATCAGATGCAGGCAGGCCGCCTCGCCCTCCCAGACAGGCAGGTCGAAGCCCAGCACCTCGATCCCATGCGGATTGAGCAACGCGTTGAGCTGACGCACGCCCTCCCGGTTGGAGCGGAAGCCCATGCCGACGACAAGGGTGTTCTCATCCAGCCACAGGGTGTCGCCCCCCTCGATGGCCGCCTCACCTTCCAGCCGACCGATGACCGGAATGCCGGCCTGCTCGTAGACCTGACCATGCCGGTTCGGTTCGTCCTGGCGCAGCGGCTTGCCCATCTGGAGCAGCACGGCGCCGGCACGCGTCACCACCGAGGCATCGCGGGTGAACATGGCATCTGACAGCCCATCATTGGTGTCCTCCATCCAGACGATCTCGGCACCGCTCTCCTCCACCATCTCGACCAGAGCCTGGTACTGACTGATGGCTTTCTCGGCATTGAAGTAGTGGTTGTAATGCCAGACCGCCGGATCGGCATTGCGCAGGCTGTCGCCAGGACGACGCATCAGGACACGCGTCATTCGAGCGGCCATCGAGTGGCAACCGAATCGGGTGGAGGCAGGGGTATTCGACATGGAGGAAACCTCATTTTGATGGTCTGTCAGTCACAATTGACCCGAATGTTATACAGATGCATAATTTTTACACAGATGCATAGTTTTATACAGGCACATGACTTTATGCAACTGCATAATCAGTATCCGAGTGCATAACAACAAGATCAATCAGAGGACTCGCGCGTGCCTCACTCTCCTGTCACTCCGATGACCGACACGAATGACGATGCCGTCATCGACATTCGCGGCCTCTGGAAGTCCTTTGCTGGACGCGAAGTCCTCAAGGGCATCGACCTCACCGCCCAGCGTGGTGACGTGATCTCACTGATCGGCAGCAGCGGCTCGGGAAAGTCCACCCTGCTGCGTTGCATCAACCTGCTCGAGACACCCAGCGACGGGGCCTTGCGCCTGCTGGGCGAGGACGTGGCGCTGCGGCGGCGCGGTCAGCGACTCGAACCCGTCAATCGCCGACAGCTGCGTCTGCTGCGAGCTCGCCTGGCGATGGTCTTCCAGAACTTCAATCTCTGGCCTCACATGACCCTCGAAGCGAACCTCATGGAAGCGCCGATTCAGGTGCTCGGTCAGTCCCGCGCAGAAGCTCGGGAGCATGCTCACCAGCTGCTGGAGCGCGTCGGACTGTACTCCCACCGCCAGGCCAACCCGAGGACGCTTTCCGGTGGCCAGCAGCAACGTGGCGCCATCGCCAGAGCCCTGGCCATGTCCCCGGAGGTGCTCCTATTCGATGAACCGACCTCGGCACTGGATCCCGAACTTGTCGGCGAGGTGCTCGAGGTGATGCGCGATCTGGCTGCCGAAGGACGCACCATGGTCATCGTCACCCATGAGATGAAGTTCGCCGCTGATGTCGCGAACAAGGTCATCTTCCTCGACCAGGGCAACATCGAGGCCCAGGGCACCCCCGACCAGATATTTCGCTCCCCCTCTTCCGAGCGCCTCAAGCAGTTCATCGGCTCGATTACCTGAACCAGGAGAAAATCAACAATGAAATCCCTGTCCGCTATCGCTTCTCTGGGCGCCGTCGCCCTGACCCTTTGCACTACCGCCCAGGCCGACGTCGTACGTGTCGGCTTCGCCAGCGAACCCTACCCGCCCTTTGCCACTCCGCAGTCCGATGGCAGCGTGACCGGCTGGGAAGTTGATATCACCAATGCCGTCTGTGCCGCGGCAGAGCTTGAGTGCGAGATTGTCACCTCCTCCTGGGATGGCCTGATTCCGGCGCTGACCACCCGCAAGATCGATGCGATCGCCGCTTCACTCTCCATCACCGAGCAACGCCGAAAGGTCATCGACTTCTCGGACAAGTACTACCAGACCAGCGCTGCCGTCATGGGTGCCAAGGGCGACGAGATCACGCCGACGCCAGAAGGACTGGCCGGCAAGACACTGGGCGTGCAGTCGGCCTCGATTCATCAGACCTATGCCAAGCGCCACTTCCCCGACACTCGAGTGCGTGAATACCAGACCCAGGACGAGGCCAATCAGGACCTGTTCGCCGGACGCATCGATGCCACCCTGGCCGATATCCTGGTGCTGGATGGCTATCTCGCGACTGACGATGGCGAGCTGTGCTGTGACATGAAGGGCAATGTCGCGCACGACGAGAGCATCCTGGGGTCCGGCGTTGGATTCGGTGTACGCAAGGATGACGACGAGCTGCTGGAGCGCCTGAATGCCGGTATCGCCGAGATTCGTGCCAGCGGGCGTTATGACGAGATCAGCAAGCAGTACTTCGACTTCGACATCTACGGAGATTGACGCCGCCTCGTCTCGACTTCGCCATACCGCATGAGGAAATTGCATGGCTGACTATCGCAACATGAGCATCGGCGAGCTGCTGTCGCTGACGCCGCCGGGCTGGGGAGGCGCTCTGCTGGATGGTCTGGTGCTATCGCTGCAGGTGGCGGCGAGCGGCTATCTGATTGGCCTGGTGATCGGCATGGCGGGCGCTGCGGGCAAGATCTCGGGTGGCCCCGTCACCCGCGATCTGCTCACCGGCTATACGACGGTGATACGCGCGGTTCCCGAGCTGGTACTGATCCTGCTGGTGTATTTCGCGGCGCCCGATGCCCTGAACCATCTGGCGAACGCCGTCGGCCTCGGCCCCCTCGAGGTCAGCCCCTTCGTCGCCGGCGTGGCCGTCATCGCTCTGGTTCAGGGCGCTTATGCCACCGAGGTCATCCGCGGCGCCATCAATGCCATCCCCAAGGGGATGCATGAGGCCGCACTGGCGCATGGCATGACCCCCTTCACCATCCTGCGCCGCATCACGCTGCCATTGTTGCTGCCAGGCGCCCTGCCGGGCCTCTCCAATCTATGGCTGATCGCGACCAAGGACACCGCACTGCTGGCGGTCGTGGGCTTCACGGAGCTGACACTGGCCTCGCGTCAGGCGGCCGGCTCCACCCGCCATTACCTGCTGTTTCTCGGCGCCGCGGGGGCGCTCTATCTGATCGTATCGCTTGCCTCCAACCTGCTGTTCAAGACACTGGAGCGTCGCATGGACAAGGGGGCCCACCATGGCTGAGCCCAGACTTCCGCCCCATCGCCTCATCCTGATCGCGATTGTCGTCGCCACCCTGGTGGTGATCGGTACCCAGATGCACTGGGAGTGGGTCGCCCAGTACCGAGGCGAGATCGGCAAAGGCATACTGCTGACGCTCTTGCTGCTGGTCTCCACCAGTGTGGCGGGCTTCCTGCTGGCCGTTCCGCTGGGATTGGCGCAGGCACGAGGGCCGCGCCCGTTGGCGTGGCTGGCGCGGGGATTCTGCAATCTGATTCGCGGCACCCCGTTGCTGCTGCAGCTGTGGATCCTCTACTACGGACTGGGGTCTCTGTTTCCGTATATCCCCGGCTTGCGTGGCAGCTGGTTGTGGCCGGTGCTGGCAGATCCGTGGATCTACGCCTTCTGTGCATTGACCCTGTCGTTCGCGGGCTATGAAGGCGAGGTCATGCGCGGCGCCTTTGCCGGCGTACCGCGCGGCGAGCTTGAGGCGGCTCGTTCGCTGGGCATGTCTCCCTTCAGCATTCTCCGACGCATCTGGCTGCCCAGAGCCGTACAACAGGTATTGCCCACGCTGAATGGCGAGCTGATCATCCAGCTCAAGGCGACGCCACTGGTCGCGACCATTTCCGCCATCGACACCTATGCCGTCTTCGGGCGTATCCGCCAGGAAACCTATATCGTCTACGAGCCGCTACTGCTGATGGCCTTGATCTATCTCGTCATCGCGGGACTGATCACCCTCGGCTTTCGCACCCTCGAGAAACGCCACGCTTCATGAGGCCTGACATGCAACGCACCCTCGATATCCTCACTCGCCTCATCGCCTTCGATACCACGTCGGACCGCTCCAATCTGGCATTGATCCACTTCGTGCGTGACCTGCTGGCCGAGCACGGCATCCAGGCGACCGTGCTGCCGAATGCCGAGGGCGACAAGGCTTCATTGCTGGCGACGATAGGGCCGCCCGTCGCCGGGGGCGTAGTGCTTTCCGGTCACACCGACACCGTGCCCGTCACGGGGCAGACCTGGTCGCAGGAACCGTACCAGACCACGCTCAAGGAGGGGCGCCTCTACGGTCGCGGCTCGGTGGACATGAAGGGCTTCATCGCGCTGTGCCTGGCGATGGTGCCGCAGTTTCTCGCATCACCTCTCAAGCGGCCGATCCATCTTGCCTTCTCCTATGACGAAGAAAGCACCTGCATGGGCTGCCTGCCGCTGATCGACCACATGCGCGAGACACTTCCCGAGGTCGCCGCTGTCATCATCGGCGAACCGACGCAAGGCCGCGTGGTGTCAGCGCACAAGGGCGTGCACTCCTGGCGCACTGAGGTGACAGGCGTCCCGGCCCATTCAAGCCGGCCAGACCTTGGCGTCTCGGCCACCTTCTACGCCGCGCGCATCATCTCGGCACTCGAGCGCACGGCAAACGAGCTGCGCATCAATGCCACCCGGGGAGAGCTGTTCGAGCCGCCCTATTCCACCCTGCACGTCAGTGCCATGCAGGGCGGCAATGCCCCCAATATCATTGCCAAGGACGCTCGCCTTCATTGGGAGCTGCGCAATCTGCCCAGTGATCCGCCTGACGCGGTGCGTGCACGCTTCGATGACTTCACCGCGCAACTGGCGCGCGAGATGCAGCAGCATTCAGCCGACTGCCGCATCCAGACACTGGAGGACTATGCCTCGGTGCCGGCACTCACCCCGGAACCCGACGGCAAGGCAGAAGCGCTGGCCTTCGCCCTGACGGGACAGAGTGAGCGCTGTGGCGTCGGCTTCTGCTCGGAAGCGGGCTGGTTCCAGGACCGCGGCTTCTCCACCGTCGTGTGTGGGCCCGGCTCCATCGCGCAGGCCCACAAGGCAGACGAATACATCGAGATGGCGGAACTTGAGCGATACCGTGACTTTCTCGCGCATCTTCTGCAGCACCAGTGCGCGGATTGAGCGCTGAGCAGAACAGCTGCACCCTGACCTTGAGCCGTAAAAAAGCCCGCCACGTGATCCACGTGGCGGGCTTTTTCTCTCCATACATCGGAACTGGTCAGCGTGACTCCGAGGTCTCGTGGGGCGTATCCAGCACCAGCGACTCGGCCAGCGGTGTCGGCTCAACGCCTTCAGTCCCCTCGCCCTCTTCAAGGCGCTCCAGCTTGAAGCCGACCATGGCATAGGCCACCGCCAGCGCCAGATTGATCAGGTTGAACAGCGCAAAGGGCAGGTAGCTCAAGGTCGCGACGCCGAGGGTGGCCGCCATGTAGGCGCCGCAGCTGTTCCAGGGAATCAGCGGCGAGGTGATGGTGCCGGAATCTTCCAGCGCGCGTGACAGGTTGACCGGCGCCAGGCGACGACGACGGAACTCGGCGCGATACATGCGCCCCGGCAGGATGACCGAGATGTATTGATCCCCGGTTACCACGTTGGAGGCCAGGCAGGTGCCTAGTGTGGTGATGACCAGCGAACCGGCGTTGCGTGTCGCGCCCAGAAGGCTCTGCACCAGGCGCTCCAGCAGGCCAAGGCGCTCGATCACACCACCGAAGGTCATCGCCGACAGGATCAGCCACACGGTGTTGAGCATGCTGCTCATGCCGCCCTTGGAGAGCAGCGAGTCGATCACCTCATCACCGCTGTGGGAGACATAGCCATCGAACATCGACATCCACACGCCCTTGAGCAGCGCCATGGCGGTGGACATGTCAGTGACGCTTGCCAGCCCCACCACCGCCTGCGGCTGGAAGATGACCGCGAAGACGGCGCCCAGCGCCGCGCCGATGAAGATGGCCGGGAAGGCGGGCATCTGACGCACGGCCATCACCAGCAGCACCAGAAGCGGAATCAGCAGGTGCAGGCCGATGTTGAACTGCTCGCCCAGCTGGGCACGCAGGTTGGCGACCTGCTCCGGCGTCTGCAGACTGGAGACGGAGTCGTGGCCGAGCCACAGAAAGCCTGCCAGCGCGAGCAGGATGCTGGGCACGGTCGTCCACAGCATGTGACGAATGTGCGCGAACAGCGTGGTGCCGGCCGCTGCCGGCGCCAGATTGGTGGTATCGGACAGCGGCGAGAGCTTGTCGCCGAAGTAGGCCCCGGAGATCACCGCGCCGGCGGTAATCGCTTCGGATAGCCCCAGGCCATCGGCAATACCTATCAGTCCGATGCCGATGGTACCGGCGACCGTCCACGAGCTACCCACCGACAGCGCTACCAGAGCGCATAGCAGACAGGCGGAGGCATAGAAGTACTGCGGCGCGATCACGTCCAGGCCGTAGTAGATCATCGCCGGCACGGTGCCGCCGAGAATCCAGGTGCCGATCATCGCGCCGACCGCCAGCAGGATCAGGATCGCCCCCAGCGATATCTGGATGCCCTTGTTGATTCCCTCCTCGATATCGCTCCAGCGATAGCCATTCTTGAGGCCGATGATCCCTGCGATCATCGCGCCGGACAGCAGCGCGACCTGATTCGGTCCCCAGGAGGCATCGGCACCGAACAGCACCACCGCCAGCACCAGCATGGCGATGACCAGCACGATGGGAATCAGGGCATCCAGCAGAGAAGGCGGACGATAGCCGCCGTCCTCAGCAGAGTTATCAGGGTGTTGTTGCATACAAGACACCATCTTCAAGGAATGAGGACGCCGACACGCCGCGTGGTGACGGGCATGGCAGAAGACACGGAGAATGGGGAGCAACGCCGCAGCGTCAGGCGGGGCATGCCGTCAAGGCCAACCCCTGCGCGTGTCGCCAGGCGATCTGGGGCGCATTATATCGACCAAGGTCGAAGACCGAAACGGTCATGGATGCAGGCATGTAGCAAGGCCCTCGTCCATAAAGCGACCTCCACAATGCGAACGCCCCCGCCAGCAAGGCTGACGGGGGCGTGGCAGGGCGCCTTGCGAATCACGCCGTGATCATTTGCTGACCAGCTTGACGCGGGAGAAACCGAAGCCCTCGAGCACCTCTCGCAGTTCGCGGGCATTCTTCTTGAGCTCGACACGCAATGTGGAGAACTCGCGACGCAGCGGATATTCGCGTCGATAACGCACGAACCCCTCGGCATTGCCGAAACGGCGCTGATAGCGACGCAGACCCAGCGCATCGCGGCGCACGTCATAGCAGGCGCGTACGCAGAGTCCCAGCGCCTCTTCCGGCGGTGCCCAGCCCGTCAGCACCAGCTTGCGCAGCCACGGGTCCGGCTTGAGCTGACCCAGCTTGCGGCGCGCCGGCAGCCCGAAGTGACGACAGGCCTGCTGATAGATGATCTCGGTGCCCTGCATCTTGCCATCCAGGCTATGCCCGGCGATGTGCGGCGTGGCAATGTCCACCAGTGCGGCCAGCTCGGCATCGATATCCGGCTCGTTTTCCCACACATCCAGCACGGTCAGCAGATCAGCCTGCTCCTTGAGGCGCTGCTTGAGCGCCGCGGTATCGACACAGCCACCGCGGCCGGCACTCAGCAGCACGCTGCCGGGCTTCATGGCGCGGATACGCTCGGCATTGATCAGATGATGGGTCGGATGCTCGCCACCGGTGACCATCGGGGTGTGCACGCAGATGACATCACACTCGGCGACCAGCTCATCGAGGTCCACGAAGCGGGACTTCTCGGGACGCTCATCGCTCTGGCTCTCAAGCGCGGCGCGCGGCGGGTCACAGACCAGCACCTCGGCACCCAGCGACTCGAGACGCTTGACCAGCCGTGACCCGACCTGCCCGGCTCCGACCACGCCGAAGCGGCGGTCCAGCTGCAGATCCAGCCCTTCCTGCTCGGCCAGATGCCATAGCGACGACAGCACGTAATCCACCACCGAGTCGGCATTGCAGCCCGGCGCGTTGGTGAAGTGGATATCGTTGGCTGCGAGCCATTCGAGATCGGCATGGTCGGTGCCGATGATCGGCGAGCCGACGAAGCGCACCCGCGTTCCTTCCAACAGCGCCTGATCCACGCGCAAGGTAGAGCGACAGATCAGCATGTCGACGTCCTTGAGGACGGCATTGGTGATCTCGCGAGTCGGCATGCAGGTCACCTCTCCCAGTTCGGAGAAGAATTCCTCTGCCAGAGGGACGTTATCGTCCACGATGATGTGCATCTGTTGCCTTTCCTTGCTGTGGCAATGAGTGTCGCTGCGGGTTCACGGGCCAACATGAGCGCCTGAGTGACTTCACACCTTGCCGCAAGGCACGTGAAGATTACAATGGTATGCTTGCTTGCCCGCCGCCGTGCCATCTTAGGCGCACGCAACGGGCGTCACAAGCTCATGATTGAGTCCAGCCACCATCGTTTCGCCTCGGGAGTCACGCGTGATCATCCGCTGGGAAAGCCACCACGATTACGTTCTGGTCCATGTGCATCAGGACATGTTCGGCGACTGGATCGTCAGCCGCTCATGGGGCCAGATCGGCACCCAGTTCGGCGGATTGAAGCACGATCTCGCCGAAAGCCACGAGCAGGCCATGACCTGGGTCAGCGACCTCGCCCACATCCAGGCCTCACGCGGCTACACCAAGGTGCTGGAGGCCACGGCCGACAGCCCGGAAGCCGAAGACGCCATGCGCCAGATGTCACTGCTAGAGAGCTAGTGCGCAGCACGGTGCCGGACACGAAAAGACCGCCGCTACCCTGAGGTAGCGGCGGTCTTTTTTCACCAGCATCACGCGACACGCCTGCGCCTCTCAGCGCAGAAAGCGACGCCCATTGCGCAGGGTGGGGCCCTGCGGCTCAATGGCTGAGTCGTGCTCGGCCGGGGGCGTCATTTCGACACCCTGCTCGATGCCCTTTTCGACACCCTGCGCGCGCAACCACTCCGGCAACACCTCTTCGCCATCGGCCAGCGAATACTCCGCACCCGAGGCGCTCGCCAGTACAGGGATGCGCGTCGCGTAACGCTCGCTCAGCTGCGCATCGAAGGCAATCTCGACCCGCGTGAGCGTGATATCCGCCCCCAGCGCCTGCAGCGTGGCTTCCAGCCGAGCGCACAGATGACAGCCCGCCGTGGTGTAGAGCCACAGCGGGACGCTGGCCATCGCTCAGCCCTTCACATCGCTGGCGCGACGGATGCGGAAGACGTGGTGGATATCCGGACGACGCTTGAAGTCCGGGTCCAGCAGCTTGCGCGACAGGTCTTCCACCACATGGTGCTGGCTGACGCTGTCATCCATCACGAAGCGACGATGGTTGTTGGAGAAGATCAGCGTGCCGCCCGGCGCCAGACTGGCCATCGCCAGGTCGATCAGGCGCGCGTGATCACGCTGGATATCCAGGGTGCCTTCCATCTTCTTGGAATTGGAGAAGGTCGGCGGGTCGAGGAAGATCAGGTCGAACTCCTCGCGGG
The DNA here is from genome assembly GCF_030264805.1 of Cobetia sp. LC6. NCBI lineage: Bacteria > Pseudomonadati > Pseudomonadota > Gammaproteobacteria > Oceanospirillales > Halomonadaceae > Cobetia > Cobetia sp. LC6. The sequence goes on along the minus strand of NZ_JASSPL010000012.1, from coordinate 108,674 downwards.
AGCGCTCCAGCCACTTCAGGCAGTCGGCACGCACCAGCTGGTGGCGTTTCTCGCTGATGCCATTGAGCTTGAAGTTCTCGCGCCCCCAGTCCAGATAGGTATTGGACATGTCGACGCTGACGCTCTCGCTGGCACCGCCCAGCACCGCATGCACGGTGGCCGTCGCGGTATAGCAGAACAGGTTGAGCACCCGCTTGCCATCCGCTTCCTTGCCCAGCAGCTTGCGCACCGGACGGTGATCCAGGAACAGGCCGGTATCCAGGTAATCCTTGAGATTCACCCACAGCCTGGCATCGCCTTCCTGCACCTCGATACGCTGACCGGAGCTGTCCTGGCGCGTGTACTGCGCCTTGCCTGCCTGACGCGTGCGTTGCTTGATGTGGATATCGTTGGGCGAGCAGCCCAGCACCTGCGGAATCGCCGCCAGTGCATCCATCAGACGGCGCTGCGCCTGACTGGCATCCACGGACTTGGGCGGCGTGTATTCCTGAACGTGCACATGACGGCCATAGATATCAATGGCCAGCGCGTACTCCGGCATGTCGGCATCGTAGAGGCGATAACAGGTGGTACCGCTCTGCTTGAGCCAGCGTGCCAGTGACTTCTGGTTCTTCTTGAGGCGATTGGCGAACATCTGGCCGCCCTCGCTCAGCGCGGGCTGACTGCGGGCATCTTCGGCCACGCTGTCTTCATCGGCCGTACGCTCACGCGCCGCCACATCGATCATCAACAGCTTGCAGTCGAGCTGACCGTTGCGGAAGGCATACTGGCGATGCGCACGCAGGCCGAGGCGGTGGCCGAGATCCGGGTTGCCGGTGAACATGGCCAGCGTCCAGCCGCCGAAGTGACGTTTCATGCGCTCACCGAGGCTTGCGTAGAGCGGCACCAGTGCCGGCAGCTCGCCCAGACGCTCACCGTAGGGCGGGTTGGTCATCACCAGGCCAGTGGTGGCGCCCTCGGGACAGGTCAGCTCGGCGACGGAGGCGCCTTCCAGCTCGATCAGCGCCGGAATGCCGGCACGCATGGCGTTGGAGCGCGCGGCAGAAATCGCCTGCGGGCTGTGATCGCGACCGAACAGACGTGCGGTGACCTTGCGGCGCCCGGCAATTGCACGCTGCTCCATCTCTTCCCACAGGCCCTTCCAGATGCGCTCGTCATGGCGCCCCCAGTGGCGGCAGGCGAACTCCTGGTTCAGCGACTGCGGCGCGATATCCGCCGCCATCAAGGCTGCTTCGATCAACAGCGTGCCGGAGCCGCACATCGGGTCGACCAGGCTCTCGCCATGCGCCGCACGCGCCGGCCAGTCGGCCCGCATCAACAGGGCCGCCGCCAGGTTCTCCTTGAGCGGCGCATGGGCGAGATCAGGACGGTAGCCACGCTGATGCAGGCTGCGCCCCACGAGGTCGATGCCCAGGGTGATGTAGCCATTGTGCAGGTGCGCGTAGATGCGCAGATCTGCATTCTTGCCATCGACGGTCGGCTTGTTGCGGCCTTCCTCGAACATCGCCTCGACGATGCCGTCCTTGACGGTCTGGGCACCGAAGAAGGTGTGGCGAATATCTTTCCATGTTCCGTGGAAATCGACGGCGATGGATGCACGATCCGGCAACTCCATCGCCCAATCGACACCCGCACTCGCCTTGCGCAGTTGCTCGCCGGTGTCGACGCCACCCACGCGAGTGAGCAGACGAATGATGCGGTTGGCCAGTCGCGACCACAGGATGGTGCGGTAGGCGGTTTCCTGGCTACCGTTGAAGTGTACGCCAGCGACGGTCGTGCCAGTCACCTCGGCACCCAGAGTCGTCAGCTCATCGGCCAGCAGCGTTTCGATGCCACGCGGGCAGGTCGCAAACCAGGTAGAGAGCGAGTTGCTGGGCGCGCGGGGTGTAGTCGCAGAGGTCGTATCAGTCATGAATCTCTCACCGGCAGGCGCCGGACTTATTCCTGTGAGTTGGCTTCTGGCACTAGCGATATTCCTATACGGCTGTCGACAAGCCAGAGGCAGTGTTCTAAAAACTATAGGTGTAGCTGCAATTCGGAAAGGTGACACGCCATGCGAAATCGAGGATCAAGGGACACGGGCCTCATTCGGGCAGCCCACCTGTGCCGCTCAGGAGATCGGACTTCCGGCACGGCAAGGCAGTCGCTTTTTCATCATCACGCTCGAGCATATACAGGCAAGACCTTCCATCATCTCACACTCGTGACCTTTTCCGACAAGAATGGCCAACGACGCGAGGTGATGATGCACGAGGCCGGCAGTGCCCGACAGGGCATCGGCCAACTCTCTCACTCGGCATGTCCAATGGCAGGACAACCGCGGCCAGACAAGGTCTCGCCGGGTATGTCTCGCCATCACTGACACGCAGTGCCGATGGGTTCTCACTTAGAGGTCATCCATGAAGAGACAGAAACGTGATCGCTTTCAGCGTGCCTATGTTCACGGCTACAAGGCTGGTGTCACCGGCCGTTCCCGTGATGATTGTCCCAGTATCGATGTCAATCTACGTGAATTCTGGATGAGCGGCTGGCGTGAAGGCCGCGGGGACCAATGGTCGGGAATGACCGGCGTCTCCGGCATCCACAAGAACCCCATGGTGCTCAGCTGAGCACCGCGTGACGCCAAGGTTCATCATCCGCGACCAGGAGGTCATCCCATTTCAGGAAAGCGGCACGTCACGGAATGACACTGGCAATACGGCGCCTGGCGCCTTTCACCCCGCCGACGCAGCCTGATGCGCTGCCCAAGCGGATTCTCCGGCATCACGCCACCGACTCCTGACATGTTACAGGGTCGGCTGGCACGTACAGAGAGGACTCGAGGTGTTCACGGTGAGTCGGTTTAGCGACATCACCCGGAAAATCCCACGGAAGTCGCCCAGCGACACGTCAAATCACCAGGGAGGTAACGCCTTATTTCTATCTTGATGACGCGCGGCACTGACAGGCAAGAGACGCAGTAGGCAATGGGGCCAACTCGCTTCACTTCCTGAAAGGCCGAGATGTTGGCGCTCGTGTCGTTTCAATCGTGGTATGGCTCCAGAAGAGGAGGCGCAGCAGGCGACGGCCTGCGAGGACGACGGTCCAGCGCGGAGCACGACACGGGCAAACGTTCACCTTGACTGCATCAGCAGGTTCTTTCCAGGCCTGCTTCAACCATCCACGCACCCGATGAGCTCAAGGGGCCAACCCCCAACCGCCGTTTCTGACGGCAAAAGCGCTTCGCATCGTGCACGCTGGCTGGACATGGCAGCCAACACGACAACGGCAGATCACGCATCACTTCCCTGCCGTTGTCATATCATCATTCACGCCGGTACCGAGGCCGCCTTCTGATGTCAGGAGGCGGCTTTTCCGTGTCAGCCCTTCCCCCACTCGCAGTCTCTTGAAGCGCCGTGAGTGGGAGATACCAGCATCACGCTGCGACGGAACCCAGGCTGGATCACACCTTGATCAGGGTATCGGCCTTCTCCAGTGCGCGCGCGCACTCACCGACCAATACCGGGCCGCGGTAGATCAGCCCGGAGTAAAGCTGCACCAGATCCGCCCCCGCGGCGATCTTCTCGCGCGCACTCTCGCCATCGGTGATCCCTCCCACACCGATGATCGGCATGTTCGGCAGCGCTTCACGCAGGCCACGAATCACCCGCGTCGACGATTCACGCACCGGGGCGCCGGAAAGTCCGCCCGCCTCCTGCGCATGCGGACTTCCCGCGACTGCCGTGCGCTCGATGGTGGTGTTGGTGGCGATGACACCATCGATGCCGTTGTCCGCCAACGCCCGCGCCACGAACAGGATTTCCTCGCTGTCCATGTCGGGCGCGATCTTGATCACCAGCGGCACCTTCCTGCCGCGCTCGGCATCGAGCTGATCGCAACGCTGGCGAAGCCCGGCCAGCAGCTGGCTGAGATGATCACCGAACTGAAGATTGCGCAGCCCCGGGGTATTGGGCGACGAGATATTGGCGGTGATGTAGTCGGCGTGAGCATGCACGGCATCGAGGCAGACCAGATAGTCGCTCAATGCATCATCCACCGCCGTGGTCAGGTTCTTGCCGATGTTGATCCCCAGCACGATACCAGAGGCAGCACGCGCCTGACTGGCCTTGACCTTCGCGACCAGATGCTCGACCCCGGCATTGTTGAAGCCCATGCGGTTGATGATCGCCTGATGCTCCGGCAACCGGAACAGACGTGGCTTGGGATTGCCGTCCTGCCCTTTCGGCGTCACCGTGCCGACCTCCACGAAGCCGAAGCCCAGAGCGGCGAGCGCATCGAGGTGATCGGCATTCTTGTCGAGACCTGCCGCCAGGCCAACGCGATTGGGGAACTCGAGCCCCATCAGCGAGACCGGATCACGTGGCGCTTCACCGCCCAGACCGCGCGCCATGCCGAGGCGATGTGCCATGTCCAGCGCACTCAGCGTCACACCATGAGCTGTTTCCGGGTCGAGCTTGAAGAGAAGCGAGCGAGCAAACGAGTACATGATGATCTCCAGACAGCGGGCGGCAGGGTCGTGACGACAGCATAGCTGGGCGCGAAGTATACCCGAAGCCCGTGGGGACAGACACTGTGCGCCGGCATGCTCGCGCTGCTGTCGATAAAATCGCTCACGCCAAGGCCGACACCATTGCTCATGCTCAGGGTAACAAGAAAGGGCGGCCCGCTGGGCCGCCCTGGTGTCACACCCGACTATGCCGGAGTCATGCCATGCAGATCATTTCACGTCGAGCTGCTGCACGCGCACGGTGTAGTTGTTGACACCCTGCATGGAGGAGCCGAACTTCTGACCGCTGACCCAGACGGTGTAACGCCCCGGCTCCAGCACGGTCTTGAGGTGGAAGTCGCCCTGGAAGCCTTCGCCCTTGTCGCTGGCGACGGTGTTGCCACTCTCGTCCAACAGGCGCATCTGCAGCTTGTAGGTGCCTTCGCTGCCCGGGAAGGTCTCGCTGTCGATGGTCACGGTGCCACGGTCCGCGACATCGAATGTCATGACCTCGCCCTTCTCGAGAATGCGCACGTCAGTGACGATCTCGTCGAAACGATGATCCGGCTCCGCTTCGGCTTCCGTCACGGCAGCACTGCCCGTGGCAGCAGCGGCAGACGTCTCGGCTGCAGCAGTCGCGGCTGCCGAAGTAGTAGTGGCGGCGGCGCCCGTGGCAGAAGCGCCTTCAGCTGCCGCATTGCCTGTCTCGGCCGCCTTCTTCTCGCGGGCGGCCTGTTCGGCAGCGGCAACGGTGGCCGGCTTGATGGTCGCGACTTCATCGTTGGCATCGACGAAGGCGGTACGACGGCCATCGCCATCGGTGTCGAGGAAGACCAGGCCGTTGCCGGTCTCGATGCCGCTTTCCTCGGCAGACAGCTTCTCGCCACTCTCGCTCAGGCCTGCGACGTTGATTTCATAGGTGTTGCCGCCGGACTTGCCAGCCCCCAGCTTGTCGGCGCGCACACGCAGCTTGTAGACGCCCGGCTCCAGCTCGGCATTCATGTTCAAGCCATCGGAGGCCCTGTCACCTTCCGCAGTGGCCACGACCTCGCCCTGCTCACTCTCGAGCGTGGCCTTCATGGTATAGGGGTCGGTCACATCGAAACTGGCGACGCCATCGATTTCGTAACGCCCGGCTTCCTTGATGGTGAACTGGTGCACGCTGGTGCCGCCGAACAGGAAGTTCTGGCTGTGGGCATCACTGCGCGGCTTGAGGAACTTTGAGATGTCCAGCTTGCCTGCCGCTTCTTCTGCACGCTGCTGAGCGGGGCTGCCATCGGCCAGCACGGCCTGGGATGCCAGCGTGGACAGACCGAGCGCGAAGGCGCAGGCGAGGGGTAATGCACGATATGACATGGTGTCTCTGCCTTGTTGTACTGATGCTTAGAAAACAGAAGCCTCCAGCGAGCGCCGCAGCGACTCCGAGACTTGAAATGAGGGTCTGAAAATCAAGGACTGAAAACAGGGTCTGCAGAAAAGGATGCCACCATCAGGGCCTGTATCAGTCTCTGCACTGGTCGCCATTCAGCATACCAGACAGCTGGCGACAGTTACCTTACCGCAGGCTTCAGCTATCAATTTTTTATTTATCCCCCATGAAAAAGCCCTCACCGGGGGTGAGGGCTTCTATCAGCGAGTCATCAGCTACTCGCCACTTGCGTCAGCTCTTGCTGCATTCGAGGCCGAATGCATCAGGCTTCGCGCTTGGACTCGGCCAGATCGACCAGCTCGCGCAGGGCGACCGCGAACAGCGGGAAGCTCAGCTGAGCACCGCCCTTCATCTCGCCGAGCAGTGAGCACCAGCGGCTGACCAGACTCTCGTGGCTGGCCATCCAGCTGTCGACACGCTCATCGATCTCGCGCGGTGCATTGTCCTGCTTGAGCACGCTGACGGTCAGGGCCAGCTGCTGACGATCGAGATCATCGCGGAAGCTCTCACGTGCCTGCGCCTGCCAGCTGTCCTGCACCTCAAGGCCGTTGATCTTGTCACCGACCCACGGCAGCTCCAGACGATGGCCGATGCCGTAGAAGGCTTCTGCCACGCGATTGATCTTCTCGCCGGTCGCCTTGGCCGCCTCGATGATGCCAAGCCCTGCATAGAGACTTGAGGTCGCGGCGATGGTGCTGGCCAGGGCCTCCGGCACGCCTGCCTCGACATAGCTGTCGCGACGCGCTTCCCAGTTCTCGCGGGCTTCGCCCTTGAGACGCTCACCGATGCTCTCGGAGAGCTGAGCCAGACGCGGGGCGAAGTGGCCGATGCATTCCTTGACGCCCATGGCGCTGCGCTGACGCAGGAACCAGCGAGTGGCACGACGCATCAGGCGCATCAGATCGCCCATCATGCGGTACTGCAGTTCTGCCGGCACCTGGTGATCGAGGGCCTCGATCTGGGTCCACAGCGCTTCCAGATTGAAGCTGTCACGCGCCACGATGTAGGCACGCGCGATTTCCGCCTTGTCGGCACCGGTGGTGTCTTCCAGGCGACGCACGAAGGCGATGCCCATGTGGTCGACCAGGTCATTGGCGATCTGGGTCGCGGCGATTTCACGCTTCAGACGGTGCTGATACATCTCTTCCGGGAAGCGCTCCATCAGCACGCGCGGGAAGGCGCGCTCGAGGTGCTGCTGCACGTAGCTGTCGTCCGGCACGTCAGAGGCGATCAAGCTGGTCTTGAGATCGCTCTTGGCGTAAGAGACCAGCACGGACAGTTCCGGCAGGGTCAGGGCTTCACCGGCGTTGGAACGCTCGATCAGCGCCTCATCGGACGGCAGGAACTCGAGTTCACGGTCCAGGGTGCCGGCCGCTTCCAGCTCATTGATGAAGCGACGGAAGACGCCCATGCCTTCCTTGGACTGCTGCTCGGAGAGCGACAGCGCCTGGGTCTGGCGATAGTTGTCCTTGATCACCAGCTCGCCGACTTCGTCGGTCATCTCGGCCAGCTGCTGGTTGCGCTGCTTGTCGGTCAGGTCACCGCGGGCGACGATGTCATCCAGCAGGATCTTGATGTTGACCTCGTGATCCGAGCAGTTCACGCCACCGGCATTGTCGATGAAGTCGGTGTTGACGCGCACGCCACGCTTGGCCGCGGCTTCCATGCGCCCACGCTGGGTCAGCCCCAGGTTGCCGCCTTCGCCCACTACCTTGCAGCGCAGCTCACGGCCGTCGATGCGCAGGCCATCGTTGGCCTTGTCGCCAACCTCGGCGTGGGTCTCGGTGGAGGCCTTGACGTAGGTACCGATACCGCCGTTCCAGATCAGGTCGACCTGCGCCTTGAGCATCGCATTGATCAGCTCGTTGGGCGCCAGATGGTCGGCACTGATGTCGAAGACTTCCTTCATCTGCGGGCTGATGGCGATGGTCTTGGCATCACGCGAGAACAGACCGCCACCTTCGCTGATCAGGCTCTTGTCGTAGTCGTCCCAGCTGGAACGCGGCAGACGGAACAGACGCTCGCGCTCGGCGAAGCTCTGCGCGGTGTCCGGATTCGGATCGACGAAGATGTTGCGGTGGTTGAAGGCACCGACCAGGCGGATCTTCTCGGACAGCAGCATGCCGTTGCCGAAGACGTCACCGGCCATGTCACCGATACCGACAACACTGAACTCATCTTCCTGGATGTTGATGCCCATCTCGCGGAAGTGACGCTGCACGCTGACCCAGGCGCCCTTGGCGGTGATGCCCATGCCCTTGTGGTCGTAACCGTTGGCGCCACCGGAGGCGAAGGCATCGCCCAGCCAGAAGCCGTACTCGTTGGAGATGGCGTTGGCGATGTCGGAGAAGGTCGCGGTGCCCTTGTCGGCCGCGACGACCATGTAGGGATCGTCTTCGTCATAGCGCACGACGGCCGTCGGGGCCACCACGTCACCACCGGACAGGTTGTCGGTGATGTCGAGCAGTGCGCGGATGAAGATCTGGTAGCAGGCGATACCTTCCTTCTGGATCACGTCGCGGTCGGTGGTTTCCGGCATGCGCTTGCAGACGAAACCGCCCTTGGCGCCGACCGGCACGATGACCGCGTTCTTGACCTGCTGTGCCTTGACCAGACCCAGCACCTCGGTGCGGAAATCCTCATGACGGTCAGACCAGCGCAGGCCACCACGTGCGACCTTGCCGCCACGCAGGTGAACACCTTCGACACGCGGCGAGTAGACGAAGATCTCGAACATCGGGCGCGGCTTCGGCACGTCAGGAATGCTGCGCGTGTCGAGCTTGAAGCTGATGTAGTCCTTGGCCTGGCCATCTTCTGCCGGCTGGAAGAAGTTGGTACGCAGCGTGGCCATCATCAGGTCGACGTAGCGACGCAGCAGGCGGTCGTCGTTCAGGCTGGAGACCTGGTCGAGCAGACCATTGATGCGCTCGCGGCAGGCGTTGACGTCATCCTCGCCACCCTGACCCTGCGGGTCGAAGCGCAGGTTGAACAACTGCACCAGTTCGCGGGTGATGTCCGGATGACTGCCCAGCGCATTGGCGATGTAGGCCTGGGAGAGACCGAAGCGGATCTGCTTCAGGTAACGCGCGTAGGCACGCAGCATCGCCACTTCACGCCAGTCCAGGCCAGAGCCGATGATCAGGCGATTGAAGGCATCGGATTCGGCTTCGCCGGACCAGATCTTCTTGAAGGCTTCGATGAAGCTCTCGCGCACTTCGGAGAGCTCGACCGCGCCCTTGCCGTGATGCTCGAGATCGAAATCATGCACCCAGCAGGAGGAATCGGTGCGGGTGATCTCGTAGGGACGCTCACCGATGACACGCAGACCGAGGTTCTCGAGCACCGGCAGTACGTCGGAGAGCGGAATCGGCTGATGCTTGTGGAACAGCTTCAGGTTGACACCGGAGTTGTCGTCCTCGACCAGACGATAGGTGCTCAGGCCGACGGCCTGACCTTCGTCCAGCGCGCGCAGGTGGCCCACGTCATAGACGGCGGTGCGCGGCGAGAAGTCGTCACGGTAGCTGCCCGGGAAGGCATCACGGTAGCGAGTCATCAGCTCGTTGGCCTGCTCTTCACCGAAGCCTTCGACCATGGCGGCGTGCAATTCGTCACGCCAGCTGCGGGCCAGCTGAGCGATCTTGTTCTCCAGCGCGCGCATGTCGTACTGGCCCGGTTCATCGCCCTTGAAGCGCAGAATGAACTGGATACGCGTCAGCACGGACTCGGAAAGATACGGCGTGAAGTCACCGAAGGTGGCGTTCAGCTCTTCGCAGAGCAGATTCTGGATGCGCACGCGCAGGTCGGTGGAATAGACGTCGCGAGGCACGAACACCAGTACCGAGAAGAACTTGCCGAAGCGGTCTTCACGCACGATCAGACGCACGCGACGACGCTCGCGGATGTTGAGGATGCTGGTGGCGGTACGGGTCAGCTCGTCCGTGGAGATCTGGAAGAGATCATCACGCGGATAGACTTCCAGAATCTGCAGCAGGTGCTTGCCATTGTGGCCCTTCGGGTTGACGCCGGCGGCTTCCATGACGTCCTGCACCTTGCGACGCAGAATCGGCACGTTGCGCGGGCTCTGGTTGTACACCGTGGAGGTGTAGAGCCCCAGGAAGCGGCGCTCGCCGATCACGCGGCCTTCTTCATCGAAGCGCTCGACGGTGATGTAGTCCGGGTAGGCCGGACGGTGCACGCGGGCGTGGAAGGCGCTCTTGGCGAAGGACAGCAGTTCCGGAATCAGCACGTACTGATCGCTGTTGACGCTCTGCTGGTGACGGGACTGCTCGTGATAACGCTCGAGGTCCAGCTTGAGCACGCCCAGTTCGGAGCCTTCAACCTTGTTCAGCACACGGGTGCCGTCTTCCTGCTCGTCGACGGTGTACTCGTCATAGCCCAAGAAGGTGAAGTGGTCGTTGCCCATCCACTGCATGAAGTCGCAGGCTTCCTGGTGGTCAGCCTCGGAGACGGTCGGCGGACGGTTGTCACGCAGCTCCTGCAGCGCCTGGGCGCCCTGGCTGCGCATGGCGTCGAAGTCAGCGACGGCAACGCGCACTTCGGCCAGCACTTCACGCAGGCTGGTCTCGAGGTCTTCCAGTGTCTCGGCGTCGTTGTGACGATCGACCTCGATGTAGATCAGCGACTCGCGGTGCTGCGGGGCGTTCTCGGCACGCGGTGCCGTCACGCGCTCCAGCTGGCCAGCGTCATCACGTGCGACTGCCAGCACGGCGTTGTGGATGGCGTGGACGGTGATGCCACGACGATTGAGCTCGATACGCACGGAATCGACCAGGAACGGCATGTCCGGGTGCAGCACTTCGATGATGGTGTGCGTCGACTGCCAGCCATGCTTCTCGAAGTCCGGGTTGTAGGCACGCACCTTGGGAGCCTCAAAGCTCTGCAGGAAGTGCCATACGGCCAGGGTGGAACCGTAGAGGTCATCCAGCTTGCGCTCGGCCATGTCCTCGAAGGAGGCCGTTGCGTGATAGTCGCGCGCAAACGCCGCGATCACGTCCACCTTGTCCTTGGGAAGTCGCTTGTCCAGCTGCTCTTCGAGCTGCGCAAGAAATTCCTGCTTGCCGTCCGTCGCCACGTGTAGCATCAATCACCTCGACTGACCTGATGGATGTATCAGGGAAAATAGTCATAGAGAGTCTGCGCCGGCCAAAAGGCGTTGCAGCACAGACTCATGCAGTGCATCACAGACTAGCGCAGTCTGCGCCTCTGCCCCATGCCTGTTCCATATTGGTCATGCAGCATTACATCTGTGCATCGGGTATTGACTTGGCGGTCCGCGCATGAAACGAAAGTCTAATTCGAGTGACTGTCATGTGCGCAAAAAAAGCCCCGTCGTCCCCTACCTGACAGGTAGATGACGACGGAGCTCTGGTTTTTCAAACGATTGGCGCGATGCCTGACCCATGCGGGCGTGACGACAGTTGCCGATTTGATGACGCGCTTATCTGCGCACCAGATAGACACCGCACTCGAGGTGGTCGGTATACGGGAACTGATCGAACAGCGCGAAGCGTTCGATACGGTGCGTGCGACACAGCACCTCAAGGTTGTCGATCAGCGTCTGCGGGTTGCAGGAGATGTAGACGATACGCTCGTAGCGCGCGGTCTGCTCGCAGCTGTCGGCATCGAGGCCGGCACGCGGCGGATCGACCAGCACGGTGCGGAAGTCGTGGTTGTCGAGGTCCATCTCCGCGACACGACGGCCCGCCTTCTCGCCTGCCAGCGCCAGCGAGAAGTCCTCGGCCGACATGCGCGCCACCTGGGCATTGTCGATGCTATTGGCCGCCAGGTTGACCTGCGCCGAGGCCACGGAAGTGCGCGAGATCTCGGTGGCCAGCACGCGGCGGAAGTTCTCGGCCAGCGCGATGGTGAAGTTGCCGTTGCCGCAGTAGAGCTCGACCAGATCGCCCTGCTCACGGCCTTCCGCCTGCGCCTTGTCAGGATGGGTCACGTCTCGTGCCCAGCTGAGCATCGAGCGGCAGATCTCGGCATTGGGCTGGGTGAAGCTGTTCTCGACCTGCTGATAGATGTACTCGCGGCCATCGACCTCGAGACGCTCGAAGACGTGATCGCGGGTCAGCACGATATGCTGCTTGCGCGAACGCCCGATGATCATGATATCGAGCTCTTCTTCCAGCGCGCGCGCCTCGGCTTCCCAGTCTTCGCCGAGCTTGCGATGGTAGATCAGCGTGACCAGTGCCTCGCCGCTCAGGGTGGTGAGGAACTCGCACTGAAACAGACGCTCGCGCAATACCGGGCTTGCCTTGAGGCGCTCACGCAGCAGCGGCATCAACTCATTGATGCGCTGGCTGGCGACCGGAAAGTCGTCCATGCGCACGACCGTCTTCTTCTTGTTGCCTTCGTCGTCAAACTCGACCTCGAACATCGCGTAGTAGAGGTCATCATCCTCGTGCCAGATACGGAACTCGCAACGCATGCGGTAATGGCTGGGCGGCGAGGGAAATACCTCGAGTTCCGGCGCATCGAAGGCAGCGAAACGTGCGCGGGTCTGCTCGGCCTTCTCGGCGAGCTGCTGTTCATACTGACTGGGATCGACGACGGCGATGGCCACACTGACTCCTGCCTGCGGGCATACCGCAGCACTGAAACGATGAGCAAAGGGACGCGGGCACGTCATGGTGAACCATGCCAATCACGTCCATTCAAAGGTTGGGCGCGCTAGCCTACCATCGGCAGCGCGAAGCTCAAGCGCCAAATGGCGGGCCAAGGCGGGCGCAGGCAGGTGCAAGGGGGCCGCGAGAGCCAACGCCCCTACCCCTCAGACGTCGCACGACAGCGCCTGCGGCACGGCGAAGCCCTGGCTGGCCAACGCCGTGGCCAACCCCGGCTGCCGGGCATCCGTCGCCAGCGCCATGTGCTCATGCGGTGCTGGTTGAACCGCTTGAGCGACTTGCCGAGCAGCCTGAGCGAATTGCTGATCAGCCGCTGCCGCAGGGTCAAGCGCCAGCACCTCTGCCACGCGGCGGGCGATTGCCGCGCCGGAATCCACCAGCGCCACCCGAGACTCGCCCAGTACCTGCGAGATGTCGGCACCGAGCAGCGGGAAATGCGTGCAGCCGAGAATCACCACCTCCAGCGCCTCGACCGCCGCCAGATCTGCCAGACTGGCCGCCACCACCTCGGGGCGCGCCGGCTTGCCGCGCAGACGCCGCTCGGCCTCCGCGACCAGCGGATCGGCGGCGACACGAATCACCTGACAATCCGCCGCGAAATCGTGGATCAACTGCTCCGTATAGGCACGTCTTACCGTGGCGGAAGTCGCCAGCAACGCGAACACCGGCGGCTCGCACTTCTCACGACGTGCTGCACTCTGACGCGCACGTGCCAACGCCGCCGCCGGCTTGATGGCGGGCACGGTGCCGATCACCGGAATCGACAGCGCTTCGCGCAATACCGCCAGCGCCAGGGTGCTGGCGGTATTGCAGGCCACTACCAGCGCACGCGCCCCACTTGCCTCCACCGCCGCCACGCACACCTGCGCGATACGAGCCACCAGCCAGTCATCGGGTTTGGTGCCATAGGGCAAGGCGGCATTGTCACAGACATAGGCCAATGGCAATGAGGGCCATTGGCGGCGGATCTCTGAAGCCACCGAGAGCCCTCCGACCCCCGAATCGAAGATCAGCACCGGGGCACCGGGGGATTCGGCCTGGACGTGAGACGGACAATCGACGGAGCCGGAAGGGGCGGCGAAAGGCACCATGGTGAGAGTATCTCGTGCTGCATGAAGGAAGGGCGACGGAGCTGGCGCGCTATTTTACCTGCTTGGTGACGATGTAGGTGAAATAGCGATCGATGCCCAGTTCCGAGACCAGCCAGCGGTCGATCAACCGCTGGTAGGCATCGATGCTGGCCGTCTCCAGCCGCAGCAGATAATCCACGCCTCCACCGACCGCCACGCACTCGATCACCTCATCCGCTTCACGCATCGCCCGCTCGAAGCGCTGGAAGCTGCCAGCATCATGATGCTTGAGGTGGATCTCGACCCACACCGGCGTGCGCGGGGCGGCCGCCTGGGAAGCGCCGCCCTGCTGATCACTCAGGCGCTGCTGATTGATGATGGCAGCGTAACCCTCGATGATGCCGGCCTGCTCGAGGCGCTTGACGCGCTCCCAGCACGGACTGACCGACAGGTTGATCTCCTCGGCCAGCCGCGACTTGGTGATGCGGCCATCGCGTTCGAGTATCGCCAGAATCTTGAGATCGAAGGCATCCAGTTTCGGCGCTGGCAGCGAGCGGGAAAGGGGCGCGCTCATGAGTCCTCTCGCGCCAGATCGTCCACGACTTCCGCGATCACCGCCAGGGTATCGCCCAGACTCACCTGCGCCGGGAAACGCCGCGCCACCAGCACGCCATCACGCTCCGCGCGATATTCCACCGCCGCCTGACCGGCGCGCCCCAGCGGATAGACCCGCGCCACACATTGCCCCGCCGTGACCTGCTCGCCGAGTGCCACGCAAAGCTCCAGCAGCCCTTCATGCTCGCTCTGCACGTAACAGCTGGCATCCGGCATGTCGATCAGCAGCGGCGCGTTCGCCTGGCTGGCACGCTGGCGCTCGATGACCTGCTCCAGATCCGCGCGACTGCGCTCGCGCAGCACACCACTGAAGGCGAGGAAGTTGTCGACGCCACGGTCGGCGATCGCCTGACGCTCCGGCGTGGTGGAGCCACCGCCGCCCAGCTCCGTGGTGACGAAGACCTTGCCCTGGCGCTCCACCGCGGTGTCGTAGAGCGCCTCGGCGTCCAGTTCGAACATCATCATCGCCGAGGGCGCCCCGAAGGCCAGCGCCCCGGCCAGGCTCTCGGCTTCCTGCAGACGACACTGCTCGACGCCCAGCGACTCCTCGAGATAGTCGAGACGGTGCGCAGCCGCGAACGGCAGGATATCCAGGGTGCGACCACCGGAATGCAGGTCCAGCGCATAGTCGCACTGCGGCACCAGCACCCGGGTGAAGTAGTCGGCGATCTGCTCGGTCGGACCGCCGGTGGGGCTGCCGGGGAAGCTGCGATTGAGATTGCCGCCATCGAGAGGCGAACAACGCCGCCCGGCCCTGGCCGCCAGCGCATTCATGGTCGGCACGATGATGACGCGCCCCTGCACGTCCTCAGGCGTGAGACGCGCCGCCAGCTTGTAGAGTGCGGTGATGCCCTCGTACTCGTCGCCATGATTGCCGCCGGTCAGCAATACCGTTGGCCCCTCACCATTGGCGATCACGCTGATCGGGGTCATCACCGCGCCCCACGCCGACTCGTCAGTCGAGATCGGCAACTTGAAGAAACCGTGCTGAACGCCATCGGCGAACAGATCGATGGTCAGACTGATGGGGGACTCTCGCATGACACCACTCCTTGTTATGGCGGGCTGCTGACACTTGTCGGCAGGCTATTTGACGAACAGCTGGCGCGGCACATCACACAGCGGCTCGGCACCGTTTTCCGTGATCAGGATCGACTCGGTGATCTCGAGCCCCCAGTCGTCCATCCACATGCCGGGCATGAAGTGGAAGGTCATGCCCGGTTCCAGCACGGTCTCGTCACTGGGGCGCAGACTCATGGTGCGCTCGCCCCAGTCCGGTGGATAGCTGATGCCGATGGGATAGCCGCAGCGTGCGCCGCCACGGTCGAAGCCGTACTTGTCCATCGCCGCGCCCAGCGCCAGCGCGATGTCACAGCAGCGATTGCCGGGCTTGGCGATGGCCAGTCCACTCTCGATGCCTTCCAGCAGGGCAGACTCACCGCGCACGAAATCGCGCGGCGGGCGGCCGAGAAATACGGTACGCGACAGCGGCGCATGATAGCGCTTGTAGCAGCCGGCCAGCTCGAAGAAGGTGCCCTCTCCCTGGCGAAATGGCGTGTCATCCCAGGTCAGGTGCGGCGCAGCGGCATCACTGCCGGTGGGCAGCAGCGGCACGATGGCCGGATAGTCGCCACCGAGAATCTCACCCTCGGGGCCGATCACGCCCTCGACGCCGACCCGGTAGATCTCCGCGACCAGCGCACTCTTGGGCAGGCCCGGCTCGATCATCTCCAGAATGCGTGAATGCATGCGCTCGACGATGCGCCCGGCCACGCGCATGTAGGCGATTTCCTGCTCAGACTTGATCGCGCGACACCAGTTGACCAGCGAATTGGCATCCACCAGCCGCGCGTGGGGCAGCTCCTTGACCAGCGCCAGGTGCGCCCGCGCCGAATAGTAATAGTTGTCGAGCTCGACCCCGACGACCCCATCGTGCCAGCCACGCTGCGGCAGGATGGACTGGGCGAGAAACTCCATCGGGTGCATGTCCGGATTCTGCACGTAGTAATCCGGATACCACAGGATGTTGTCCTCGCCCATCCAGCAGGTACGCAGGGCGCCGTTGCCGTCCTGACGACGCCCATACCAGACCGGCTCGCCGGAAAGCCCCAGCAGCACGCATTGGTGCACATAGAAGGACCAGCCGTCATAGCCGGTCAGCCACGCCATGTTGGAGGGGTCGGAAATCACCATCACATCGATGCCGGCGCGCGCCATGGCCTCTCGTACCCGCTGGATACGCGCGCGATACTCGCCGATGGTGAAGGCCTGACGGCCAGCGGACAGCGCGCGTGGCGTCCAGTCACTCTCGGTGGCCGGTGCCTCGCTGCTGGGCAAGGTGGCCAGGCCAGCGAAGGCTGGCTGGGGCGCACCAGTATGGGGCGGGAATTGACTCATGCAGCGCTCCTTTTCGATCAGGCCTTGAGGCAAGCAGCACGTTGGGGCGGAGCCAGTGGCCATACGCAGGGCCAGGCAGCGGGTGACCGACCTGCCAGCCGCACCGGGCTGACAATGGCTGCCTGCACCGCGAGCGGACGATGCGCCCCGCGGGTCGGCAGGGTCGGCGTACATGCATACATCCGAATTCCCCTCTGGATTCGAGTCTGTCACTCTGCCAACAACGGGTCAAAGGACGACTCTGGCACTGTCGCCCTTCGCTTGAGCCCTTGCAAGGCCTGCGCCATCGCCGCCCGCGAGCAGGCCATGCCCGCAAGACAATGGCGCATGATGAGGCGACAACTCCAGTCCCTTTGCACAGAGCCACGAACAGAGCCTACGAACAGGCCGGGACGGCTCAAAAATCCCGACCCGCCACCCAGCGTTACTGAAGAGGAGAACAGCATGCGGATACTGGTACATCATGAACGCGCCGAACGCTGGTGCGATGCTCTGCGTCAGCGCCTGTGCGATACCGCCGGCGCCAAGGGGTCGCGGCAAGGAGAGTCGTCGGAACCGTCATCGAAGCAGTCATCGAGACAAGCGCCGCTGGAAATCGTTGCCGATGACGGCGAGATGCTGGGCGATGTGCTGGTGGTATGGGCTCCGCCCGCAGCGCTGTTCGAGCGCCACCGCGGTCACGACGTCAAGGCGATCCTCAATCTGGGGGCGGGCGTCGACAGCCTGCTCGACAATCCGGCACTGCCTGACGATGTGCCGGTGCTCAAGCTGAGCGATGCCGGCATGGCCAGTCACATGCTGGATTACGTGCGCTATGGCCTGCTGCATTTCCGGCGTGATTTCGACCGCTATGCCAGACAGCAGACGGACTCACACTGGGCCCCGCACCGCGTGGTGCGCGCCCATCAGTACCCGGTGGCAGTGCTCGGGCTCGGCGCCATCGGCAGCCAGATCGCCGAATCACTGGCGGCAGACGGCTATCCGGTACATGGCTTCAGCCGTAGCGCCCACACGTTGCAGGGCGTGACCTGCCACCATGAGACCGGCGAAGGGGGCCGCACCCTCCAGCAAGTGCTGGGCGACGAGTCGCTCGGCCTCAAGGCGGTGATCAACCTGTTGCCCAATACGCCGGTCACGAGAGACGTGTTGAACGCCGACGTCTTCCAGTCCCTGCCCGACGACGCCGTGCTGATCAATCCGGGGCGTGGCAGCAGCGTGGTCGAGGAGGATCTGGTCGCGGCGCTCGAGGAAGGCAAGCTCAGGGGCGCCCTGCTCGACGTCTTCCAGCACGAGCCACTGGCCGAGGACAGTCTGCTGTGGCACCAGCCGCGCGTGGTCATCACACCGCATGCCGCCGCGCCGACCCCGGTGGCCGAGGCCGCCGACCAGTTGGCGGACAACATTCGCTGCATTCAGCAGGGTGAAGTGCTGACCGGCATCAGCCGCGAGCACGGTTATTGAGCGCGCTGGTGCGAGGAACTTGCCCAGCGATCAGGCTTCACTGCCTGAAAGTGGTCACAGCGGCAGCGCGGTGGTCGTCTTGATGCGCTCCATCGCGAAGCGGGCCGACACGTCGCTCAGCTCGTCGATGGTGTTGACCAGTCGCTTGTAGACGCGGTCGTAGGCGTTCATGTCCTCGACCTGCACCTTGAGGAGATAGTCGTAGTCACCGGCCATGCGATAGAACTCGGTGACTTCCTCGATCTCCTCGACGATAGCCACGAAACGCTCGAACCAGGCCCGCGAGTGATCGCGGGTCTTGAGCTGCACGAAGGCCGTCAGCCCCATGCCGATCAGCTCGGCGTTCAGCAACGCCACCCGTGCGGTAATCACACCACACTCTTCCAGGCGCTTGAGGCGCTTCCAGCAAGGAGACGTGGTCAGATGCACGGCTTCCGCCAGCGCCGCCAACGACAGGCTGGCATCGCGCTGCAGCAGCCGCAGCAGGGCGCGGTCCGTGGCATCGAGCACTATTTTCTCCATTACCTTCACCTCGCAATGAATTCTTGCCATGAAACATGGCTCACGCCATGACAACTGGCAAGTTTTGCTTGGCGGCTGGTCGTAGCATGAAAGCTCCTTCCTGCGACCGGAAATGCCGCCATGCCGACCACAGCCTCGCCCTCGACTGCGCCTTTCAGCACGCCCGCAGCACAGCACGCCTCGCACGCGATTACTCAGCGCGAGTCATGGCGCCAACGCAGCCTCATGAAGCTTGCGGCCTTGAAGGCCGCCACCCCGGCGACCCCGCTGCTGGAACTCAGCCTGCGCGGGCTGGGCGAGGCACGCATCCTGATCAAGGACGAGCGGGCGCATGCCAGCGGCTCGCTCAAGCATCGCCTGGCGATGTCGCTGTTCGAGCAGGCCCTGCAAAAGGATTGGCTCACGCCCGGCGGCCCGGTGATCGAAGCTTCCTCGGGTTCCACCGCGGTCTCTGAGGCGTGGCTGGCACGCAGGCTGGGGCTTCAATTCATTGCCGTGGTGCCCAGGGGCACCGCCTTTTACAAGCAGGAGGCGATTCGTGGCGAGGGCGGGCGCGTGGTGGAAATCGAGGACTCCGCTCGGCTCTGTCAGCATGCGCAGGCGCTTGCCGATGACAGCGGCGGCCACTTCCTCAATCAATTCCGACATGCCGCTACTGCCGGCGACTGGGCAAGCGACACCAGCCTGCCCGGGGAGTGTCTGGCACAGATCGCCGCGCGTGAACTGCCCGAGCTGCAGGCGGTATTTCTCGGCGCCGGTACCGGCGGCAGCGCCGCCAGCTTCGCGCGCCATCTGCGCCACAAGCGCCATCTGCATCAGGCAGGGCATCGTGCCCGCGTGATCGGCGTGGATCCCGAGCACTCGGTCTATCACGCCTGCTGGCAGCACCATCGTACCCACGGCACTCGTACGACCCGCCTGCCCGCCCCGCAGGCGGTCAACCCCATCGAAGGCATCGGGCGGCCCTGCGTGCTGGAGGCATTCGACCCCGCCCATTTCGATGACTACCGGCGCATTGCGGATGCGCGCAGTCAGGCGGCGGCGCTGTGGCTGGCCGAGCATGCCGGGCTTGAGGTAGGCCCCTCCACCGGCACCGCCTTCGCGGGGCTGCTCGAGAGTCTGGCGCTCAGGCGCGCTCGCGGTGAGTCGCTGGCCGGCAGCTGGTTGCTGCTGGCCTGTGATCACGCCGAGCGTTATGCCACCACGCTGGGCGACCCTGCGTGGCGAGCCGCACAGCAATCACGACTCGCCCCGCAGCGGGCCTGGCTCGAGGCGTTTGCCGACTGAAACGACGGCACCCTTACGACACCCCGTCTGAAACGACGACACCCCGCCGAGTGGCAGGGTGTCGTCAGGCACATCCGATGCGATGACGGGCGCTAGCGGGGGCGCATCACACCAGCAGCGCCTGGAACTGACGCAGCCATTCCGGATGCGCCGGCCAGGCCGGTGCGGTCACCAGCTTGCCGGAGGTCACGGCGTCGGTCACTTCCAGCGACACGAACTCACCGCCCGCCAGCGTCACCTCCGGCGCACAGGCCGGATAGGCGCTGACGCGATGGCCTTCCAGCGACATGGCGGCGGCCAAGAGCTGCGGACCATGACATACGGCGGCGATGGGCTTGTCGGCCTCGACGAAGTGACGCACCATCGCCAGCACACGCTCATCCAGACGCAGATACTCGGGGGCGCGGCCACCGGGGATCAGCAGCGCGTCGTAACTCTCGACGGCGATCTCGGCGAAGCTGGCGTTGAGCGCGAAATTGTGGCCCGGTTTCTCGGTGTAGGTCTGATCACCCTCGAAGTCATGGATGGCGGTCTTGACGATATCGCCTTCCGTCTTGTCCGGGCAGACGACATCCACGCGATGCCCCATCGCCTGCAGCGCCTGGAACGGCACCATCAGCTCGTAATCTTCTACAAAATCCCCGGCAATGATGACAATGCTGGCCATGATGATCTCCTGATTGGACCCAACGTCTAGGTACGCGCCGCGCGCGGCGGAAGGACAAGGCAGTTACAGAGTACCTATCCATTGCACATGAGCAAGCGCTGAAATATCGTCGTGGCCGCCTGGCGGGCGTTGGCTTGATTGTGGATCGCCTCAACATCATTACATCATCACGTATAGTCGCCCTGCCCCGTCGCTGCCTGACCGCTCGACACCCTCATTCACAGGCCACGGCTCCAGTGCCGGTCCCGGGAGTCACCATGACCCTGCCATCTTTCGCCTTGTCTCACGTTTCTCAAGCCCCCGCGCGGCGCGGCACTTGCACCGCCACACGCGCTGATCGACCCTCGGCATGGCAGCGCCTGTGCCGTGCAGGCCTGGTAGCGCTGCTGCTGTCGGCAGGCAGTGCCCAGGCGGCCAGCGATGAGGCCGCCATCAGCCCTGACGCGCCCCTGGCGCCTGTCGCCAGCATCGCGCCGGTGCCCTTCACCGCCCACTACACCCTGGTGCTGGATGGCTGGCCGGATGTGCCCATCACCCAGCGCGTCAGCCAGAGCGGCGAGCTGTACATTGCCAGCATGGAGGCCTCCATCAAGGTTGCCAGTGGCTATGAGCAGGGCCGCTTCACGCTCGCGGAGGGTCGCCTGCTGCCCGAGGGCTATCGCTCCGGCTATCGCCTGGCCGGCATCGGCAAGGACTACAACCGGGAAGCGCCGCAGGCAGGCGACACTCACCTGCCTGACCGTCAGAGCCTGCTGGTGCTGCTGAGCCAGCAGGTCGACAGCCAATGGAGCGAGCAGGCCTGTCTGCCCGCGACGCCCTGCTCTCTGGATTATCTCGACCACAAGGGCC
Source organism: Cobetia sp. LC6 (assembly GCF_030264805.1). Classification (NCBI taxonomy): domain Bacteria; kingdom Pseudomonadati; phylum Pseudomonadota; class Gammaproteobacteria; order Oceanospirillales; family Halomonadaceae; genus Cobetia; species Cobetia sp. LC6. The sequence goes on along the minus strand of NZ_JASSPL010000012.1, from coordinate 87,241 downwards.
GCCAGCGCACCTTGATGTACGAGATCCAGGGTCAGGAAACGCGCCAGGCGGCGCAGCGTACCTTCCGCACCCTGCGCATCGAGGCATGGCGCCAGCATCGTGAGCACAAGCACTACCGTATCTGGCTGGCGCCGCGCTGGCCGGGCCTGATGGTCGGCCTCGATTACCTCGATTACGAAGACGCCATGGACAAGGACGACAACCACAACGGCGAGGTGCCGCCGCGCTCGGCCCATCTGACCCTGAACCAGCTGAGCAGCGCCCGCCAGTGATGAAAGCTCCCGCTTCTCGAGTGGCTGATCATAAGCCCCGCTGATACGCCATCAGCAAGTCTCTCGCGCAATGCTGATGGCGGGGTTATCCAGACCCCACGCCAACCGATATAGTAAGGTCCTTCGGCGGTATTCACCGCCAATCAATCACTTGCGCCACCCTGCTATCCGGGTGGCAATGCCAGGGAAGGGTCATGCTGTCGGGTCTCATCTTCATTCTGCTGCCGCTGATACTCGGCTATCTGGTACGTCTCACCGATCCTGGCCGCCTGGCGGTGGTCAACCGGCTGGTCAATGCCTCCATCTATCTCATCCTGTTCCTGATGGGCATGGGGCTGGCGGCACTGGAGCAGTTGAGTGTCGGCATGGCCGCCATGAGCGGTCAGGCGCTGACGCTGTTCGCCATCATCACGCCGCTGAACCTGCTGGCGCTGTGGTGGCTGTCGCGCCGCAGCCCGCTGCGCGCCAATCCCGCCCAGGCGGTGGATGGCGCGCCGATGACCCGCTGGCAGGCGCTGTCCGGCTCGCTGACCCTTGCCGCCGTGGTCGCGCTCGGCGTCGGCGCCGGCGTGCTGCTCAAGACCTTCGGCACCCAGCTGGATACCGACACCCTCGCCGAATGGGCCCTCTATGTGCTGCTGGCGCTGATCGGCTGCCAGCTCAGAAGCTCCGGCATGAGCCTGCGCCAGATCCTGCTCAATCGGCATGGCCTGATCATCGCGCTGACGGTAATGGCCAGCTCGCTGCTCGGTGGCCTGCTGGCGGCGCCTCTGCTGGCGCTGGAGTGGAATCAGGGCATGGCGATCTCGGCCGGCTTCGGCTGGTACTCGCTGTCGGGAATCCTGGTCGGCGATCAGCTTGGGCCGATTCTCGGCGGCGCCGCCTTCTTCAATGATCTGGCGCGCGAGCTGCTGGCCTTCGTGCTGATCCCCCTGACCATCCAGCGCTACACGCCGCTTGCCATCGGCATCGGTGGAGCCACCTCGATGGACTTCACGCTACCGGTGATCCAGCAGACCGGCGGCGTGGCCTGCGTCCCGGTCGCCGTCGTCTCGGGCTTCCTGCTGTCGCTGGCGGCGCCGCCGATGATCCTGTTCCTGCTCTCGCTGAGTCACGTCTGATCCGTCGGGCAAGGCTTGCTCCCGGGCCGCCTTAACAGGGACACTCTTGACCTCCTTCGCAGCCGCCTGAATGTCCATGCCCTCTCAGCCACACAAAGCTTCCCGCCTCAAGCGCGTCACCCTGGCCGATATCGCCGCCCGACTGGGCGTCACCAAGGTCACGGTGTCGCGCGCGCTCAATCAGCCCGAGAAGGTGTCCGCCGCGATGCGCGAGCGGGTAACCGAATGTGCCCGCGAGCTGGGTTACATGCCCAATCGTCAGGCCGGCAGCCTCGCCAGCGGTCACTCGCGGCTGATCGCACTGCTGATTCCTTCGCTCTCCAACGCCGTATTCTCTGAACTGCATCGCGGTCTGGAAGCCCCGCTCGCGGCTGCAGGCTATCAGCTGCTGATCGGCCACACCGGTTATTCGATGCAGGAAGAGGAGCGCCTGATCGAGACCTGGCTCTCCTTCGGCATCGACGGGTTGGTGCTGTGCGGCAGTCGCCATAGCCCTCGTACCCGCGAGATGATCGCGCGCTCGGGCTGTGCGGTAGTGGAGTGCATGGAGAAGCGCGAGGCGCCGCTCGACATGGCGGTGGGGCTGGACCAGCATGCCGCTGGGCGCGCGATGACCGAGGCCATGATCGCCCTGGGCCATCGCCATATCGGCTTCCTCGGTGCGCGCATGGATCGCCGCGTCGAACAGCGCCTGGGTGGCTGGCGCGCGGCACTGGAGGCCGCCGGCCTGTCACAGCAGGCGCTTCTGACCACCGATGCCCCTTCCAGCGTGCGCATGGGCGGCGAGCTGCTCGACGAGATGCTGACCCGCTGGCCCGAGACCCAGGCCGTGTTCTGTTGCAATGACGACCTGGCGGCCGGCGGGCTGTTCGAGTGTCAGCGCCGCGGCCTGTCGGTGCCCGACCAGCTGGCGCTGGCCGGCTTCAACGGCCTGGAGATGACCCGCGGCACCTGGCCGCCGCTGGCCAGCGTGGTCACGCCACGCCGCGAGATCGGCGAGCGCGCCGCCGCCCTGTTGCTGACGCGCTTGAGCGGTGATCTCGACGCCACGCCCCACGGCCTGTGGGAAGACCTGGGCTTCAGTCTTCAGAAAGGTGGCAGCCTGGCACCGTAAGACGTCCGGCGACCGACTAGCGCTCTGGCGCGTCGAGGATCTGCTGACAGACACTATCGACCAGCGCCTGGGGCGTGGCACTGATGTCGAGGGTATGGATGCGCCCTTCATCGTCGCCGGGCACCTCGAGCGTCGCCAGCTGGTTGTCGAGCATGTCAGCGCCCTTGAAGAAATGATCTGTTCGCGCCTCGAGGCGTTCCAGCAGCAGCTCGCGCGTGCCTTCGAGGAACACGAAGCCCAGCGCGGAGTCCCCGCCACGCAGTTGATCCCGATAGCGTCGCTTCAAGGACGAGCAGGCCAGTACCAGACTGCGCCCGTCGTGGCGCGCCGCCTCGATCAGCTCCGTCAGACGGGCCAGCCAGCCATGGCGATCATCGTCATCCAGCGGAATGCCGCGCGCCATCTTGGCCACGTTGGCCTCACCGTGATAATCGTCGCCATCGATGAACTGCGCGCCCAGGCACGCGGCCAGCTGCTGCCCGACATGTGACTTGCCACAGCCCGACACCCCCATGACCACAAGCCGCACGCCCCCCTGGGCGGCCAGAGCCTCTGACCTGGTCGGCATCGACGCGACCGCTGATGCTCCTTCTGCCTGCTGCTGCATGAAAACCCTCTCCCCCTGAATGAAAACGATGGCCCACCAGCGTAGCCGATGTTGCCGATCAACCCCTTGTCCGGCGCCTCGGGACGGCTGTCGCGCACTGAGCGACTGCCCGTTGGCGGGCAGTCAGCTGCCAGACGCGACAGGCATTTGCCCCTCATGCACCTTTCGGATCATTGCGTAAGTGTGAATGTTACCGGTAACTTTCATCCTGCACGACCCACGATGCCTCACACAATACGCCTTTGGGCAATGGCCGATGATCACGCCGTTGCCAGCCGCAAGAGTTCGCCATCATGTCCCCAGATAGCACCCTCGTCCTTGCCGCCCTCGGCGGCATTCTGCTGCTGCTTTACCTCGTCATGCGCCTGCGCCTGCATGCCTTCGTTGCCCTGCTGGTGGTAAGCCTGGGGGTCGGGCTGGCCACCGGCATGCAGCCCGACGCCATCATCGACTCCGTCACCAACGGCATGGGCAACACCCTGGGCTTCGTTGCCACCGTGGTCGGTCTCGGCGCGATGTTCGGCAAGATGCTGGAAGTGTCCGGCGGTGTCGATCGCATGGCCAACACCCTGCTGGGGCGTTTCGGCACCTCACGCTCACAATGGGCGTTGGCGCTGACCGGCTTTCTGGTCGCGATTCCAGTGTTCCTGGATGTCGCCTTCATCATCCTGGTGCCGCTGGTCTACGCGCTGGCACGCCGCAGCGGCCGCTCGTTGCTCTATTACGGCATTCCGCTGCTCGCCGGTCTGGCCGTGACGCACTCCTTCATTCCGCCGACCCCGGGGCCGATCGCGGTCGCCAAGCTGATCGGTGCCGATCTCGGCTACGTCATCCTGTTCGGGGCGCTGTGCGGCCTGCCGGCGATGATCGTCGCGGGGCCGATCTTCGGTCGCTTCATCGCGGCGCGCATCGACGCCAGGATTCCGGATTACATGGAAAATACCGGCAGCGTGATGAGCGATGAAGAGGTCAATCAGCGCGCCCCGGGCTTCGGTCTGATCCTGTCGATCGTGCTGCTGCCGCTGGCGCTGATCGTGCTCAACACCGTCTCGGGCTTCCTGTTCGGTGACGACAGCCCGCTGGTCGGCTGGCTGGGCTTTCTCGGCCATCCGTTCGTGGCACTGAGTCTGGCCACCCTGATGGCCTTCACCCTGCTGGGCACACGCCGTGGCATGACGCGCGAACAGGTGATGGAAGTCGCCACCAAGGCGCTCGAACCCGCCGGCATCATCATCCTGGTCACCGGCGCGGGCGGCGTCTTCAAGCAGATGCTGATCGATTCCGGGGTCGGTGACGTGCTCGGCAACCTGATGGCCGACAGCAACCTGCCGCCGATCCTGCTTGCCTTCCTGATCGCCACCGCCGTGCGTGTCATCCAGGGCTCGGCCACTGTCGCGATGATCACCGCCGCCGGTCTGATGGCCCCGGTGATCGATACGCTGGCACTATCCGGCCCGGTGCTGGGGCTGGTGGTGATCGCCATCGCCAGTGGTGCCACCGTGCTCAGTCACGTCAATGACTCCGGCTTCTGGCTGGTCAGCCGCTACTTCGGCCTCACCGAGAAGGAAACGCTGAAGAGCTGGACGGTGATGGAGACCCTGATCGGCGTGATCGGCGTCTGCATGGCGCTGCTGATCGGCCTGTTCATCTAGTTTATTCACTTCAACTTGTTCAACTATTTCAACGAGTGAATCTGGCCTGCCCACGCGGTTCTGCCCGACTGATAGAGCGATTCATCCGTCAGCAGGCGCCGCCCGCCAGGCGCACTCGTGAAAAGCTGCCACTTCGTGTGGCAGCTTTTTTTTGTGGGGCGCCAATCACGCAATTGCAGATTGCGCCTGTTGCACGCTATTTCCCATTTTGGCATTGCGCCTGAATGGCATCATGCGATCATCCACACATTCGTCTGCATTTCATGGCCATGATCCACCGCCCGCTCTGACCGACGCCAAAGCGACTGGCCAGAAGACGGCTGCGCATCAGGCCAGTCACTTTTCGTTCGGAGTCCGCATGGACCATAGCCCAGAGACGCCAGCGTCGTCTTCCGCGTCGCCCGCCCCTGCCGGCCACCCCGCACCCTCCACGCGGCGCCTGATCTGGATGCGCCTGCTGGCGCTGATCATTCTCGCGCTGGCGATCGCGCTGGCCGCCTGGTGGATGAATCATCGCCCCGGTGCGCCGAAGCGTGCCCCGAGCGAGGCACCTGCGCCCACGGTCGAGGTGGTCACGGTCAGCCATGCCGCCAACGCCCCGACGCTTGAGGGCTTCGGCCGCGTGATCGCCGATCGCCAGACCACGGTCTCCACGCGCGTCAGCGGTCAGCTGGCGCCCTTCCCCGAAGGCATCGAGGCCGGCCGCGAAGTCCGCGAGAACCAGCTGCTGGCCAGTCTCGATCAACTGGATTATCAGCTGGCACTGCGTCAGGCCGAGGCGGATCTCGCCACGGCAGAAGCCAGCCTCGCCTCTGAAAAGGGCGAGCAGATCCGCGCCGCCTCGGAATACAAGACCTTCGGTCGCAATCTGCCGGCGGCCCAGAAAGCGCTGGTGCTGCGCGAGCCTCAGCTCAAGTCGGCCCAGGCCGCCGTGGAAAGTGCCCGCGCCAGCCGCGATCAGGCCAAGCTCAATCTGGCCCGTACCGAGATTCGCGCCCCCTATGACGGCCTGATCAGCGAGCGTCTGGTCGGCGAAGGCAGTGATCTCAATGCCTTCACCGACCTGTTGACGCTGGTGGCCACCGACCGCTTCTGGGTGCGCCTCAATCTGCCGCAGGCCGACATGGAGTGGCTCTCGACCCACGCCCGTGATGGCCAGGGCACGCCGGTACTGCTCTCGAGCAAGGCATGGCCGGATGGCCAGCACCGCCATGGCGAAGTGTGGAGCGTGCTGCCGTCGCTGGAAGAAAACGGCCTGCTGACCCAGGTGATGGTGGCGGTGGAAGACCCGCTGGCGCTCAATGTCTCCGAAGAAGCGCGCGCCAGCACCCCGGCGCTGCGCATCGGTGATGTGGTCGAGGCGACCCTGACGCCCCGACGCACTGCCTCGTTGATCGAACTGCCGATCAGTGCGCTGCGCAGCGGCCAACAGGTCTGGGTACTGAGGGCGGACGATCATCTCGAGAAGCGCCCGGTAGTCGTGCGCCATCTGGGCAATGACACCCTGCTGGTCGCCGACGGTCTGGTGGACGGCGAGCGCGTCATCACAAGCTCCCTGAGCAGCGTCGAAGCCGGCATGGCACTGCGCGCGCGCGGCGATACGCCGACACCGACCGCCCGGGCGACGGATGCCAAGGCGGCTGACGACAAGACGACGGCTGGCGACAAGAGCACCGCAGCTGGCGACAAGAACGCCACGGTTGCCGACCAGAACGCCACGACCGCCGGAAGTGACTCATGACGGCACAGTCGCGCCTCAAGGGCCCCATCCGCTGGATGCACGATCACGGCGTCGCCGCCAACCTGCTGATGCTGTGCCTGATTCTCGGCGGCCTGCTGATGTCCAGTCAGATCAAGAAGGAGGTCTTCCCCTCCTTCGAGCTCGAGATCATCAACGTCAGCGTCAGCTATTCCGGCGCCACGCCGGATGAGGTCTCCGAAAGCCTGTTGCAGGCGATGGAGTCTGCGGTGCAGGACGTGGAGGGCATCGAGGAGATCACCGCCACCGCCGAGGAAGGCCTCGGCTCGCTGTCCATCGAGCTGCAGGACGGCGTCGAGACCATGCGCGCCTATCAGGACATCCAGCAGGCCATCGACAGCATCACTACCCTGCCCGATGAATCCGACCCGCCCGTCTACTCGCTGGCAGGCCGCTCGCGCAGCGTGATGGAGCTCAAGCTGCATGGCCAGACCGATGACCAGACCCTGCGCAATGTCGCCGAGCGTCTGCGCCTGAGCCTGCTCGACAGCGACGACATCACCAAGGTGGAGCTGACCGGCATCCGTGACCGCGAGGTGCATGTCGCGCTTGAGGAAGGCGCGCTGCGTCGCTATGGCCTGTCGCATCAGGATATCGCCGGCCTGATCGGCAATCAGGCGCTCAACCTGGCCGGGGGCAGCCTCGATACGCAGCAGGGCGAATACCTGGTGCGCTATGAGGCGCGTCGCGACGGCGCCGCCGAGTTCTCGCAACTGCCGGTGATCTCCAGCCAGGAAGGCAATGTCGTGCGTCTGGGCGATATCGCCACCGTCACCGACGGCTTCGCCGACAGCGACAAGGAAGTGCTCTACGACGGCGAACCGGCGATTGGTCTCGACATCTATCAGGTCGGCTCCCAGACGCCCAACGAGCTGTCCGCCGCGACCATGGCGATGCTGCCGCAATTGACCGCCAGCCTGCCGCGCGGACTGACGCTGAGCGTCGAGGACGATGACTCGCTGGTCTATCAGGACCGCCTGGAGCTGCTGCTCAAGAATGCCTGGATGGGGCTGGTACTGGTGCTGGTGCTGCTGGGGCTGTTCCTCGAGGCGCGTCTCGCCTTCTGGGTCACGCTGGGCATCCCCACCGCCTTCCTCGGCGCGATGCTGTTCCTGCCGCTGGTCGGCGTATCCATCAACATGATCTCGATGTTCGCCTTCATCATCGCGCTGGGCATCGTGGTCGATGACGCCATCATCGTCGGCGAGAACATCCACTCGCACCGCGAGCGCGGCGCCAGCATGCGCGAAGCCGCCATTCTCGGCGCGCGCGAGATCGCGGTGCCGCTGGCGTTCTCGATCCTGTCCAACATCGTGGCCTTCATTCCGCTGCTGTTCCTGCCCGGCTTCCTCGGGCTGGTATTCGGCATCATCCCGCTGGTGGTGATCAGCATCTTCGCGCTGAGCTGGATCGAAGCGATCTTCATCCTGCCCGCGCACCTGGGCCACACCAGCGAGAAACCGATACGCTGGCTGGCACCGCTGGATCGCGTGCGCCATGGCGTCCAGCACGGGCTGGAGCGTTTCACGCGTCGCCGCTTCCAGCCCTTCCTCGAAGGGTGCCTGAACTATCGTGGTCTGACCGCCGTCTGCGGTCTGGCGCTGCTGGTGCTGGCGATGGCCTGGATGGCCAGTGGCCGCCTCGGCTTCTCGCTGATGCCGCGTGTCGAGTCCAACCGTGCCGGCGTCACCGCCAACCTGCCGGTGGGCAGCCCGATCAGCCAGGACCGCGAGGTACGCACCCTGCTGCTGGACGCGCTGGAGCGGGTTCGTGAGCGCGACGACGCCCCCGCGATCTACTCCACCAGCGCCGAGATCGAAGGCAACTCGCTGAGCATCATCGCCAACCTCGACACCACGGTAGAGGATAACTGGTCGCCCTCGCAGCTGATCACGGCCTGGCGTGAGGAAGCCGGTACCATCGCCAATACCGAGTCGCTGCTGTTCGAATCCGATATCGGCGGGCCGGGGCGCGGCGCGGGCCTCACCATCCGCCTTTCCTCCTCTGACAGCGGCGCGCTGATGGCCGCCGCCGAGTCACTGGCGACGTCGCTTGAGGATTACAGCTCGCTGTCGGACATCGACAGCGGTCTGGATGACGGCAAGCGCGAGCTCTATCTGCAGCTCAATGCCTACGGCCGCTCGCTGGGACTGGATGGCGCCACCCTGGCCAACCAGCTGCGCGGCCCGCTGTCCGGCGCGACCGCCCTCAAGCAGCAACAGGGCCGCAATGAGGTCGAGGTCAAGGTGCTGCTGCCCGAAGAGCAGCGCGCAAGCCTTGCCCAGCTGGAGAACTTCGGCGTGCAGACCGGCAACGGCGTCAGCGTGCCCCTGGGGCTGGTGGCCGACATCGAGCAGGGACGCGCCGCGTCCAGCATCCTGCGCATCGATGGCCGCCGCGTGATCGAGGTCACCGCCAACGTGACCCCGTCCGACGCGGTCAGTCAGGTGATCACCAGCTTGGAAAGCGACGTCTATCCCCAGCTGAAGAGCCAGTATCCGAGCCTGAGCATCGGTTATGGCGGGCGTCAGGAAGAGACTGCCGACAACCTGGGGTCACTGCAGGTGTCGTTGCTGCTGACGCTGGCAGCCCTCTATCTGCTGCTGGCGCTACCGTTCAGAAGCTATCTGCAACCGCTGCTGGTGATGACGGCGATTCCCTTCGGCCTGATCGGCGCGGTCATCGGCCATCAGCTGATGGGCTATGGCCTGTCGGTGATCAGCCTGATGGGCATGCTGGCGCTGTCGGGCATCGTCATCAACGACGCCCTGGTGCTGATCGACTACGCCAACCGCCAGCGTCTGGCCGGTGCCACCGCGCGTGAGGCGATCATCATGGCGGCCACACGGCGTCTGCGTCCCATCCTGTTGACGACGCTGACCACCTTCTTCGGCCTGGCGCCGATGATCTTCGAGACCTCACGCCAGGCGCGCTTCATGATCCCGATGGCGGTCTCCATCGGCTTCGGCATCCTGTTCGCGACCGTGATCCTGCTGATCCTGGTGCCCTCGCTCTATCTGCTGCTGGAAGACCTGCAGCACAATCTGCGCCGCCTGCTGGGGCTGCCGCCCCGCACCCCGCGTCAGGAGGAACAACCATCATGATGCCCACCGTCACCGCCTGGCACTCACGGCTGTCAGTGCGGCTGTTCGTGATCCTGCTGCTGACCAATGTCGTGATCGGCGGCAGCATCTACATGTTCATCTCCCACAGCATGGACAGAGGGTTCGCGGAGTATCTGGAGCAGACCCAGCAGGAGCGCATCGAGCTGATCTCGTCCGACCTGGTCAGCGGCTACGCCGCGGAAGGCAACTGGGAGTGGATGAAAAGCCGGCGCAACTGGGGGCGCATCGTGCATTCCCAGGCGCCGGCGGACAGATTCGAGACACCGCCGGGCGCCAACCTCGATCGCCCCCAGGACTACATGCTGCGCGATACCCGCGGCCAGCGCCTCAATGGGCCGCCACGCCCTGCCCCCGGCATGCAGTTCAAGGATCTGATGCTGGACGGCAAGAAGATCGGCGAGCTGGGCTACCTGCCGGTGAGTGAATTCCTGCGCCGCGGCAAGGACCAGTATCTGGAGCGCCAATCGCGCAACCTGGCGACCATCATCCTGTCCTCCACCTTCGCCTCACTGCTGGCGGCGGCCGGCATCGCCTGGTGGCTCGGCCATCGGGTGCGGGACCTCGCCAGTGGCGCCAGCCGTCTGTCGAGCGGCGACTATGCCACCCGTCTGCCGGTGCGCGGCCGGGATGAGCTGTCGCGGCTGGCCGGTGACTTCAATGCGCTGGCGCAGACGCTTGAGACCAACCGCGATTCCCGCCAGCGCTGGGTGAGTGACATCTCCCATGAGCTGCGCACGCCATTGGCGGTGCTCAAGGGCGAGATAGAGGCCATGCAGGACGGCTTCCGTCCGATGAGCCAATCAAGTCTCGGCTCGCTGGAACAGGAAGTGGATGCTCTCAACCGCCTGGTGTCGGATCTGCGCCTGCTGGCCCAGAGCGACGCCGGCACGCTGGAAGCCTGGCGCGAGCCGCTGGAGCTGAATGCCCAGCTCAACGATAGCCTGGACGACCTGCGCGGCTGGCTGGAAGACAGCGGCATCCAGCTTGAGACCGACATCCAGCTGCCGCTGCGCGTGCAGGGCGACATGCAGCGCCTGCATCAGCTGTGGAGCAACCTGGCCAGCAACACTCGCGCCTATACCGACTCGCCCGGCAAGTTGAAGGTCAGCCTGCTGCGCGAGGCTGCCTCACCCGGGGACGGCGCCGGTCACCCCGGCTGGGCGGTCGTGCGCTGGGAAGACTCGAGCCCCGGCGTGCCAGAGGCCGAGCTTGCCCACCTCACCGAGCGCCTGTATCGGGTCGAGAACTCGCGCAATCGCTCCAGCGGGGGTTCAGGCCTGGGCCTGTCGATCGCCAGCGCGCTGGTCAGTGCGCATGATGGCCAGCTGGTACCGGGGCAGTCATCACTGGGCGGACTGCGATGGGACATTCGCCTGCCGCTGTTGTCTACTTGAAACAGTCATTTTCATCTGCAAGGACTCTTGACCATGAGCGACGTTCACGCCGACACCCCTGACGCCCGGGCCGAGACCCAGAAACCGCTGATTCTGGTGGTGGAAGACGAGCCCAAGATCGCCAGCCTGCTGTGCGATTATCTGGACGGCAGCGGGTATCGCACCCGGCATGTCGACGACGGCAACGCCGTCATCGCGGCGGTCAATGACGAGACACCCGCCCTGGTATTGCTGGACCTCATGCTGCCGGGTACCGACGGCCTGACCCTGTGCCGCCAGCTGCGGGCCGAGGACAACCTGCTGCCCATCGTGATGCTGACCGCGCGGGTCGAGGAAGTGGACCGCCTGCTGGGGCTGGAACTGGGCGCCGATGACTATATCTGCAAACCCTTCAGCCCGCGTGAGGTGGTGGCGCGCATCAAGGCCGTGCTACGTCGCAGCCAGGCGCTTGATCAGACCCTCTCGCAGACCTCCGACAAGGGCCAGCTGGTGCTCAATGAGGAAGGCTGGCAGGCACTGGCCGATGGCAATGATCTGGGCCTGACGGCAGTCGAGTTCCAGCTGCTGAAGGTGATGATGCAGTCGCCGGGGCGCATCTTCTCCCGCGACCAGCTGATGGACCACATGTACCGTGATCATCGCATCGTCTCCGAGCGCACGGTGGATTCCCACGTCAAGAAGCTGCGCCGCAAGATCGCCAATGTCTGGCCGGAGCGCGACGTGATCCGCTCCATCTATGGGGTCGGCTACAAGTTCGAGCCTGACGTGCTGGACTGACACCCCGCCTCGTGCAGGCATCGAAACCTTTCAGAAACATGACAACCGCCGTCTGTGACCACAGACGGCGGTTGCGTTTTTGTTGCACCCACGGTGCGAACTTGCTGTCCAACTGCGACGGATACTGTCATCACTGCCCAAGCGAGAGCCATTTACTGCTGCTCAAGCGCGGGTCTACGCCACAAGTGAGGTATTCGTCATGTCCTACAGTCCTGCCAGTCGTGTTCTTTCCCGCACTCGCCTGATCGGTGCTGGCGTACTGAGCGTCATGCTGATGGCATCACCGCTGAGCGTGACCAGTGCCAGCGCCGCCGATGTCTCGCTGAATGTGCTGCTGGACGGCATCAGCCTGAACGTCAGTCAGCGTGCCACTCTCGACAAGCAATATCGCCACTATCTCCAGAAACGTCAGGCCGCAGAGAGCCATCACGACGCCAAGGCGCTTGCCAAGGCGCGCAAGATCTACCTGGCCGATGTCGATCGCGTCCTGAACCGCCATCAGACCCAGCGCTTCCACCAGCAGTTCGACCGCCACTATCCAGCGAATGCCCAGGCGAACGCCAAGATGGCGAAGAAGCGCCACCACGACGACTGACGGCAAGCGCGTCTGAGCGCCGCGGGTTGAATCCTGGCGCCATCACCTTGATCAAGGACTCAGTCTCCACAGGATTCTGTCTCTACAGGATTCAGTCCACAAGATCACGCTGCAGCAAAGACGACATAGAAAAGACGACGCAGAAAAGACACGACAAGCCGTTGCATGTTCCGCCGAAGCGCGTTGCACGTAACCCCATGAAACCTTGCACAATGCCGGCACATTCACTGCTGATAATGCTCTTATCGCTTGATACCGGCCCTTTACCTAGACACTCGGAGTACGCCATGAACCGCATTTCTCGCAAGCTCATCGTTTCCGGTCTGCTGACCGCCCTGGCACTGCCGATGACCGCCATGGCCTCAAGCAACGACAAGCATCATGACGGCGCCGACCGCAAGGAAGGCCTCGACAGGATTCTCGCCAGCTGGCATCTCAGCGATGAACAGCAGCAACAGCTCGACGCACTCAAGCAACAGCAGATGGAAAGCCGCAAGCAGCTCAAGGAGCAGAAGTTCGACTCCCGCGAAGCGCGCCGCGACGCCATCCAGGCACAGCGTGAAGAACACAAGGCCGCCCTGGCTGAGATTCTCGACGAGAATCAGGTCAAGGTGCTCGAAGCCTACTGGTCTGCCGGCAAGCCGATGCACGGCAAGCACATGGACAAGCATGACGGCAAACGTCACGGCGAAGGCAAGCATGCCGACGAGCATGGCGGCGAGCGCGGCGGCAAGCACATGGCCGGCGAGCGTGGCGGCAAGCACATGGCCGAGGACGGCAAACAGCGCATGCAGCTGATGGGTGCCCTGTTCGACAGCTGGGACCTGGATGATGACCAGCGCAGCGCCCTCAAGGACTCCTTCAAGTCCATGCGCGACGACATGGAGTCACTCAAGGAGAAGGACTTCGACTCACGTGAAGCGCGCAAGGCCGCCTTCGAGGAACTGCGCAAGACCCAGCACGATCGTCTGGCCAAGGTACTCAGCGAAGACCAGATCAAGGTGCTGGACCTGATACACCAGCGTGACAAGCGCGGCCCGAAGATGGCCGACCGTCAGCAGCGCGAAGGCATGAAGGCGCTGCTGGCCAGCTGGAACCTGAGTGATGACCAGATGCAGGCGCTCAAGGAAGTCCGCAAGGAAATGCGTGACGAGATGCATGACAGCATGAAAGAGATGCACGACGACATGCGTGATGCCATGCAGGACGCCGACACCAGGCAGGAGCGTGTCGCCGCTCGCCAGGAAATGCGCAAGGAAATGAAGGAGCAGCGTCTGGAGCTGCGTGAAGAAGGCCGCGAGAAACTCGCCGATGTGCTGTCCGCCGAGCAGCTCGACGCGCTGGAGGCCTTCATGGCCAATGGCATGCGCCATCACGCTGGCAAGCATCATGGTGACATGAAGGGTGGCATGAAGGGCGGCGACATGCAGCGCGGCCCGATGCATGACGCCGACCAGTCTGAAGATGCCTGAGTCAGTCCATCAACTGGGCAGCTGAAGCCGGCTGATCGACGATCCGGCGAGGCAAGAGCCGGACGATCGCGCCCCGGACGATCGCGCCCCGGACACAGCCATTCAGCTGCCCCGCTGACGTCACTTTCGCCGCCCCGGCCACGATTCTGTGGTCGGGGCGGCGTCGTTGTGTCCTTTTACCGACAGCGATTTTACAAAGCACGACACCGCGCCTGAGAGGCTCTGCCATCGGGCCTCGCGGCGATCTGATCGCGACACGAGGATAAGCGAAAGCGACAGTTGCACTGCCTTTTTCCCCAAAGGGGGGTTATATTTTTATTGAACAATCAATTAAAATAATTCTGCAAGGCTTTGAGCATTACACGGCGTGATGATGTGAGTCGCGTTTTCCTGACTGCTGAGCTCCCCTCTGCTGCCGATCTCGACCGGTGGCAGCAAGACGGGATGCCTGCAACCGTCACAGGAAAGCGGACCCGGTAGATGCCGACGAGACTGACGCCTGCCATCCCGGCAACTTCAAGGGGGCAAGCGATGGCGACTGCCACGGACTGGCGAGCAGACACCGGAGTGACCCGCCCCTTCGCGAGAAGGCGGGTGACGTCCAGGGACGCCGAGTAGACGTTCGAAGTGATGAGAGCAGCACGATGAAGGCACAGCGTTCCCCTGCGCTCGACCCGCCATCGTTCTTCTGCGGCCAATCTGGCCTGCAGGAAAGGAGCCGCACCACGGTGCGCGCTCGGCGTCTCTCATGAATTGCCCACCGGCATTTCTTGCTTGCTGCCCAGCGATGCCCCTGCAATCGCGTCGCCACGGCAGTCGACACTGCCGCTGCTGCAAGTTCCGCCCCGCGCGTGAGCTGAGCACGGCCCGTGCCGTTCGTGTCCGTCTTTTCCTGCACGCCACCCGCAATGTCTGCGGCTGACGGGCAGCTAAGCACCACGCACGAGTGAAACTTCCCCTGATAAGGAGTTGCTCATGCAGAAACCTGCTTCCGCCGAGAACGCCACACCGTCCTCGAGTCGTATCAACCCGACGGTCTTCTACGGATCGATCGCCGGTATCCTCGCCTTCCTGGCCTTCGCGATGCTGTTCACCGAACAGGCCGACGCCTGGATCGGCAGCGCCCTGGGCTGGACCATCGATACCTTCGGCTGGTTCTACATGCTGGCCATCGTCGCCTATCTGGTCTTCGGGGTACTGATCGCCTGCTCGCGCTTCGGCCGCATTCGCCTCGGGCCGGACGATTCACGCCCGGAGTTCTCGCTGCTGTCCTGGTCGGCGATGCTGTTCGCGGCCGGTATCGGCATCGACATCCTGTTCTACTGCATCGCCGAACCGCTGTCCCACTACGTGGCACCGGTGACCGGTGACCCCGAGACCCAGGCGGCGATCCGCAACGCCATGGTGGAAACCTTCTTCCACTGGGGTCTCTCCGGCTGGGGCATCTACGTGCTCGCCGGCATGTCACTGGCCTACTTCAGCTACCGCCACCGCCTGCCGCTGGCGATCCGCTCGGCCTTCTACCCGCTGCTCGGCAACCGCATCAACGGCCCGGTCGGCAACGCCGTGGATATCTTCGCGATCATCTCCACCGTATTCGGCATCGCCACCTCGCTGGGCATCGGCGTCATCCAGCTGAACTACGGCCTCAAGTTCATGCTTGGCGTGCCCGAGAACCTCGCCGTCCAGGCCGCGCTGATCATCGGCGTGATGGTACTGGCGACCATTTCCGTGATCACCGGTGTCGAGAAAGGCATCCGCATGCTGTCCGAGTTCAACATGCTGCTGGCCACCGCGCTGCTGATCTTCGTGCTCGCCGTCAGCGATACCTCACAGCTGCTCAACGCCCTGGTGCTCAACGTCGGTGACTACATCACCCAGTTCACCGCCAAGAGCTTCGATACCTACGCCTACACGCCGGGTACCGATGAGTGGATGAGCGGCTGGACGCTGTTCTTCTGGGGCTGGTGGATCGCCTGGACCCCCTTCGTCGGCCTGTTCCTGGCGCGTATCTCGCGGGGTCGTACCATCCGTCAGTTCGTGTTCGGCGCGCTGCTGATTCCGCTGAGTTTCATGATGGTGTGGATGAGCGTGTTCGGTAATTCCGCCATCGACATGGTCGCCAATCAGGACGTCGCGGCACTGGCCACCGAAGCCCTGAACGCTCCGCAGAACACCATCTACACCTTCCTGGAGCAGCTGCCCTACTCCACCATCACCACCGCCGTGGTGGCGATCCTGGGTATCGTGTTCTTCGTGACCTCTGCTGACTCCGGCGCCCTGGTACTGGCCAACTTCACCTCCATCCTCAAGGACGTGAACCACGATGCGCCGATCTGGCTACGCATCTTCTGGTCCGCCATCATCGGCCTGCTGACGCTGGCACTGCTGATGGTCGGGGGACTCAGCGCGCTGCAGAGCGCCGTGGTAATCACCGCCGTGCCCTTCTCCATCGTGCTGATCTTCATGATGATCGGCATGTACAAGGCACTGATGATCGAGGACCGCAAGGAGAACGTGCGTCAGGACAACAGCTGCGTCTATGAAGGTGTCGACTGGCATGAGCGTCTGGACCACGTGCTCGACTTCGCCCAGAGCGGCAGTTCCGAGGCGACCCTCAAGCGCTCCATCCGCCCGGCACTCAACCAGCTGGCCGAGGAGCTCAATCGTCGCGGTCAGGTCTCGAGCGTCACCGAAGAGACGCTGGAAGGTGAGCCGCTGCCCCGCGTGACGCTGGAAGTCGAGTTCGAGGACGCCTCCAACTTCGTCTACCAGGTGCGTGCGGTACGCCAGCAGACGCCGAGCTTCATCGACGCCAATGACGACTTCTACCTGCGTCTGGAAGTGCACCTCTCCGAAGGTGGCAGCGGTCAGGAGCTCAACGGCCTGTCGCGTGCCCAGGTGCTCGACGAAGTCGTCACCGCCTACCAGCAGCATCTGGCCTTCGTGCGCCACGATACGGTCAACGAAGCCCCGGCGATGCCGGGCGTGATCGGCAAGTCCGAACTGGACTGATCAGAGTTGGACTGATCAGAACCAGGCTGATTGAAGCTGGGCTGATCAGAGCTGAGCGCCTGCGCTCGGCCTGCAATGCCAAAGCCCCCGCCGGGAGACCGGCGGGGGCTTTTTGCGTCTTGCCTAGTGCGCTTGCGGCTTGCGTCTTTACCTGCCTGCCAGCGGCTCAGGTCGCGGCAGCGGTCTCGACCTGCTGTGCGCCCTTCTTGATCAGCGCATAGCCGATACCCGTCACCAGGGTGCCGGCGACGATGGCGCCCAGGTACATCAGCGGCACGTTGATGGCATTGGGGATCAGCAGCACGAACAGACCACCGTGCGGCGCCAGCAGCTTGGCGCCCACCAGCATCGACAGGGCGCCGGTGACGGCGCCGCCGACCATGCAGACCGGAATCACGCGCAGCGGGTCCTTGGCGGCGAACGGAATCGCACCCTCGGAGATGAAGCACAGGCCGAGAATGAAGCTTGCCTTGCCCGCTTCACGCTCCGGCTCGGCGAACTTGGCACGCGCGATGAAGCTGGCCAGCCCCATGCCCAGCGCCGGCACCATGCCGGCCGCCATGATGGCCGCCATCGGCGCGTAGGTCTCGCTGGCCAGCAGGCCGACACCGAAGGCGTAGGCGGCCTTGTTGACCGGGCCACCGAGGTCGAAGCACATCATCGCGCCGAGCAGAATGCCCAGCAGGACCGCGTTGGCCGAACCCATGGACTCGAGGAATTCGGTCAGCGCCGTCATCAGCCCCGCCACCGGCGTGCCGACCACGTAGATCATCACCAGCCCGGTGACCATGCTCGCCACCAGCGGGATGATCAGAATCGGCTTGAGCGATTCGATCGACTGCGGCAGCTTGACGAAACGGCTCAGCCCCAGCGCGCTGTAGCCCGCCAGGAAGCCGGCGATGATGCCACCGAGGAAGCCGGCATCGAGAGTGGCGGCCAGCCAGCCCCCGATCATGCCCGGCGTGATGCCCGGGCGGTCGGCGATGGAGTAGGCGATATAGCCCGCCAGCACCGGAATCATCAGTTTGAAGGCCGAACCGCCGCCGATCTGCATCAGCGCCGCCGCCAGGGTGCCTTCTTCCTCGAAGGCCTTGATGCCGAACACGAAGGACAGCGCGATCATCAAGCCGCCCGCCACCACCATCGGCAGCATGAAGGACACGCCGGTCAGCAGGTGCTTGTAGGGGCCGCGTTTCTCGCCCTTCTGCTGGCTACCCTGACCGCCCGAAGCCGTGGCGGATTCCACCTCGGCGCCTTCCAGTGCCTGTTCGATGGTATCGCACGGCTTCTTGAGTGCGGTGCCGGTGGAGGTACGCCAGATGCGCTTGCCGGCGAAACGTGTCGGGTCGACCTCGATATCACAGGCCAGGATCACCACCTCGGCCGCGGCGATCTCGGCCTCGGTCAGCGCATCCTGCGCGCCCACCGAGCCTTGAGTCTCGACCCGCGTCGGGTAGCCCAGCGCGCGCCCTGCCTCGCTCAGGGCCTCGGCGGCCATGAAAGTATGCGCCACGCCGGTCGGGCAGGCGGTGACCGCGACGATGGACGGCTTGTGCGTCACGTCTCCACCAGCTGCGCTTGCTGCGCCGGTGGCCGTGGTGCCGACAGTTGCAGCAACGTCGGCAATGTCCTTGGCTTCCAGCACGCGGGCACGGGACTCGGCATTGGCCAGGAAGGCGGCGGGGTCCGGCAGCGCTTCTTCAATGGGCGCGACATGCACGCGCTTGCCGACGAAACGCTCGAGACCGGCGCTGGTCAGCGGCGACGCCGCGACGATCACCAGCTCGGCAGCGGCGAGCTGGTGATCGCTCAGCACGAGTTTACGCTCGAATTGCGAGCGCATGTCGATGAGGGGCTCCCAGTCGCGACGACGGGCGGCCTGCTCCAGGCGGCGTGCCGCCAGGAAGCTGGTCGCCATGCCGCTCGGGCAGGCGGTAACGATGATGACATTCATGGGCGTGGCTCTCCGGCTGTCGCGACCTCGGCAGATGCCAATGTCTCGATGCTGGTGTGTTGTTGGAGTGTTTCAAGCTCCGGGGCGGCGGGATTGCCCGGCCCCGGGTGGGTCACGGCCTCGGCGGAAAGCGCCGTGGCATGACGCAGAATCCGTTCACGCATGGCCGCCGTGGGTGTCGGATGGCAGAGCACCCCATGCAGCATGGCGGCCAGCAGGGTATCACCGGCACACACGGTACTGACCACTCGCATGCGCGGCGGGCGTGCACGCAGTATCTCGGCGCCGGGGCTGGCCCACAGCACGCCTTCCGAACCGGCAGAGATCAGCGCCTGCTCGATGCCGTGCTCGACCAGACTCGCCAGCGCGCGCTGACGGGCGGCGTCGGTCTCCAGCGGCTCGCCCGCCCACAGCGCCAGTTCCTGCTCATTGGGCTTCACGCCGCTGGGCGGCACCGCCAGACCGGCTTCCAGTGCCGTGCCGCTGGTGTCCAGCCAGCAGGCAATGTGGCGTGAGCGCACCCGCTGCACCAGGCTTGCCAGCTGCTCGCTGCTGACACCCGGCGGCAGGCTGCCGGCGATGACGACGGCACACCGCTCGTGGCTACCCTCGGCCTGCTGATGATCGATCCAGTCATCGATGCGCGCCTCAAGTCGCGTGAAGGCGGCCTCATCGACCTGCATGCCCGCGCCGTTGATATCGGTGACACGTCCACTGGCCTCACCGAGCTTGACGTTGATGCGGGTCGCGCCCGCGACGCGCTCGAAGGCGTCACTCAGCCCCCACTCGGCGAAGGCGGCCTCGAAATCGGCCTGGTTGTCGGCGCCCAGAAAGCCGCTCAGCGTCAGCGGATGACCCAGCGTCGCCAGCACCCGGGCGACGTTGATGCCCTTGCCCGCCGCCTCGAGATGCTGGCTGCGCGCCCGGTTGACCTTGCCCGGCACCAGGCTGTCGAGGCCGATGGTCATGTCCAGCGCCGGATTGAGCGTCACGCACAATACCGGGCAGCCGGCGGCCTGACGCGTTGTGTTGTCACTCATCACACTGACTCCCGCGGGCTGTGTCCATTACTGGCCGCACTACTGCCCGCACTACTGCCCGCACTACTGCCCGCACTACTGTCCGCATTACTGGCCGCATCACTGGCTGCAGCGCCTGAGGTGACCTCGGCAACGGAAGGCTCGCCCTGCTCGAGCAGCGCTTCCAGAGCACTGCGCACGTCTTCCGAGGTCGGCTGGGCCAACGCGACCCGTGCCTGCTCACGCGCCGTGGCCAGGTCCAGTTCACGCACCCGCGCCTTGACCAGCGGAATCTGGCGACTGGACACCGACAGCTCATCCACACCCAGCCCGACCAGTACACCGACGGCCTGGTCATCACTGGCCAGTTCACCGCAGACGCCGACCCAAGCGCCGTGGCCGTGGGCGGCACTGACGGTCATCTCGATCAGGCGCAACACCGCCGGATGCAGGCCATCGGCCTGCGCCGAGAGCGTCGCATGGCCACGGTCGATCGCCAGGGTGTACTGGGTCAGGTCATTGGTGCCCACCGAGAAGAAGTCGACTTCCGGCGCGATGCTGGCCGCCGTCAATGCCGCCGAGGGGATCTCGATCATCACGCCGACCTGCACGTCGCGCACCGGCGGCTGGCCATGTTCGGCCGTGTAGGCGGCGTCCAGCTCGGCACGCACGCGATCGACGATGGCACGCGCGCCACGCAGTTCGGCCAGGTCCTTGACCATCGGGAACATCAGGCGAATCGGCCGTGCACCGGCAGCCGTCAGCAGCGCCCGCACCTGGGTCTCGAGCACTTCCGGGCGCGTCAGGGCGAGACGAATGCCGCGCAGGCCGAGGAAGGGGTTGTCCTCACGCGGCAGCGGCCAGTACGGCAGCGGCTTGTCGCCGCCGACATCCAGCGTGCGTGCCACCAGCGGCCGACCCTCGAGCGCATCCAGCGCCTCGCCGTACTGGGCGGTCTGGGTGGCGAGGTCCGGCGCCTGCGGGTGCGCCATGAACACGAATTCGGTGCGCAGCAGGCCGACACCCTCGGCACCACGCTCGACGGCGTCACCGGCGTGGGCGGTGTTGCCCAGATTGGCGACTACCTCGACATGATGGCCATCCAGGGTCGTGGCGGGTGCCATGCGCGACTCCCAGGCAGCGGCCTGGCGCTGTTCATGCCCGGCGATCGCCTCTTCGGCACGCGCACGGCGACTGGCCGAGGGCATCACGCTGACGCGACCTCGTTCACCATCGACGATCAGCTCGCTACCATCGGCGATCGCCAGCACGCTCGGGCCAGCCCCGACCACCGCCGGAATGCCCAGCGAACGCGCCAGAATCGCGCTGTGCGAGGTCGCCCCGCCCAGCGCCGTGACCAGACCACGCACGCGAGTGGTATCCAGGCGCGCCACATCCGACGGGCCGATGTCCTCGGTCACCAGCACATGCGGTGTCTCGGGGGCGCTGGGCAGCGGCGTATCAGTCAGCACGCCGAGCACACGCCGGCTGACATCGCGCAGGTCAGCGGCGCGTTCGGCCAGCAGGCGATCGGCGAGGTTCTCCTGAGCGCTGGCGGCGCTGTCGATGGCCGCCCACCAGGCCGCTTCGGCGCTGTGACCTTCATCAAGGCTCTCACGCGCCGCGGCAAACAGCTCCGGATCACCGAGCATCTCCTCGTGCATCGAGAGAATCTCGGCCATCTCGGCGCCTTCGGCGCGATTGACCAGTGCCAGCAACTGCTCGCGAGCGGTCTGGATGCTGGCCACCAGACGCTCGGCCTCACGATCGGCGCCGGCATCGCTGCGCGTCTCGTAGACGAAACGCGGCAGGCGCATCACCCAGCACGGCGCGATGGCCATGCCCGGCGAGGCGGCCACCGCGGGTACCACGCTGTCGGCGGCAGGAGCGGCCTGCTGAGGGTCGCGGGTAGCTTGCTGCTCGCTGGCCTCCAGCGGCGTGGCGGCATCGGCGCGCCAATCGGCCAGCGGCTCCACCGCCTCGCCGAGACCGGCCTGCACCGCGCTCACCATCATGCTCAGCGCCGCCTGATTGGCCGCCGAGTCATCGCCGTAGGCGCTGAAGATCAGCGTCTGGCCGCGGCGTGCCCCCAGCCCCAGCACCTTGGTCAGACTGGCGGCACTGACCACACCACTGTCATCGCCTTCCAGTCGCAACGCCGGAATGACGCCATGCTGCTCTCCCGCCTCGCGCGCCGCCTGCACCAGCTGCTTGGCCGGACGCGCATGCAGGCCGTGGGCGTTGAGCAACACGACCTGAGCCAGCTGCGCCGTGGCGGACTCCCCCGACAGCCGCGCCAGCAAGGCGCTGACCGACAGGCCCGGCAGGCTTTCGCCCGCACCCTCCTCCAACAGCGTCAGCAGGCGCTCCAGCAACGGCTGATGCTGGCCCTGCCGGGCATCGACTGCCAGACAGGCCAGCGCAGTGATACGCCCGTGGCGAGTCTCCAGTGCCTTCTCCGGCGTGACGATGGCCAGCGCCGAGCGGGAGACATCCTGCTGCGATTGCGCCAGCCACACGCCCTGCCCCAACGCCACCGGTTCGGCAGCGAGCATGGCCGAGATGAAACCATCGCTGACACAGCCGGCCTGGCGCAGGCGCGCGGCCCCCGCCAGTACCAGCTCGTCACGATCACGCGCGGGGAAACCGCACAGCAGCGTCTCGGCATCCAGCCGCGGCGGTACCACCTCGCGACCCAGCTCGCTCAGCACTTCCTCGGCGGTCGTCGCCGAGGCCAGCCGCTCGCTGACGCCGTCGCGATCGAGCACACGCGTCAGCGCGCGCAGGATGTCGAGGTGCTCATCGGACTGTGCCGCGATGGTCACCAGCAGGAAGACGCGATTGCCGTCGTGCCACTCCACGCCCTGCGGGAACTGCAGGACACGCACTCCGGTGGCCAGCACGGCCTCGCGGCTGTCCGGCGTGCCGTGGGGGATCGCGATCCCCTGCCCCAGGTAGGTGGAAGACTGGGCCTCACGCGCCAGCAGACCCTCACGGTAGTCGGGCGTGGCGCGCCCACCGGCGACCAGGGCATCGGCGGCCTGTTGCAAGGCATCGCGCCAATCGCTGGCATGGGCGGCGAGAAGGATGTCCTCGCGATCAAGACTGAGCATGGCTGGCTCCTTGAGGCTCCCTTGGGGTGAGGAGCCTGGATGTTGGCGGTGCGCGGCAAACGCGTCTTTCAGCTGCCGCGACACGTCACTTGGCGAGTTCCGACAGGGTAGCGGCGTCATGACGTGATGACGAATATGCTGAATCGTGTCACCTCAATAGGGTCCATGCTGGCCGCTTTCTTGCGCCCGATCAAGCGAACACCTACCGAAAACATGCTTCTGGTGACTAGACATTGGGCGTAGAGCCGCCTGTGACGCGGGCTCGAGAGGCGTCGAGCGAGACGTGCCCGGCGTAGAGAGGATTTGCACCCGAGCCCACAAGTGCGCATCATTCCTCGCACATGGAGCACGCAGATCCCGTTCCCCTTTCCAGCAAGGACAGTGGCATGACCCTGGCAGAAATCGCGCGTCTTGCAGGCGTTTCACGCACCACCGCCAGTTATGTGGTCAATGGGCAGGCACAGGCACGACGTATCAGCCCCCAGACGGTCGAGCGCGTCATGGCGGTGGTACAACGTCATCATTATCGGATCGATGCCCAGGCAGCCGCGCTGCGGCGTGGCGAAAGTCGCACGCTGGGCTTCATGCTGCCGGACCTGGAGAACGCCAGTTATGCCCGCCTGGCCAAGTTGCTGGAGCGCGGGGCGCGTGAACGCGACTATCAGTTGTTCATCGTCTGCTCTGACGATGAGCCGGAAACCGAGCGTGAACTTGCACGCATGCTCAAGGCGCGGCGGGTCGACGCGCTGATCACCGCCAGCTGCCTGTCCCCCGATGACCCCTTCTACCGTGAACTGGCGCTGGATGGCTTCCCGGTCATCGGTGTCGATCGCGCACTGGATACGCGCCACTTCGCCAGCGTGGTCAGCAACAATGAAGATGCCGCCCGTCAGCTGACCGAAGCCGTGCTGGAACACGCGCCGCAGCGACTGCTGTGGCTGGATGCCTTGCCGGAGATCGATATCACGCGGGCGCGCGCCAGCGGCATGCAGGCGGCGCTGACGCACTATCAGCAGCGCACCGGCAGCAGCGAGCTTGAGGCCACCGCCCTGCATGCAGAGCGTTACGAGCGCGAGGCCGGCGCGGCGGCGCTGAGCGAGCATCTCCGCCATTCACCGCTGCCGGATGCCATCGTCACCGCCTCCTACACCCTGATGGATGGCGTGCTCGATGTGCTGTTCGCCGAGGGGCCGCCGGCCAATCCGCCCAAGGCGATGGCCAGCTTCGGCGATGACCGCCTGCTCGACTTTCTGCCCCTGCCGATCCATTCGCTGCCCCAGCGTCACCAGCAGATCGCCGATGCGACGCTGACGCTGGCGCTGCAGGGCATTCAGGGCAAGACTACGCCCGGCGTGACGCTGGTGGAACGCGAACTGCGCCGCCGCCAGCACTGAGGTGATGTCTGAAGTGATGTCTGAGGTGGTGTGTCTGGCCGAGGGCGGCCTTGCTGGCGCCAAACCGTGCTGGCGCCATACATTGCTGGCGCCAGGCTGTGCTAGCGCCAGGCTTGGCCGGCATCGTGGGCGAGGCGGTGATCACGAATCTCGGCCAGCAGCGCCGCCACCGCGGCCTCGATACGGGTGCGCGGCGTGTCGGATGCCAGCAGCAGCTCCAGCTGCAGAGCGGCGTCGCGTAGCAGGTCGTGATCCAGAGTGGCGGCGCTGCCCTTGAGCAGATGGGCCTCGTGCTGCAGCTGCTTCAGATCCATATGATCCACCGCCCGCGACAGGCGCTGGGACTGCTGCTCGAGCTGCTCCTCGAAGGCCGTCTCGAGGGCCGCGATGCTGTCGGCATCCAGCTCATCCCGCAGCGCAGGTGTCACGGACTGTGCAAGCTCCGCCGCTGACCCGCCAGACATCCACGACTCCCCTGTGTTCATGCTCGTGTCTCCCCCATCTATCCCTTCCCGTTCGCCCTCGCTCTTGCTTTCGCTTTCGCCCTCAGGCTCACGCCGCTCGATGGGGCCAGCCGCCGACGACTCACTGACCTTGCCTGCTTCGGCTTCAGCCACGGCCTCAGTGGCACGCGCCTGAGCCTCCTGGATCATGCGACGCCGCGCAGCGGGGGAATCGAGTGATGCCACCAGTGACGCCGCACGCGCGAGAGCCTCACCGGTTTCCGGCGGCGCCTCGAAGTGGGGCGGTCGCTCAGTGGTAGGGGAATAGCTGATCGGGTCGAAAGGCTGGGTGCTGGCGAGGGCATTGACGCGCCATTCGCCGAGGTCCTGGCTGCCCGACTGCCAGCGCGCCAGCATGCTGGCGAGCTGCTGACGCCGGATCGGCTTGGACAGGAAGTCGTTCATGCCCGCCGAGAGGCAACGCGCACGCTCCCCCGCCGCCACGTTGGCCGTCATCGCGACGATAAGACTCGGCGCACGCCTGTCACTGTGCTCCATGGCGCGCCAACGACGCGCCACCGCAAATCCATCCAGTCCCGGCATGCGCAGGTCGAGCAGCACCAGTACCGTATCGCGCTGGCGTGCATACCACGCCAGCGCCGCCTCGCCACTGTCGACCGTCGTCACCGTATAGCCTAGGCCACTGAGCATGGAGTGGGCCACTTCGCGATTGATGTGATTGTCGTCGACCACCAGGACATGCTCGCCACGGCTGGTCGGCAGGGGGGTGGAGGAAAAGGCCGGTCGCTTGAGCGCCGCGGCGCGTGGCAGCGGCAGCTCGAACCAGAAACAGGCGCCCTTGCCCGGGCGTTGCTTGATGCCCAGTCGTCCCCCCATCAGCTCGACCAGCCGTCGCGAGATCGAAAGCCCGAGCCCGGTACCGCCGAAGCGGCGCGCGGTGGAGGCATCGCCCTGGGTAAAGGGCTCGAACAGCTGGGCGGCCTGCTCTTCACTGACCCCGATGCCGGTGTCATCGACCTCGAAGCGCACGCGCCCCGCCGGCAATGCCTCGACCAGCAGACAGACACGTCCCTGCTCGGTGAACTTGAAGGCATTGGAGAGCAGATTGAGCAGCACCTGACGCAGACGCACCGAATCGCCCATGACCTGCTCGGGCAGCTGGGCGGAACGGCGGTCATCGAAGACGATGCGCGTGCTGTCCATCTGCGGCAGCAGCAGGTCGATCACGCCATCGATGGCCGTGTGCAATTCGAAGGGTCGTCGCTCGACGCTGAGCTTGCCGGCCTCGATCTTGGAAAAGTCGAGAACATCATCCACCAGCCCCATCAGCACTTCGCCACTGTCGCGCAGGCTGCTGGCATAGCGGTGCGCACTGCTCTGCAGCGGTTCGGCCAGCAGCAGTTCGCTCATGCCGATCACGCCATTGAGCGGGGTGCGAATCTCGTGGCTCATGGTGGCCAGAAACTCGGACTTGGCGCGACTGGCCTGTTCGGCCCGCGCCGCCTCGTGCTTGAGGGCCGACGACATCGCCAACATCTGCTGGCGGGCCTGTTCACGCCCGCGGGCCTGCAGCCAGACCTGACGGCAGACCATCAAGGTGGCCAGCAGCATCAGCGCCAGCAGCAGCAACATCAACTGCACCAGGCTGTCGCGGCTCTGACGCTCGTGGGCCAGCTCCTCGGCCAGACGTGCACGTACCCGCAACAACAGCGTCTGGGTGGTATCGCCCAGCGCATCGCTCAACTGCTGGAACTCCGCAGCCTCGCGACCCTCGGGCCCCAGCACCTGGGAGCGCTGTGCAGCGTCATTGTCTGCTGAAGCGTCACTGCCTGCTGAAGCGTCGTCGGCCTGGGCCGCCTGCACCGGGCCCGTGCCCTCGAACACCGGGCCATGTCGCCACTTTTCCAGCCGCAGATCGAGATACTCGATCTGGCTCATCAACTCATCGGCCAGCAGCGGCACAGCCGGCAGGGTCATCAGATGGCGCTGGAAATCCCCTCGCCGGAAGATATAGGTACGGCTGTAGAGCAGTTCGTAATTCTGCAGCACCTCATTCCAGATACTGGCGCGGTCAGCTGGCTCAGCGACGCGATAGCGCGCCATCGAGGAGGAGAGACTGACCGCCTCGCGATCCAGCTTGTAGATCGACCAGACGGCGTCGTCGCGGGTGCGGTCTTCCAGGCTGACCTGGTTGTGCAGGATGGTGCCGCCGATGCCGATGGAGGCCAGCAGACACAGGATGCTGATCGCCATGCCCAGCCACAGCGGCCAGCGGACAGGGGGGTTGCCGCTTGCGGCCACGTCCGACGCGACAATGCCCTGATCAGCAAAGGACTGATCAGCAGCGGTGCCTGAAAGCGGGGATCTTTCACCCGGCGACTGATTCACTGCATGACTCCATGTCATCTTGCGACTGAGGGGCCGGGCGCCAGCCCTCGCTCACTCCAGCGTCAGCCCGGTGACTTGCCAGACACTGCGAAAGCGTACCTGCTCATTGAGCAATTCCGGATGAGCATCGAAGGGATACAGCACGAACAAGGGCCCGAGATCACGCACCGGCATACGCTCGCCATCGCGTCGCGTGGCCAGCAGGACATCGAAGTCCTCGATGTCGCTGAGGGGGATCTCGGCCACGAAGTCATTCAGTGCCCGCACCTTGAGTCCGCTGGCATCTTCAGACACCCGCGCCACCAGCTCGCGCAGCAGCGGGCCAGAGAAACTGACACGCCCCTGGGTCCAGGGAGTATGGGTGGCCACCACGCGCGACGGCATGGCTTCGAGCATCGCCAGATCGAAACGCGCCAGCGGTGCCTGCCGGGAACCGGCATTGCCACAGCTGACGGCGCCCTCGACTGTCAATACCACCGGCCCGCTGGGCGCGGGCAGGCAGTCATTGGCCGCCAGCACGTGGCGCTCGCCTGTCGCCAGCGGCGCCTCGGCGGCCAGGGCCGCAGGGCTTGAGAGGCTCGCGGCCAGACCTGCTGTCAGACTTGCGGCCAGAGCGACCTTGCGCCAGACAGAGCTGCGCGAGCCGGGCCCGCGGTTGACGGGTCTGGACAACGGACTCACTAGGCGCATCGCCGATGGATCATTCATGCCGGTTTCCCATGCTATTGTGCGAACGCCATGTGCATTCAAGGGCCCAACTTTACGCTAGCTCGCGCATGCTTTGCGAGCCTGCGAACCTCGCCCCACGACGAGATGTCACACTCAACGCACGGAGCCACTCACGAGCGCAAGCCCACGCCTGCACCCATGGCTGGCGTTCGTCGCCTGTTACGCTATCGCTTGATAAGCGCCAGCTGATAAGCGCCAGCTGATAAGAGCCAGCTGATAAGAGCCAGCTGGCCAGAGTCAGCTGACCGCCATCCCTCTCCACCTGCCATCGAGCCTGCTTCATGTCTGCCACTTCGTCCGCCTCGCTGCCTGCCAACGGCTCTCCCACACCGACTGCTGCCCTGCCCCGCGTGCTGGCAGGCCCGATATTGCGTCGTGTCACCGCCGAGGGCGTGATGCTGTGGCTGGTGACCTCTCGCCCACAGCAGGCGCGGGTGTGGCTGCTGCCGGAACAGGACGCGACGCCTCTCACCCGAGGTGAGGATGGCCTGCCGAGGACACCTGGCTGTCGGCTGACGGAGCATCTGGCGATGCCACTGGGGGAGCACGCCTGGCTGCTGTTGATCGAAGCGCACCCCGACACGCCCTTGCCTGCCGACTGCGCCATCGCCTACGAGCTGGGCCTGGCGGAGCCGTCAGCGTCATCGACAGACACGCCCGAATGGCAGGGCATCGCCGACTGGGCGCCACAGATCCGCTATCCCGGAGAAAGCCTGCCGCGTTTTCGTCTGCCGTCACGCCTGACGCGTGTCGCACATGGCAGCTGCCGCAAGCCGCATCACGGATTGAGTGACGACGAGCAACAGGCGCAGCAGAGTGCGGAAGACGCTGCGACGACAGACCGCCTTGAGACGCCACCGCCCAAGGGCCCGGGTGGCGATGGACTGGTGGCGCTGGATCGCTGGTTGAGCGAGCGTCGCCAGAGCGTCACCGAGTGGCCGGAGGTGATGCTGTTCACCGGCGATCAGATCTACGCTGACGATGTCGCGGGGCCGATGCTGGGCGCGATCGATCAGCTGATCGCGGGGCTGGGGCTACCGGAGGAGACATTGATGGAGGCCGAGGTCTCCGACACTCGCGAGCTGCGCCAGCACCCCTCGCACCTCTACCATCGCCCGCAGCTGCTACCGGACATGGCGGCCAACGAAGGCGTGGCCGCCAGCTTCTTCGGTGCCAAGCGCAAGCCCATCTTCACCTCCACCGGTGCCGACAACCATCTGATCGGCCTGTCGGAAGTCATCGCCATGTACCTGCTGGTGTGGTCTGACGTGCCGTGGGAGGCGCTGGGCATCACGCTGGAAGATCCCTTGTCGCTCGAGGGCCATGACGACGCCACCCGCGAGCGCCATGCCACCGAGGCCCGCCATCTGCGGCGCTTCTGTGGCGGACTCGGTCAGGTACGTCGCCTGCTGGCCAATGTCCCCAGCCTGATGATCTTCGATGACCACGATGTCACCGATGACTGGAACCTCAGCGCTGCCTGGGAGGAAGCCGCCTATGGCCACCCCTTCTCGCGCCGCATCATCGGCAATGCGCTGACTGGCTATCTGCTGTGTCAGGCCGCCGGCAACGGGCCGGAGCCACTGGCGGAGCTGCTGGAGGAGGCCCGGGCGCTGTTCACTCATGCCCTGACTGGCACTGACAAGGCGCTTACCGACAAGATCTCCGCCGACACGGCGCAATCTGATCACACTGCCAAGGCCGCAGACGGCCATTTCGATGTCGAGCGTCAGGAGGCGCTGATCGCCCGCCTGCATCGCTGTGAAAGCTGGGATTATCAGCTCGACACCACGCCGCCGCTGATCGTGGCCGATACGCGTACCCGCCGCTGGCGCAGCGAGCGCAAGCTCTCGCATCCTTCGGGGCTGATGGACTGGGAGGCACTGAGTGAACTCCAGCAACGCCTGGTCGACCATCCAGCCGTGGTGCTGGTGTCCCCGGCACCGATGTTCGGCGTCAAGCTGATCGAGAGCATCCAGAAACTGTTCACGCTGGCCGGCAAGCCGTTGATGGTCGATGCCGAGAACTGGATGGCGCATCGCGGCGCGGCCAGCGTGATGCTCAACATCTTCCGCCACTCGCGCACGCCGCAGAACTTCGTGATCCTGTCCGGCGATGTGCACTACTCCTTCGCCTACGACGTGCGCCTCAAGCATCGCCGTTCGAGCCCGAACATCTGGCAGATCACCAGCAGCGGCATCCGCAATCGCTTCCCGGTCGGCCTGCTGGATGTGCTCGACCGTCTCAATCGCTGGCTGTATGCCCCGCGCTCGCCGCTCAATCTGCTGACGCGCCGGCGCAACATGCGTGTCACGCCGCGCCGTCACGATGCGGCCAGTCAGGGCGAACGCCTGCTGAATGCCTGCGGCATCGGGCTGATCGATCTGGACAGCGAAGGCCGCCCCGCTGCCATTCGCCAGCTGACCACCGACGGCCAGGAGGTGCACTTTGTGCCCCGTCGCTGATGCCCACTGCCCGCCGCTGGCGCTGATCCATCATCCCGGCTATCGGATCGCGCTGCCCGAGAAGCATCCCTTCCCGATGGACAAGTTCAGCGTGCTCAAGCGTCTGCTCGACCGCCAGCTGGCCGACTGCGCCTCGGCCGTCGACTGGGTGACGCCTCAATCCGCCGAGGAAGACGACCTGCTCAGCGTGCATACCCGCCGCTATGTACATGAATTTCTCACTGGCACCCTGAGCGTGCAGGCTCAGCGGCGCAGCGGTTTCGTGTGGAGCGAGGCACTGCGCGAGCGCAGCGTGCTGGCCGTGGGCGGCACCATGACCACCGTGCGCGAAGCGCTCAAACGCGGGCTGGCCTGCAATACCGCGGGCGGCACCCATCACGCCCACCCGGAGGCCGCCAGCGGCTATTGCCTGCTCAATGACATCGGCGTGGCGGCGCATCAGGCGCTGGCGGACGGCGTGAAGCGCGTGCTGATCGTCGATCTCGATGTGCATCAGGGCGACGGTACGGCGTTGATCTTCGCCGACGAGCCGCGGGTCTTCACGCTGTCACTGCATGCCGAGAGCAACTTCCCGGCACGCAAGCAGCAAAGCGATCTGGATGTGCCCTTGCCCAGGGGCATGGGCGATACGGACTACCTGGCGGTGCTGGAGCGTACGCTTGAGGAGGTGCTGGCGCGGGTACGCCCGGAGCTGGTGATCTTCGATGCCGGTGTCGACCCGCATGTCGCGGACAGGCTCGGCCATCTCGAATTGAGCGACAGCGGCCTCTACCGGCGCGAGCGGCATGTCATCCAGCGCTGTCGCGCGGCGGGCGCCGCCGTGGCCTGCGTGATCGGCGGCGGCTATGACCGCGATATCGAGGCGCTGGCATGGCGTCACAGCCAACTGCATCGCGCCGCGCTGGATATCTGGCGCGAAGCCCATGGACAACCTGTCCTGTTCGGGCCTCCCGCCTGAGCAACGGAGCCCACGCTCCGGAGTGACAACGAAAACGCCCGCCATCGTTGATGGCGGGCGTTTTCATGCTGCTGTCCAGCGCCAGCGACATGCGATGTCGGCGGACCAGCAGCCGCTACATGACAGGACTCACTTGAAGCGCGTCACTTCCACCTCATCGCCGACCTTCACGCTTGCGCTGCGTGAAGGGTCAACCGCGACCAGGTTGTAGCCGAAGTGCACCTGGCCATCCGCGAAGCGGCGCACCCGTGCCAGCGTCTTGAGCGGCTCACCGTCGTCACGCTTGTCGCCCGTCGCCGGGTCGACGTTGACCATCGCACAGCGGGTGCAGGAGGACACCAGCGTGAAGCGTGTCTCGCCGATGCGCACTTCCTGCCAGCCATCCTCGGCCCATGCCTCGGCGCCGCTGATCACCAGGTTGGGCCGGAACTGATCCATGCCATGGTCCGCACTCGGGGTCTGGGCGTTGAGCGCCGCCAACGAAGCCTGATTGGCCAGCAGCAGCGGGAAGCCATCGGCGGCGCTGACGCGCTGCGCGATGATCTCGCGATAGCGCTCCGAGCGCTCACCCAGCCAGCAGAGCCTGACCGGCATGCCGATCTGCTCGCTCAGCCAGGCATCAGCCTCAAAGCTCACGCTCAAGGCAGTGAACCGATCGGCCCATACCTGGATGTCGAGACGCTCGGCCTGGTCATCGGTAGCAAAGCTGACGCTGCCGCATTCGGGGCGGTCCAGATGCCACAGTCGCCACTGGCCGCTGGCGTCTTCGCGCAAGGCCAGGCGCTGCATCTCGGGATGCGTGCGCGCGGTGACGAACTTGCCACGCGCCGCGACCACCACGAAGCGGCGGTCCTGCGCGAGCCCTTCCTCGCCGAGCGTCACTGTCTCCAGCGCTTCAGCGGCGCCGGACTTGAGGGGATAGCGCCACAGGTGGGTCAACTGCATGAGAGGTTTCCTTGCCAGAGTCCATCAATTCGAGAAATCAGTGAACGGCGCGAGCGGTGTCAGCTCGCGGACGAAGCAGAGCCATTCGGCTGGGCCGCATTCGGCTGGGCCGCAATCGGCTGGGCCGCAATCGGCTGGGCCGCATTCACCACGGGGATGTCGTCATCCATGGCGTCAAGACTGATCACGTCGGGACCCGAGAGCGCCACGCTGGAGATCAGCGCCTTGACGCCCAGCCCGACCTTGAGGCCCAGCTCCTGACAGACCAGACGATCGACTCGCGCCCTCACCCGCTGGCCGGCAATGCCCAGCACCAGCTCGGCGCTGGCGTGACCACGCTCGCTCTCGATCTCGTGGATCACGGCCGGCAAGGCATTGCGCAGGCTGGTGTGGGACGGCGTCTCCAGCGCGATGCTGATGTCACGCGCCCGCAGACGCAGTCGCACACGACGCCCCACCGGCATCGCCAGCCGCGCCAGCTTGAGGCTCAACCCGGCGCCCAGCCCCAGACGCGTCAGCTGCCAGTCATCATCGTGCGACAGCACCTCGGCGGTCAGCAGCGAGCCCGCTTCGAAGCGACCGGTCTGCGGTGCCAGGTCCAGCCGTGACAGCATGTCACCGATCTCGCCGCTGGCCGTGATGCGGCCGTTGTCCACCAGCGCCAGGCGGTCGGCGACCGCGAACAGCTCGCGGGTGTCATGACTGACGAACAGGATCGGGATCTCGATCTCGCGCGCCAGCCGCGTGATGTAGTGCAGCAGCTCCTGCTTGCGGGCGCCGTCGAGTCCGGTCAGCGGCTCATCCAGCAACAGCATGCGCGGGTGTGACAACAGGGCGCGGCCGATCGCGACACGCCGCGCCTCGCCACCGGACAGCTGGCCGGGCATGCGCGACAGCAGGTCCTCGATGCCCAGCAGCGTCACCATCTCATGCAGACGTGACTGGTTCCGTTGGCGCTGGGCGGGTGTCAGGGCGCGCGGCATGCCGTAGCGGAGGTTGCCGCGCACGCTGTAATGCGGAAACAGGCGCGGTTCCTGGAAGACGACCCCGAGCCTGCGGCGATGCGCCGGCACGAAGATATCGTTCTCGCCGCCCGTCAGGCACTCGCCGTCCAGGCGCAGATGGCCATGGTCGGGACGTTCGAGGCCTGCGATCAGGCGCAGGATGGTGGTCTTGCCGCTGCCGGAACGCCCGAAGAGCGCCGTGACGCCGCGCGCCGGCACCTTGAGCGTGGCATCCAGCGTGAAGGCGCCCTGCTGACGATGGAGGTGGAAATCAAGCATCACGCCCCTCCATGCGCAGTCGCGCGCGACGTGCCAACCATTCGGAGGCCAGCAGCGACAGCATCGCGATGACGACGGCGATGGCGCACAGCCTGGCCGCGGCGCCTTCCTGGCCCGGGGTCTGGATCAGGGTATAGAGCGCCAGCGGCAGCGTGCGGGTCTCGCCGGGAATATTGGCGGCGAAGGTGATGGTGGCACCGAATTCCGACAGCGCACGCGCGAAGGCCAGCATGCCACCGGTGAGAATGCCCGGCAGCGCCAGCGGCATGGTCACCGTGAACAGCACACGCAGCGGGTTGGCACCCAGGGTGCGGGCCGCGGCCTCCAGCCCCGGGTCGATGGCCTCCAGCGACAGGCGCATCGCGCGCACCATCAGCGGAAAGGCCATCACCGCTGCCGCCAGCGCCGCGCCCTGCCAGGTGAAGGGCAGCACGATATCGACCTTGGCCAGCCACTGGCCGATGGCACCATTGCGCCCGAAGGTGACCAGCAGCAGATAACCGACCACCACGGGCGGCAGTACCAGCGGTAGATGCAGCAGACCATCGACCAGTGCCTTGCCACGAAACTCACGTCGCGCCAGCCACCAGGCCGCCGCAAAGCCGGGAATCAGGCTCAGACCGACCGCGACGCAAGCCACCTTGAGGCTCAGGCTCAGGGCTTCCCATTCCAGCGCACTCAGCATGGATCTTCCTCAGACGAAGACAGGTTCTCGCACATGACGTGACGCCAAGAGCCGGCAGACAGCCCTGCCCTCCTTGCTCACGCCGATGTGACAGCAGGCTTCCAGTGTAGCGGCCTCACCTTGCCGATGACATGCCGGCGTATGACGCAAGGCACCTCGACGCTGGTCCAGCGGCTAGTCGGCCTCAGGCTGCGCAGCAGGCTCCTGCTGGGCGAGCGTGCTGAAGCCGAAGCGATGGAAGATGGCGCCGGCCTCGTTGCTGGAGAGCCAGGCCGAGAAGGCCTCGGCCTGTGACGACGGCGCATCACCGCCACGACTGATCAAGGCGGCGGGATAGCGGATGGGGTCATGGCTGCTGTCGGGCAGCAGGCCGATCTGATGCACCCGATGACTGATGGCGGCGTCGGTGGCATAGACGATCCCCAGCGGGGCCTCGCCATGCTCGACCAGCGCCAGCGCGGCGCGCACGTCCTCGGCGCTGGCCAGGCGCGAGCGCAGCGTCTGCCATTGTCCCAGCGCTTGAAGCGACTGACGCGCATAGATGCCCGCGGGCACGTGGTCGGGGTCGCCGACGGCCAGGCGAGTGTTGCTGCCGGTGGCGGCGAGGCGCTCGGTTACATCAGTGACATCCTCGGCATTGCTGACACTGGCATCCAGCTGGCTGGGGCCAGGCGCGACCAGCGCGAGACGGTTGCCCAGCAGGTCGTGACGGCCGGTGACGACGATACCGGCCTGCTGCTCCAGCCAGTCCATCCAGCGCTCATTGGCCGACAGGTACAGCTGCGCTGGAGCCCCATTGGCCAGCTGACGCGCCAGGGTCGAGGACGAGGCGTAGACCGGCTGGATATCCACGTCGGCGAGACGCTCGTAGCGCGCCTCGATGGCATCCAGCGCATCATGCAGCGAGGCGGCGGCCATGACACGGATCTGGGGGCGTTCGGCTGCCTGAGCGGGCGCGGCCAGCAATGCCAGCATCAACGGGGCCGCCAGCCTGGCGCCCCTCCACAGCGCTGATGAAGGAGATAGCGCTGACGAAGGAGTGGGCACTGATGACGCAAGCCGTAGCGGAGAGGCAAGCAAGGCGGCCCGGGCGCGCAAGCGGGTAGCGAATGACATCTACAGGGTCCTTGAACAGTGACACGCAGCGACGAGGCCTGCTGCGCATTGATCTCGCCATGATGCCGCGCTCGCTCGCCATGTGCATCTCATGTGGGCGCAATTGCCGCGCAGGGCGCGGAAACCGTCAACCCTGTTTGTCGAACGCCAGCGACAGCCGCCAGATGGCGGGTATTTCGCAGCATCCGGCTACAGGCAAACGCGAATCACTCACATGTATGCCATTCTCTCGGCCAGATCGGCTACAATGCTGGCCAAAATGGCAGGGAGACGCTGGCCCCACACCCCAGCAACGACGCGATTCCTGCTTTCATGCTTTCTTTCACGCCATTTGCCGCTTCAACGGCAGACAACAGCGGCGGGTGCCACCAAGTCATGCCTCCAGTACTTGACGAATTTCAGGGCCTCAGTGCCTTCGATGCCATCATGCGCTACGGCAATCTGGGCGCAGGAGCCGAGCATCTCGGTATCTCCAAGTCCACGCTCAGCCGCCGGATCAGTCATCTCGAACATCAACTCGGCCAGCCACTGCTGCATCGTCAGGCCAACCGCCTGATTCCCACCGAGGCCGGCACGCTGTTCTATCAGTACTGCCAGCAGATGCTGTCGCTGGGCGAGCGCTCGCAGATCGCGCTGGATGAACTGCGCGAGGAGATCAGCGGTGATATCACCGTCAGCGCGCATCCGCACTTCCTGCGTGGCTGGTTCAATCATGTGCTGACCGACTTCATCGAAGAGTATCCGGGCATCCGCCTGACCCTGACCGCCAACCACCTGCCGCCGTCGCGTGATGACGACCAGGTGATGCTGTGGCTGTGGGAAGGGCCGGCCAAGGACACCGGGCTGCGCGAGGAGATCCTGGGTCAGCAGCAGCAACATCTCTATGCCCACCCCAGCTATCTGCGCCAGCATGGCCATCCGCAGCATCCCAGCGAGCTGACCTCCCATGACTGGGTCAACCTGATCGACCGCCATCACCCCAATCTGGTGCTCAACCACCCCGAGGAAGGCGAGTATCGCCTGAGCCTGCCACCGTCACGCTTCACGGTCGACAACGTGGTGGTGCACGCCGACCACATCGCGCATGGCGCCGGTATCGGCCTGCTACCGGACTATCACGTGCGCACTCGGGCGAAGGCGCACCCGGGACAGTTCGAGGCCTGCCTGCCCGAGTGGAAGGGGCCGTCGATTCCGGTCAGCCTGCACTATCCCTTCGGGCACCCGCCGCGCAAGCTCGGTGCCCTGCTCGACCATATCCGCCGTCGTGTGCCGACGGACTGGACCCGCTGACCTGTCGGCCTGACAACTCTGCAGGCCGTTCAGCGGTTGCTTCACGTTTTTCAGCTCCACGATTTCACAGCTTCACGGCAGCACTGACTGCCCGTCAGGATTGCTGGCCGAACAGATGACGGCGCGCCTCCTCATCCATCGCCACATTGGCGGCCGGATTGATGTCATCGATACGCGCCATTGCCCGCTTGACGCCATCACGCTCGGCGATGCGGGCACGATAGGCGGCGACCGTCGGGAAGCGCGTCAGATCGATCTCCTGCTTCTCGGCCTTCAGCCACGGCCAGATGGCCATGTCGGCGATGCTCATCTCGTCCCCCGCCACGAAGTCACGCCCCGCAAGCTGGCGCTCAAGCACGCCGTAGAGGCGCTCGCCTTCCCTGTGATAGCGCTCGATGGCGTACTTCACCGGCTCTGGCGCGTAGTGCTTGAAGTGATGCACCTGGCCCAGCATCGGCCCCAGGCCGCCCATCTGCCAATGCAACCACTGCAGCACGTCATTGCGCGCGCGCGTCTCGCGCGGCAGAAACTTGCCAGTCTTGTCGGCCAGATACTCCAGAATCGCACCGGACTCGAACACCGAGATCGGCTTACCGCCATCGGCTGGTGCATGATCGACGATCGCCGGCATGCGATTGTTGGGCGAGATGGCCAGAAACTCCGGCGCGAACTGCTCACCCTTGCTGATGTTCACCGGAATGAGGCGATACTCGAGTCCGGCTTCCTCCAGAAAGATCGTGATCTTGTGGCCGTTGGGCGTGGTCCAGTAATACAGATCGATCATCATGAGCTCCTTGTCTGGAACGAGACGACATGGCCCGAACGCCCTTCAGCGTTCGGGCCATGAGAAAGGTCATCTGCGATGCGAGATTACTGCGCAATCTCGCTGGCACGTGGCGCCTTGCGCGCCATGCCGTCGTAGAGATCCATCATGCGCTCGCGCCACTGCACCAGCGGATCACTGGGGTCTTCCGTCTCGCCGAAGGGCGAGGTGTCAGAGACGATATGGGCCCAGATGAAGAAACCGAAGATCAGGTAATCCGCCGCCGCCGGAGCATCACCATCCATGAAGGGCTGATTGGCGAGCAGGCCACGCAGCGGCTTGAAGGCGCTGTCGAGAATGCCGCGCGCGATCTCGACGTTATGGAACTCCTCGAAAGACATGCCGAAGCGGGCTTCACGCGCGCTCTGGAAGTACTCGCGGTCATCCGGGTGAATGGCCTGCACCAGATCCAGCGCCACCAGGCGGAAGAAACCGACGGCCATGACCTGCTCGGCATAGACCTTGACGAAATTCAGACGCGCCTGCGCCTGGGCATCACCGATCAGCGGGCCATTGCCGGCGTTCGGATAATGCGCGTCCAGATGCTTGAAGATGTCATAACTGTCCATCGCCACGCCGTGCGCATCCTTGAGTACCGGCACCGTGGTGGAATCACAGAAGTCGATCGGGCTCTTGTCGGTGAACAGCATCGGCACGAGTTCTGCCTCGATACCCTTGTGGGCGAGTGCCAGACGCGCGCGCCAGCAGAACGGCGAGAAACGCAGGCGGTCATCACGGCCACGCAATTCATAGAGGACTGGGGTCATGCGGGTTTCCTTTGTTGTGATTGAGGCCTGACGTCATTGAGGCCTGGTGTCAGTGAGGCTTGATGTGAACGGCATGACTTCGCTGTGCGCTCCTGCCCCTGGCAATGTTTTGGACGTTGTGCCGCGCAAATGCAAGCAAAATGAGCATTCGTTCAATATCGCACCGAGCGCCACTCAAGTCGCGAAGGCTCGCTCACCCTTGCAGTGACGCGAGGTTGGACCCATTGATGAGGGTTGCGTGACCAGGGCCGGTCATTGACCAAAGGATATTGATGACACCCGGCCTCGACAGCGCGAATAATGGGGCCTGTCAGTTTCGCGCCAGCCACTCCCTGCCCTGATCCCCTCTTTCATTTTTCCAAGGAGTCTCGATGTCCGTCGAAGACCTGCACCTGAACCTGCGCAACCTGCAGGAGTCAGATTACCCCCAGCTCAAGCGCCTGATGGACGGCATCTACGACGACATCGGTGGCGCCTGGCCTGAGCACACCATCAACCGCCTGATCGCCGAATTCCCCGATGGCCAGATCGTGATCGAGGATGGCGAGAGGCTGGTGGGTGTCGCCCTGACGGCGCTGGTGGATTACGACGCCTTCTCCAACCCGCACAAGTACGACGACCTGATCGGCCAGCGCGAGATCATCCTCAACAAGGAGGATGGTGATGCGCTTTACGGTCTGGATGTGCTGATCGACGTCGACTACCGCGGCTATCGCCTCGGTCGCCGCCTGTACGAGGCGCGCAAGGACCTGTGCCGCTCGATGAATCTGCGCTCGATTCTGGCCGGCGGGCGCATTCCCCAGTACCACGAATACGCCGCCGAGCTCTCGCCCTCCGAGTACATCGACAAGGTGGAGCGTCGCGAGATCCATGATCCCATCCTGTCGTTCCAGCTGGCCAACGGCTTCCTGGTCAAGCGCCTGCTGCGCCAGTACCTGCCGGAAGACGAGGATTCCCAGGGCTACGCCACGCTGCTGGAGTGGAGCAACATCCTGTTCGAGCCCGCCGAGCGCGTGCTGGAAAGCCGCAAGACGATGATTCGCGTCGGCGCCGTACAGTGGCAGATGCGCAAGTTCGACAGTGTCGAATCCGTGCTGCAGCAGGTCGAGTACTACGTCGACGCCCTGTCGGATTACCAGAGTGACTTCGCCGTCTTTCCGGAGCTGTTCAACACGCCGTTGATCGGCCTTTTGGAAGACCAGAGCGATCCGGTACGCTGCATTCGCTACCTCGCCGGCTTCACCGAGCGCTTCAAGCAGGAAATCTCGCGCATGGCGGTGGCCTACAACATCAACATCGTGGCCGGCTCCATGGTCGAGATCGGTGACGACAACGAGCTCTACAACGTCACCTACCTGTGTCACCGCGATGGCGAGATCGACCGTCAGGCCAAGCTGCACATCACGCCGCAGGAGCGCCGCGACTGGATCATCAAGGGCGGTGACGAGCTGGCCGTGTTCGAGACCGACGCCGGACGCATCGGCATGCTGATCTGCTACGACGTTGAGTTCCCGGAACTGTCGCGCCTGCTGGCCGATCAGGACATGGACATCCTGATGGTGCCGTTCTGGACCGACACCAAGAACAGCTACCTGCGCGTGCGCAACTGCGCCCAGGCGCGTGCCATCGAGAACGAATGCTACGTGGTGGTCTGCGGCAGCGTCGGCAACCTGCCGTCCATCGAGAGCCTCGACATCCAGTACGCCCAGTCAGCGGTGTTCTCGCCGTCGGACTTCTCCTTCCCGCATGACGCGGTGATGGCCGAGACCACGCCGAACACCGAGATGATCATGTTCTCGGATCTCGACCTGGAGCGTCTCAAGGTGGTGCGCAGCGAAGGCTCGGTGACCAACCTGAAGGATCGCCGCAAGGACCTCTTCGAGCTGCGTCTGCGTGACTGGTCGTGGAAGTCCGGCAGCCGTCAGGACTGAAGCGATGTCACACTGGTGGCAACGGCTGTGGCAGCGCTCCAGTCGTCATGGCCGTGATACATCAGCCCCCGACGCCTGCATTGCCTCGGCCGCTTCCCACGCTGGCGAGACAGCGCAGGATGACGCGTGGCAGGCAGTCCGCGAGCGCTTGCCGATCCTCGATGGACTCGACGCCGAGGCACTGGCGCGTCTTGAACGGCGCGCCCGCCATCAGCTGAGCGACTGGAAGCTGACCAGCGCCGAGCCGCTCTCACAGCTCGAGGCGCTGGCGCTGTCTGCCCAGGCGATGCTGCTGCTCAACGGCTGGACGCATACCGAGCGCTGGCAGGACGCCGGCGCTCGCGTGCACGAGATCATGCTGCCGCTGCAGGCCGTGCGGTGCGAGGTGGAAGAGATGGATGACGCCGGTGTGGTGCATGTCTTCGAAGACACCCGCGCCGGCGAGACCTGGTATCAGGGGCCGGTGGTGGTCACCCAGCAAGACCTGGCCGCCAGCGGTGACTGGAGCGGCTTCAACGTGGTGATCCATGAATTCGCCCACAAGCTCGACATGGCCAATGCCACCGATGCCGATGGCTTTCCGCCCCTGCCGCGTCATATCAGTGCGGCGGAGTGGCACGCCACCTTCACTGCCGTGTGGGATGACCTGAACGCGCGCCTGTCACGTGGTGAGCCGACGCCCATCGATGACTACGCCGCCAGCCACCCCGCCGAGTGTTTCGCCGTCTGCTGCGAGTATTTCTTTACTGCTCCGGATGAGCTCAACGCGGCCTATCCGGCGCTGTATGCCCTGCTGGAACGCTTCTTCCAGCAGTCGCCATTGGCACGTTGCCCACCGCCTTCCGACTGACTACGCCAGACAGACGAGGCACCAGGCAGTCAAGGCGCCAGCCAGCCGAGGAAAGAGCGAGAGAAGAGATAGCAGCCGCTTACCGCGCCGGGCCTCACCTCAAGCTAACGGTATACTATTCAAGGCGCGTCAGCAGACACGCAGACTCGATCAGCAGTGGCGTAAAACGTCGCCTGCATCGCTCACTGTGGCTCCGCCAACAGATAATCCCAGACACGCTGTGCGGTGGGCCGCATCGGGCGCTGATTGGAGCGCACCAGCCAGAAGTTCTGCTCGGCGGGGATCGTCAGCGCGAAGACCTGTTCCAGCCCGCCATTGCCGGATGCCAGCCATTGCCGGAAATGGCCTTCATGCACCAGTGCCACCCCCATGCCGAGACGCGCCATTTCCAGCGTCATCACCTGGGTGTCACAGCTGATGGTAGAGGTCGTCTTCTCCAGCCCCAATTGATCTGCCGCCACCAGCCAACGCCGCCAGCCCACCGCGAAGCCTGCGGCATGCAGCAGCGTCATGCCGGCCAGGTCCGCCGCCGAAGTCAGCTGCGCGCTCAGCGCCGGACTCGCCACGACGGCCATTCTCTCCTGCCCTGCCCCCACCTGGATCGCCTCCACCTGCGGCCAGTCGCCCAGGCCATAGCGCAGCTCGATATCCACCTGTTCGCCATCGAAATCGCTCTGCCAGAAGGCACTGACCAGACGCAACGCGATCTCGGGCTGGTCACGGTGGAAGTTCGCCAGCCGCGGCAACAGCCAGGCCTGCTGGCTCATCGGGGTCGCCCGCAGGCTGACCGGCGCGGCGCGCGAGGGGCCGAAGACTTCCAGCGTGCCCTCCTGCAGACGCTGGAAGCCATCCTGCAGCGCAGGCAACCAGGCCTGACCGGCCGGCGTCAGATTGAGGCTGCGGGCGTGACGCACGAACAATGGCTGACCAAGGCGGTCCTCCAGCTGGCGAATCCGCTGGCTAATGGCCGACTGGGTGACGCTCAGCTCATCGGCGGCACGCGTGAAGCTCATCAGGCGCGCAGCGGCTTCGAACGCCTGCAACCAGGCCAGCGGCGGCAGGGGGCGCGGCAAGGCATTCGGCGTCGTGGGGGAAGGTTCGTGCATGGCTATCTCGCATCAGAGCATGAAGGTCAATCGGCACACATTAGCTCAGCTAAGTCATGGCCGTCATATTTCGCGTTGGCCAGCCGTGATGACGAGGGGGACAATGGTCTCATTCTCGGGTCACGGCTCAGCGACACGGCTCAGGCATACGACTCAGCCACGCGACACGCGACGGCTCACCTGCTACTGCTCACACGACATAGGACGGCGCCCATGGAGACTCTCATCGCATCTGCCCCTGACACCCAAGACACTGAAGCGCCACAGGCACGCCATCAGTGGGACATGAAGGAATACCTGCCCCATCACGAGGGCGCGCCACTGGTGAAGGCAGACCACGACGAGACCCTGGCGTCACTGGCCTGGGCCAGCGGTGAGCAGACCCGACTGCCGCTGATCTGGCTGCGCGACCACTGCGTCTGCGATCTCTGCCGTCACCCGCAGACCTTCGAGCGCACCTTCATGCTGATGGATGATGCGGCCCTGACGGTGCACCAGATGCATGTCGAGCAAGGCAATCTCGTCGTCGTCTGGCAAGACGGCCACACCAGCCGCTTCGATGCCGGCTGGTTGCTGCAACGTCGCCCGAGTGATGCACCGCCCGCCACGCCAGTTCCCGCAAGCCAGGCCTGGCAGCAGGACCACAAGCCCCACATCACCGCCTTTGCCGACTACATGGCCGGTGGGCAGGCGCGCCTGGGCTGGCTGGAAGCGCTGTGCCGCGATGGCTTCGCGATTCTGGATGCCGGCCCGACGGCAGGCGGCGAGATCGACCAGGTGGCCGCGACCATCGGCCCGATCCGCGCGACCAACTTCGGTGGCCGTTTCGAGGTCTTCTCCAAGCAGGCGCCCAACAACGCCGCCTACACGCCGATCGCGCTGGAGCTGCACACCGACCTGCCCAACTGGCGTCAGCCGCCGGACATCCAGATGCTCTACTGCCTGGCCAACGAGGCCGAAGGCGGAGACTCCATCTTCGGAGATGGCATGGCGGTCGCCGAGGCCCTGCGTGAGCGGGACCCGCAGGCCTTCAGGCTGCTGGCCGAGACCCCGGTGGACTTCCGCTTTGCCGACGAAAATACGGACCTGGTAGTGCGCGAGCCGGTGATCCATCTGGATGCCAACGACAAGGTCATCGAGGTGCGCTTCAACAACTGGATCCGCGACAGCCTGCGCCTGCCGTTGGAACAGATGCAGGCTTGGTACAGCGCCTATCGTCAGTATTGGAGCATCCTGCGCGAACCGGCCTTCCGCCTGCATCTCAAGCTGGAAGCCGGCCAGATGGTGGCCTTCGACAACCGCCGCGTGATGCACGGTCGCAAGTCCTTCGACCCGACGACCGGTCGCCGCCACCTGCAGGGCTGCTATGTGGACTACGACATGGTGGAATCCGCGCTGCGCGTCACGGCGCGCCAGCTGGCCAGTGCCGACCTCCCCGAATCGTGAGCACGACAGCCCGCATGCTGTCGAGTGCCTGAAATAGCGTTGAACCGCAGGCAAAGGTTGCGGCGGTTCCTCCAGGGCATACCACGCAAGGCAGTGGCATCCTGAGAGTCTGGTAACTCAGGTATCGCCCCATGAATCCCATGACACTCTGCTTTGCGGATGACACCCTGGAACGACGTTATCGTCGTCGACAGATCGAGACCTCACACAAGCTCAGCCGGATCACCATCCCGCTGAGCTGTCTGCTGTTCGCCTCCTATGCACTGATCGAGATCAGCATGGACGAGCACTACGAGGCCTTCCTGCTGCTGCGCGCCAGTATTCTGGTCAGCGTGTTGGGCCTGTTCCTGCTGTCACGCCTCCCGCGCTTCAGACATCACGTCAACGGCTTCCTGTCCCTGGCCTCGCTGGCGGCAGCATTGGGGACGCTGGCGATGTTCCACGTGGGGCACGAACACGCCGCAGGGCATCATGATGACGAACACGGTGTCTT
Organism: Cobetia sp. LC6; assembly: GCF_030264805.1. Classification (NCBI taxonomy): domain Bacteria; kingdom Pseudomonadati; phylum Pseudomonadota; class Gammaproteobacteria; order Oceanospirillales; family Halomonadaceae; genus Cobetia; species Cobetia sp. LC6. The sequence goes on along the minus strand of NZ_JASSPL010000012.1, from coordinate 43,119 downwards.
CCCGGTCTATTTCGTCACCCTGATGCTGGTGGTCTTCTGGACCTATACCCTGCTGGGGCTGCAGTTCATCTATGCCATGGCTTGCGGACTGCTGATATGGATGGGCTGCACTGCCAGCTGCGCGGTGATGCACCATGGCTCCGATGTACTGGTGGAAGCCAACGAGGCGTTCTTCATGATGGCCGCCAATCTGCTGGCGGGCATGAGCGCCTACTCGCGCGAGCGCCAGAGCCGGCAACTCTTCCTGCATGAATGTCATATCACCGGCGAGCGGGACGATTTGCGCGACCATGCGATGTGCGACTCACTCACCGGGCTGCTCAACCGGCGCGCCCTGCTGACACGCCTCGACCAGATACTCGACATTCAGACCCCCGGCACGGTGCAGGCCGCACTGTTCATCGACCTCGATGGCTTCAAGCCCGTCAATGACCGCCACGGCCATGCCATCGGCGATGAGGTGCTGCGCATCACCGGCGAGCGCCTGGGCAACACCCTGCGCGGCAACGATATCGTCGGTCGCCTGGGCGGCGATGAATTTCTGGTGCTGATCAGCCGTGAGGGCAACGGCCGCAAGGGCCCGGAGCAGCTGGCGGAACGTCTGATCGACGCCATCAGCCGTCCCATCACGCTGGAAGTGGATGGCGAGCCGCTGATCATCGCCGTCAGCGCCAGCATCGGCATCAGCCTGTTCCCCTTCTCGGGCGCCACGCCGGAAACGGTCATCGCACGCGCCGACAGCGCCATGTACGAGGCCAAGCAACGCGGACGTGGCGTCGTCGTCACCGGCAATCCGCTGCGTCTGGTACTGTGAGGCTCGACGCCTAAAGCATCTCACCGCGCCACCCTCCCTCTTGAGACAGCGGCAGACGCCCCAATGAGACAAGGATGACGTTTCATCCTTCTTCTCATGACCCGCATCACGCCAGGACACCCCACGACTCATCAATGGGGCGTACTGGCGCATGGAGCCTGCCAATGACACGCTTGCCGCATCTAGCCTTCTCTCTCGGCTGCCTCGGCCTTCTCGGCGGCTGCGCCGGAGTTCCCTCCGGCACCCAGCCCGTCGAGGGCTTCGAGCTCGAACGTTACTACGGTGAATGGCACGAGATCGCCCGCCTCCCCAACAGCTTCGAGGAGGGCCTCAGCTGTGTCAGCGCCGATTACTCGCCCCGCGAGGACGGCGGCGTGCGCGTCATCAATCGCGGCTACAACGCCGAGCAAGGGGAATGGAGTCAGGCCGAAGGTCGCGCCTACTTCACCCGGGGCAGCGAGACGGCGGCCCTCAAGGTCAGCTTCTTCGGCCCCTTCTATGGCGGCTACAACGTGCTGGCGCTGGATGAGGACTATCAGTGGTCGCTGGTGGCCGGTGCCGATCGCGACTACCTGTGGATACTGGCGCGTGAGCCACAGCTGGATGACGTCACCTATCAGGCGCTGGTCGATCAGGCCGCCGAGCTGGGCTTCGCCACCGACGCGCTGATCAAGGTCGAGCAGGGCGATGCCTGCCCTTCTCCTGACAACACCGATAGCTGACACCGAACGCTGACATCAAAAGCCTTCGCGCGAGTCGTGGTTGCTTGAGGTCACAGGCCGCCCCCGATTCCGAGCCCCGTAGCCAAGAGCCAAAGCCCAAGGCCTGGAACCAAGGTCTAAACCGGCGCGTGGCGTTTATATGGTGCGGACAGCCGCTTTCATCCAACCGACCTCGCATCTTGTCACGCGCGCGCGGCTCGCCAATGGTGAGCTGACAATCTTCCGGGGTAGCGCCTCGCCGAGTTCGCCACCCTGATGCCAATCGTTTGATGCTGTCGCCCAGTGCCAGTGCCGCCTCGCTGCACTGGGCTACTCAGTTCAGAGGGAGCCCGTGCCATGGATATCCAGCAGTTCTTCAGCGCCCTGTGGGATGACTACGTCGCCATGACGCCCCAGGCCCAAAAGATCCAGGATGCCTTCATCGCTGACGGCGAGACCATCGTCAACGACCACGTCGCCTTTCGCACCTTCGATCGCGGGCCCATCACCCTGAGCGCGCTGGAGCCTCACCTGCTGGCGCTGGGCTATACCCGCTTCGCACCCTATGATTTCCGCGAGAAGAAACTGCGCGCCTTCGGCTATCTACCGCCATCTTCCGACATGCCGCGCGTCTTCCTCTCCGAGCTGAAATGCCACGAGCTGTCCGAGCGCGCCCAGGCGATCATCGATGGCCTGGTCAGCCAGATCTCGCCGGATGCCGTCACCCAGCCCTCCGTGCTGTGGTCGGGCCGCCTGTGGAAAGCGCCCAGCTTCGAGCAGTATCAGCGTCTGATGGAAGAGAGCGAATATGCCGCCTGGCTGTCGATCATCGGCCTGCGCGCCAACCACTTCACCATCAGCGTCAACGCGCTCAGCCATCACGACACGCTCGACAAGGTGCTGACGCGTGTCGAGGCGCTTGGCCTTGGCATCAATCCGGCCGGAGGACGCATCAAGGGCTCGCCCGAGGTGCTGCTGGAGCAGGCCTCCACCCTTGCCGACCGCCAGACCTTCACCTTCGCCGGTGGCGAGGAGCATGAAATCTCCACCTGCTACTACGAATTCGCGCGCCGCTATCCCGACGCCAATGGCGAGCTGTATCAGGGCTTCGTGGCGGCCAGCGCCGACAAGATCTTCGAATCCACCAATGTTCGCCAGGAGCCGACTGCCTCGTGATTGCCGACTGGCTAGACCTGACACTCGAAGGCCACGCCAGCGCACGTGGCATGGGCCGTATTCCCGGCGGCCGCTATGAGATCGTCGCGTCCGGCGTGCTGGAGATCACCCCCGACGTCATGGGGCCCAAGGCGCGCCCGTGCGTGATCTCCGCTGGCATCCACGGCAACGAGACCGCCCCCATCGAACTGCTCGGTGAACTGATCGCAGGCCTGGAGAGCGGTCATCTGATCATCGGGGCTCCACTGCTGCTGATTCTGGGCAACCTGCCCGCCATCCGCAGTGGCGAGCGCTTCATCACCACCAATCTCAATCGGCTGTTCAAGCGCGCCGAGGCAAGCGTCACAGGCAACGACTGCCCGTCGGATGATGAGCCGGCGCGCGCGCGTCAGCTGATGGCGGCCGTGGACACCTTCTATGCTCGCTTCCCGCTGACCGAGGGCACGCGCCGTCTGCACTACGACATGCACACCGCCATCCGCGACAGCCTCTATCCGCGCTTCGCGGTGGTGCCCTTCAGTGATGGCGATGCCATCAGCGCAGCGCAGTGGCCGATATTGAGCGCCGCCGGCATCCAGGCCGTGCTGCACCAGCATCAGCACAGCTGGACCTTCTCGCACTATTCGCGCCACTACCATGATGCCGACGCCTTCACGCTGGAGCTCGGCCAGGTACGCCCGTTCGGCGCCAACGACATGGCGGCGCTCGCACCGATGAAAGCCCTGCTCGCGGCACTGGCGACCGGCACGGCGCCCGCCGAAGCGGACCCGGAGGCCATCGACTACTTCATGGTGGAAGTGGAATTGATGCGTCAGTCAGCCGACTTCACGCTGTGCTTCAGCGAGGATGTCGCCAACTTCACCGCCTTCGCCCCCGGCAGCGTGGTGGCCGAAGACGCCGCTGCTGGCCCCTGCATCATCGGCGATACGCCACTTCGGGTGGTCTTCCCCAACGCGAAGGTGGAGATAGGCGCCCGCGCCGCCCTGCTGCTGGCCGAGAGTTCGACACCGACAGACTGAGTCCCCAGACACTGAACAACAAGCGCCGGCGTTCTGCCCGCCCACTCCCCGCAGGGCGCAGCACGACGGCGCGATTGCACTGATGAAAGCCTTGACTACAACGACAACAGGCGACCTTGATCATGAAGACTCCTCCCCCACTGCCGGACGGCATCCACGTGCGTCCTTGCACGCTCCACCAAAGTCGTAACATTCCTCCACGCCAGATAGCGGTGAACCCTGCGTTGAGCTGGTAGAATCGGCCCCCTTTCCCGTCCACGACATGCAAGCACAGGCATTCTTGGCCTGTTGTAGACGGTCACTGGCAGCGAGAACGACGATCAATCGGACTGATCGTGAGGAACTGGCCATGCCCCTGACGGCATTCTCCGCCACTCCTCCCGTGCCACGCCTTGCCGCCTCACCACGTCTGCGTCGCGCAAGTCAGCGAGTGGCAGCGAAGGCAGTGCCAGGCAGCCGTGCCATGTCGGCAACGAACCTGTATCCCGAGCCCGACCGCCCCGCGGCGGACTCGTGGCGTGTCATTGCCCCCAGGGCTGGCAACGTCCGGATTGGAGTAACTGCATGACCATGAGATCTTCCGTGGCCGAGAGCCCGAGCAGCGACGCGCTGCCTCTCGAGGTCCGCAACATCACCAAGTCCTTCGGCACCAATCAGGTGCTCAAGGGCTTGTCGCTGCAAGCACACAAGGGAGATGTCATCACCCTGATCGGTGCGTCCGGTTCCGGCAAGAGCACCTTTCTGCGCTGCATGAACCTGCTGGAGCAGCCGGACGGTGGCGACATCTTCGTGCATGGCGAGCAGATCGGCTTCAAGGAAAGCCGCCGTGGCCGTGAACCGATGAACTGGCGTCAGGTCGAGCGCATGCGCGCGCGCCTGTCGATGGTCTTCCAGGGCTTCAATCTGTGGTCGCACATGACGCTGCTGGAAAATGTCATCGAGGCGCCGATCCACGTGCTCGGCAAGCCGAAGAAGGAAGCCATCGCCCACGCACGCAGCCTGCTGGACCGCGTCGGCCTTCTCGAGCGCGCCGACTACTATCCGGCGCAGATGTCCGGTGGCCAGCAGCAGCGCGGCGCCATCGCACGCGCGCTGGCGATGGAGCCGGAGGTGATGCTGTTCGACGAGCCGACCTCGGCCCTCGACCCGGAACTGGTCGGTGACGTGCTCAAGGTCATGCGTGACCTGGCCGAGGAAGGCCGCACCATGGTGGTGGTGACCCACGAGATGAGCTTCGCGCGGGATGTCTCGAGCCAGGTGGTCTACCTGCACCAGGGACTGGTCGAGGAGGCTGGCAAGCCGGAAGACGTGCTGGGCAATCCCCAGTCGGAGCGCCTCAAGCAGTTCCTGGCGCCCAAGTACTGAGAAAGCGCCCTGATCAGCAGCCCTGATCACCAGTACTGTTGAATATCTCTTGGCCCATCGCTGAGCCAACCGCTCGGCCTGTGGCAGATCCGGCACGGTGATCCCGTGACCGGCACATGATTCAGCACCGCGAGCGCCACGCCAATGGCAAGCCTCGAGGTGTCCAAGACTTCAGGAATGACAAGCAATGAAACAGTTCGCGACACGTGCCCTGCTGGGTCTCACCCTCGGTCTCTCCAGCTTCGCCATTGCCACCAGCGCCGCCCAGGCGGCCGATGTGCCGGACCCGCTGCGCCTGGGCATCGACGTGCCCTACGCGCCCTTCGGCTACAAGCTGCCCAGCGGTGAGCTGACCGGCTTCGAGATCGAACTGGGCAACGCCATCTGCGCCCAGCTCGCCACTCACTGCGAATGGACCGAGCAGGACTTCGACGGCATCATCCCGGGCCTGATGGCGCGCAAGTACGACGTCATCATGTCGGCGCTGACCATCAATCCGGAGCGTGAGCGTCAGGTGCTGTTCTCCGAGCCCTACTTCACGCCGCCGTCCGGCTGGTTCGTCAAGGCGGATAGCCCGCTGGCCGGCGCGAACAACCTCGATGCAGAGGCCCTCAAGGGCAAGGTGATCGGTGTCCAGCGCGGCAACCTGCAGGATCACTACGTCACCGACCTCTACGGCCGCAAGGCAGAAGTGCGCCGCTACACCAAGCTCGATGACCTGGTGCTGGACATGGACAGCGGCCGCGTCGATGTCGCCTTCCTGGACCTGCCGGTCGGTCAGGACACCCTGGTCAACGCCAATGATGGCAACTTCGTCAACACCGGCAGCGCCATCAGCGAGCCGAAGAAATACTTCGGCGACGGCTTCGGCATCGCCATGAAGAAGCGCGACCGCGAGCTCAAGAAGGCCATCGATGGTGCCCTGGAAGCGCTCAAGGCCGATGGCACGCTCAAGCGTCTCAACGACAAGTACTTCGCCAGCGCCGCCACCGCGTCCGACAACCACCAGTAAGCCGCTGAACGGGTTATTCGGCGCTTCACGGGAGATTTCCCATGATTGACCTACAAGGCTACGGGCCCAGCCTGCTGGAAGGTGCCTGGGTCACGGTGCAGCTGGCCGTGCTGGCCCAGCTGCTGGCCATCGCGCTGGGGTTATTGACGGCGACGGCCAAGATGTCGCGCTCCACACCTCTGCGCTGGCTCGCGACGCTCTACACCACCATCATCCGCGGCGTTCCGGACATCGTGCTGATGCTGCTGCTGTTCTTCGGTGGCCAGATCGGCATCAACATGGTCACCGACTGGCTGTACGACAGCTACGACATCGACGTCTTCGTCAATGTCGATGAGTTCACTGCCGGCGTCGTCACCATCGGCTTCATCTTCGGTGCCTACATGGGCGAAACCTTCCGCGGCGCCTTCATGGCGGTGGATGCCGGTCAGATCGAAGCCGGGCGTGCCTATGGCATGAACGACTGGAAGGTCTTCAAGCGCATTCGCTTCCCGCTGATGATGCGCCACGCCCTGCCGGGGCTGGGCAACAACTGGATGGTACTGCTCAAGACCACCGCCCTGGTGTCGGTGATCGGGCTGGTCGACATGGTGCGTGTCGCCAGTGAGGCCGCCAAGGCGACCCACGAGCCCTTCACCTTTCTGTTGCCGGTCGCAGCGGGCTATCTGCTGATCGCCACCGTGTCCGAGTGGGGACTGGCACGTCTCAAGAAGCGCTATAACGCCGGATTCGGGGAGGCTAGCGCATGGAACAACTGAATGAGGCAGGCTCCTCAGGCATCATCGCCCAGCTGGGCCGGATGCTCGAGGATGCGCTGAGCGACAACTACATCTTCACCGCGACCACTCTCTGGCACTATTGGGAAGGGCTGGTCACCACCGTACAGCTGGTGTGTCTGGCGCTGCTCATCGGCCTGATACTGGCCGTACCGCTGGCGATCATGCGCGGTTCGCGCCGTCGCTGGGTGAAGATGCCGGTCTATCTCTACACCTATGTCTTCCGTGGCACGCCGCTGCTGATCCAGCTCTATCTGATCTACTACGGCGTAGTGTTCTTCGACGGCTTCGACATCTCGCTGGGCGTGACCAGCGTGCATGTGCCCAGTATCCAGGAGACCTGGCTATGGGATTACTTCCGTGATCCCTTCGTGCCGGCGTTGCTGGCCTTCGTGCTCAATACCGCAGCCTACACCACCGAGATCTTCCACGGTGCCATCCAGTCGACCCCCAAGGGCGAGATGGAAGCCGCCCGCGCCTACGGCATGTCACGCGGCAAGATGATGCGTCGCATCATTCTGCCCAGTGCCTTCCGTCGGGCACTGCCGGCCTACGGCAATGAAGTCATCTTCATGCTGCATGCCAGTGCCATCTGCAGTGTGGTGACGCTGCTGGACCTCACCGGCGCCGCACGCGACATCTACGCGCGCTTCTATGCGCCCTTCGAGGCCTTCCTGTTCGTCGCCGCCATCTACCTGTGTCTGACCTTCACCATCATTGCCATATTCCGGCAATTGGAGAAACGCCTGCTGGCACACTTGAAACCATTAAGCTGAACGTCAAAAGCGCCCTTTGGAGGGCGCTTTTTTCATATCAGGATATAACGGCAGGAATTCATCTCGTTTAACGACCGTTTGAATTAGTCCATTGACCCTCTTCACCACAGCCTCGGTCTGGGCTAGTGTGGAGCCACTGGCATGACACACCCCCTTATGTTCCCGACTCAGACGACTGGTGTTCAGGAGGGAGTGTCTGATGCCACTGATCAGCCAGTATGACCAACAACAATGATGGATGGGACTGACATGAAGAAGCTTCTGGGAATCTCCCTGCTGGGTGCAGCATTGATGGCCGGTGGCGCTCAGGCGGCCGAATCGCTGCGCATCGGCGTCGACGTGCCCTACGAGCCGATGGAGTACAAGACACCCGACGGTGAGCTGACCGGTTTCGATATCGAACTGGGCAATGCCATCTGCGCGAAGATCAACCGCGACTGCGAGTGGGTCATCCAGGCGTGGGACGGCATCATTCCCGGCCTGATGGCGCGCAAGTACGACGCCATCATGTCCTCGATGACCATCAATGAGGAACGCCGCGAGAAGGTGCTGTTCTCCGACACCTACATCACTCCGCCCTCCGCCTGGTTCGCCCCGTCCGACAGCGAGCTGAGCGCCACCTCCACCGAGGCCCTGGCCGGCAAGGCCATCGGCGTGCAGCGCGGTACCCTGCAGGACAACTACGTCACTGATCTCTATGGCAAGAATGCCGAGGTCAAACGCTACACCACCGCCGATGACCTGGTGCTGGACATGGACGCGGGTCGCCTCGATATCGCCTTCCTCGATTTCCCGGTAGGCAAGTCCACCCTGATCGACGGCGGCAACGGCAACTACAAGGCCGTGGGTGAAGTGGTCACCGAGCCCAAGAAGTACTTCGGCGACGGCTTCGGTATCGCCATGCGCAAGCGTGACAAGGACCTGGCCGAGCAGATCAACGGTGCCCTGGCCGAACTGAAGGCCGATGGCACCTACGACACCATCCATACCAAGTACTTCGGCGAGAAGCAGTAAGTTCGACTCAAGCGGCATGCCAGCCATGCCGTGATGTCTGCGCCATGAGATGAGCGGCAATAGACACAAGTGACATGTTCGACAACAAACCCCGTTGGCATCTGCCGCGGGGTTTTTGCGTTGAGGCAGTGTTCAGTGACATTCAGCCACCTGTCTTGTGACAACCCTGTCACGACCTGAACAGGGCCAATCGCTCAAGCGCATCACGTGGAAACCATGCCATCTACACAATTGGTGCAATTTCAGCATCAAAGCAGTGTGTCTGATGGGACTTATCGATAATGCGCAGTCTCTCTAGGATGCCGTGCAACTCCTTCTGCAACGGTAGATTCCCATGTCGAGACTGAACTCACGTCCGGCGCGCCTTTCTCGTATCGCTTCTTCCCTGCTGCTGACCCTCGGCGGCCTGCTGACGCTCAGCGCCTGCAGTGAAGGCAGTGGTGAAGCGAACGACAGCGCGCAACAGGCGCCCCCCACGATGGAAGTCGTCGCTGCCATCTCGCAGCCGGTGGCGGCCTGGCACACCTATACCACGCGCCTGGAATCTCCCCAGCGCGTACAACTGCGCCCACGCGTGAGCGGCGAAGTCGAAGAAGTGCTGTTCACCGAAGGTAGCCAGGTGACCGCCGGCACGCCGCTGATACGTCTTGATCAGCGCCCCTTCAAGGCTGAGGTCGAGCGACTGGAAGCCGATGTCGCTCGCTTCAAGGCCGAACTGGCCAACGCGCGCAGCGAGTCCGGTCGTGCCGCCAGCCTGGTCAAGCGCCACCTGATCTCCCGCGAGGAGGCCGATTCGCGCAGCACCAATGCCACCGGTCTGAGCGCTCAGCTCAAGGGTGCCATCGCTCAGCTGGAGCGTGCACGCCTGGATCTGGACTACGCCACCATCCGTGCCCCGATCGACGGCCGCCTGTCCAATGCGCGTATCACGCGTGGCAACACGGTACAGGCGGGGGAAAGCGTGTTGACCACTCTGGTCGAGACCCGTCAGCTGGACGCCTATATCGACATCAGCGAGCTGACCTGGAACAAGGACTTCGCGCATGTCAGCGCCGAGGACCATCTGCCGGTGGAACTGCAGCTGGCCGGACAGGAAGACTTCCCCTTCCAGGGTGAGCTCGACTTCATCGACAACAGTGTCGACATCGATACCGGCACCCTGCGCATCGGCACCACCTTCAATGCCGATGATCCCGCTCTGCGTCCGGGTGCCTTCGCGCGCCTGCGTATCGCCTCACCCGAGATCCGTGATGCCGTACTGATTCCGGAACGCGCCATCGGCACCGATCTGGATCGTCAGTTCGTGCTGGTGGTCGGTGAGGACAACACCCTCGCCTACCGTGGCATCAGCACAGGTCCGCGCTTCGGCACGCTGCGCGCCGTGACCGATGGCCTGGCCGCCGGTGACCGCGTGCTGGCGGCTGGCCCCGCCAAGGCAGGCCCAGGCATGCCGATCAGCCCCAAGCTGGTCGACATCGAGGATGACGGTGCCCTCAAGTCACTGGCGGCGCGTGTCTCCCGCCTGCAGGGGCAGCAAGCTGCCCGCCAGTTGAACCAGGACAACGACCAGAAGGCCGCGACTCTCGCCGAGGCTGACCGTCAGGCAGCCGGAGGCCGTTCGTGAACATCTCCGGTTTCTTCATCAAGCGCCCGGTCTTCGCCGCGGTGCTGTCGATCCTGATCGTCATCGGCGGCTTGCTGTCGCTGTTCAAGCTGCCCATCTCCGAGTATCCCGAAGTCGTGCCACCCACCGTGGTAGTGCGCGCCAACTATCCGGGCGCCAACCCGGAGGTCATCGGCTCCACCGTGGCCACGCCGCTGGAACAGGAAATCACCGGCGTCGAAGGCATGCTGTACATGGATTCCCAGGCGACCTCCGATGGCAATCTGACCCTGACCGCGACCTTCGCGCTGGGCACCGATCTGGACAAGGCCCAGGTCCAGGTGCAGAACCGCGTGGCTCGCGCCACGCCGCGTCTGCCGCAGGAAGTGCAGCAACTCGGCATCACCACCGAGAAGGCCTCGCCCAATCTGACGATGGTGGTCCACCTGACATCCCCGGACGGCCGCTATGACCAGCTATGGCTGTCCAACTATGCGCGCCTGAACCTCAAGGACAATATTGCCCGTCTCGAGGGGGTCGGCGACGTGCAGCTGTTCGGTGCCGGCGAGTACTCGATGCGCGTGTGGCTCGACCCGGACGCCGTGGCGGCGCGAGGCCTGTCTGCCGGTGACGTGATCAGTGCGCTGCGTGCGCAGAACCAGCAGGTCGCCGCCGGCTCCATCGGTGCTCAGCCCTCGCCTGACGACAACCAGTTCCAGCGTCTTCTCAATGTTCGTGGCCGTCTGGAAAGCACCGAGGAATTCGAGAACATCGTCATCCGTATCGATGAAGACGGCCGTCTGACACGCTTGAAGGATGTCGCGCGTGTCGAACTGGGCGCCGACAGCTATTCGCTGCGCGCGCAGCTGGATGGCAAGGATGCCGTGGCGATGCCGATCTTCCAGCGTCCCGGTTCGAATGCCATCGCACTGTCGGATTCCGTACGTGAGCGCATGAGCGAGATGTCCGACGCCTTCCCGGATGGCGTCAGCTACGACATCGTCTATGACCCGACGGTCTTCGTGCGTGGCTCCATCGAGGCGGTCATCGACACCCTGTTCGAGGCCATCCTGCTGGTGGTGATCGTGGTGATCCTGTTCCTGCAGACCTGGCGTGCCTCGATCATTCCATTGATCGCGGTGCCGGTCTCGCTGATCGGAACGTTTGCGGTCATGCAGATGATGGGCGTGTCGATCAATACGCTGTCACTGTTCGGACTGGTGCTCGCCATCGGTATCGTCGTCGATGACGCCATCGTGGTGGTGGAGAATGTCGAGCGCAACATCGAGCTGGGCCACTCGCCCATCGAGGCCACCCAGATCGCCATGCGCGAGGTGACCGGCCCGATCATCGCCATCGCGCTGGTGCTGACGGCGGTATTCGTGCCGACTGCCTTCATCAGCGGCCTGAGCGGCCAGTTCTACAAGCAGTTCGCGCTGACCATCACCATCTCGACGCTCATCTCGGCCTTCAACTCGCTGACGCTGTCACCGGCGCTCTCCGCCCTGCTGCTCAAGCCGCATGGCAGCAAGCCGGACTGGCTGACCCGCGTCATCGACGGCCTGTTCGGTCGCTGGCTGTTCGCGCCGTTCAACCGTGCCTTCAATGCGATGGCCAACGGCTATACCGGCCTGATCAAGAAACTGCTGCGCTTCGGTGTCATCGTCGGCGTTATCTATCTGGCCCTGCTCGGCGCCACCGGCAAGCTGTTCGACAGCGTGCCCGGCGGCTTCATCCCGGGGCAGGACAAGCAGTATCTGGTCGCGATGGTTCAGCTGCCGGACGCCGCCAGTCTCGACCGTACCTCCGAGGTCATCGACGAGATGCAGGCACTGGCGCTGGACACACCGGGCGTGGCGCACACCGTGGCCTTCCCGGGGCTTTCCGTGAACGGCTTCGTCAATGCCTCCAACTCCGGCATCCTGTTCACACCGCTGGATGACTTCAAGGATCGTCAGTCGCCCGAGCTTTCCGGTCAGGCGATCGCCGCCGAGCTCAATCGCAAGTTCGCCGGCATCGACGAGGCCTTCGTCGCCGTCTTCCCGCCACCGCCGATTCTGGGCCTGGGCACCACGGGTGGCTTCAAGTTGCAGCTGCAGGACCGCGGCAACAAGGGCTTCGATGAGCTGTTCGCCGCCGTACAGACCATCACCGCCAAGGGCAACGCCGATCCGCGCCTGAGCAGTGTCTACTCCAGCTTCCGCATCCAGGTGCCGCAGTACGACATCGATCTGGATCGCGAGCAGGCGATGATCATGGGCGTGCCGGTGGAACGTGCCTTCGAAACCCTGCAGGTCTATATGGGCTCGCTGTACGTCAATGACTTCAACCGCTTCGGGCGTACCTATCAGGTACGCGCCCAGGCCGAGCAGTCGGCGCGTCTCGACCCGGATGACATCCGCAACCTCAAGGTGCGCAGCGACAACGGCCGCATGATTCCGCTGGGCAGCTTCGTCAAGGTGACACCGACCACCGGCCCGGACCGCGTGATGCACTACAACACCTTCGTCAGTGCCGACATCAACGGCTCACCGGCGCCGGGTATCTCCAGTGATCAGGCCAAGGCCGCCATCGAGGAAGTGCTGGCCGACAACCTGCCACAGGGCATCGGCTACGAGTGGACGGAGGTGACCTACCAGCAGGTGCTGGCCGGCAACACCATGATCTACATCTTCCCGCTGGTGGTGCTGTTGGTATTCCTGGTGCTGGCCGCCCAGTACGAGAGCTGGTCGCTGCCGCTGGCGATCATCCTGATCGTGCCGATGACGCTGCTGTCGGCGCTGGCCGGCGTGTGGCTGACGGGGGGCGACAACAACATCTTCACGCGGATCGGCTTGATCGTGCTCGTGGCGCTGGCGTGCAAGAACGCTATCCTGCTGGTCGAGTTCGCTCGTGAGCAGCAGCATGAAGGTCAGAGCCGCCTGGATGCCGTGCTGACAGCCTGTCGCCTGCGTCTGCGTCCCATCCTGATGACATCGGTGGCCTTCACCGCCGGCGTGGTGCCACTGGTACTTGCCACCGGTGCCGGCAGCGAGATGCGTCAGGCGATGGGCGTGGCGGTGTTCTCCGGGATGATCGGCGTCACCGTGTTCGGCCTGCTGCTGACACCGCTGTTCTATGTCGGTATCCGCCGCCTGGTCGAGAAACGTGAATCGCATCAGGACACTGGGACGTCGGACAGCGATGGCGAGTCAGGCCAGCATACCCACTGAGCCATTCACTGATACGACCACTCTGTCGAGAGATCGAGGACAGGCGAACGCCACGGGGCGTCGCGGATTCAGTAACCACTGAAGCATTGACTCCCCGTTGGCAACACTGCCATTCCGTTCGTGGCATGTTTACTGCTCACGACTCTCGGCATAATGCCCATCAATATCTACCCACTCGGGAGCAGGTGCCATGTACGCCGATACCTTCAATGATCTGGCCCTCGAGGCCGAACTCGAAAACTTCGCGCACCGCTGGTTCTCCATGCTCAACCGCATGGCGCCTGCCATCGAACTGGCGGAGCTGCTGGGCGAGGAAGCTTCCATCCAGCTGCTGGATGAAACCCTGACCGGCAGCGAGTACCTGGCCAACTGGGAGCAGCGTCGCAGCGAGCTGCTGGTCAATGGCCATGCACTCGGTTGGGTGCGTGCGCAGCGCAACAGCCTCGACAGCGCCACCCTGCGCATGGGCGGAGAGCACCGTGCCGCCATGCGCGATGGCAGCGTGTTGCACACGCACTTCGACGCCGAGTGGGTGCTCGACCTGAGCTGGGGCGAGCCGCGTATCCAGAGCATCAAGCTGCTGGATATGCGTACGCTGTAACGCGATAGGCAGACAGCAAAAGGCCCCGTCACTTGATGGTGACGGGGCCTTTTGCTGTCTGGGAGCCTGTTTCCAGCGCACATGACTTCTTTCAGTTTCAGCCTCTGAGTCTCATTCCCTCTGTCTAAGACCCTCTGTCTCAGTCTCTGAGCTTCAGCATCGCTGGCGTGTCGATGTCGTGATGGATACCGGCATCACCGACTGCCACCTCACGCAGCGCCTCGCGATGTCGCGCGATCACCTCACGCGCGCCCTCGCCGCCCTCAAGTGTCGCAAGCTCTGCCCACAGCGTCCGCCCGAACAGCACCGGATGCCCGGGCCTGCTGTCCTCGCCTTCAAGCCTCGGTCGCACGATGTGCACGCCATCTGCTTGGGCCTGCAGGGCATGAAAGGTCTGCGGCGTGATCTGCGCCATGTCCGCCAGCCAGACTGCCGCCACCTGCACATGCGCCAATGCCGCTTCACCACTGAGCTGACGGAAGGCATCGCCAAGACTCCCGCCGAGTCCGTTGCCCGCCTGCAGCGCATGCCAGATTCGCCCGGCATGCTCACGCGCGAACGCCTCTCCCAGCAATGCGGCGGGATCATCGTCCTCACGCAGCAGCAGACGCCAGTCCACCTCACAGCACATGACCCGCGACAGCGTCGCCATCAGCAGTGTCTGGCCATTTCCCAGACGCGCCTGACGCTTGTCACTGCCGAAGCGGCGACTCTGCCCTGCGGCCATGACCAGGATGATCGACTCATTCATGGGCGGCCTCCCTGACTGTCTCCTGAGCGGCTTCACAGGCTCTCGCGAGCGCGGCCACGGCGGATACGCACGATATCGGCCATCACCGCCAGCGCGATCTCGGCCGGTGTCTTGCTGCCCAGCTTCAGCCCGATCGGCATCACGATGCGCGCAATCTCCTCGTCACTGAGACCACCGCTGCGTGCCAGCCGCTCGGCGCGCGCCGTTGAGGTACGCAGCGAACCCATCACCCCGATATAGAACGCGGGCTGGCGTACCGCCTCGATCATCGCCAGATCATCGATACGCGGGTCGTGGGTCAGCGCGACCACGGCGGTGGCGGCATGACAGCCGCCGGCGGCGATGAAGCGTGACGGCAACTCACGGCGCAGGCTGACGCCCTCGAGCGGCGCCTTGCGAGCATCCCAGTCGGCCAGCACTTCCTCGCGTGGCTCACAGATGATCACCTCGAAGCCGAGGCTGACGGCGAAAGCTGCGCAGGCTTCCGCTACCGGCGATAGGCCCGCCAGCAGCAGACGCGCCACCGGCCCGACCCGCAGCTGATAGCCGTAGGCCTCACCCATGTGGCCCTTGAGAGGCTCGACCCGCTCCCCCAGCCCGCTGTCGCACTCAAGCCTACGCGCGCCATCCCCCTCCAGCATCACCTGTCGCAGACGCGGCGTCTGGCCCTCGAGTGCCGCGCGCAGGGCCTCGAGGTGCGCGATGTCCGCGTCACAGGCGGTGAAGCGCTCGACCAGTACGTCCAGGATACCGCCGCAGGGCAAGGCGATCCCTGCGCCCTGATGGCCGCCCTCGCCATAGCGGATCACCTGGGCGGGCGCGGTGAATTCCCCGTCAGCCAGGCGCGCCAGAAAGTCCTCCTCGACACAGCCGCCGGACAGCGAACCACGATGTTGCCCATCAGCGCGCGCCACCAGCCAGGTGCCCGGCTCACGCGGCGAGGAGCCGAAGGTGGCCAGCACCGTGCACAGCCAGATCGGACGCGCAGATGGCTCGCCATCTGCGGGTGCCAGCCAGTCGATCGCCTGATGGATCACTTCAAGATCAAGGTGTTGCATCAACAATCTCTCATATCAGAAGCCTGCGCACGCTCTGAAGACACGAAACCCGCCACCCGGGCATGCCGGAATGGCGGGTATCAGAGGCATTCACTGGAGAAGGTCAGGCCTCGCTGAGCGCGGCCTTGAGCGCCGCCGGACGCATCGGCAGGTCACGCAGGCGCACGCCGACCGCATGCTGAATGGCGTTGGCGATCGCCGGTGCGACCACCGTGGTGCCCGGCTCGCCGAGGCCGACCGGCATTTCGGTGCTGTCGACGAATTCGAGATCCATCTGCGGCACCTGATGCATGCGCAACGGCTGGTAGGCACCCAGATTCTGCGCCACCGGACCGCCCTCGCGGTATTCGGTGCCTTCGTGCAGCGCCATCGAGACGCCCCACAGGAGCGAGCCTTCCAGCTGCGCCATGGCGCCATCCGGATGCGCCAGCGTACCGGCATCCACCACGCTGGTCAGCTTCTCGAGCTTGACCTCGCCGGTGGCGCGATCGACCTTGACCTGCGCCACACAGGCCACCCAGGTCGGCATGCTACGTTCCTGACCGAAGCTCAATGCCACGCCCATGCCGGTGTCTGCCGGCAGACTGTCGCGCTCGCTCCAGCCGGACTTCTCCATCACTCGCTTGAGCACGTTGCGCAGACGCTCGGCACCGCCGGTGCTGACCGGCGCCTTGCCGGCATTGCGGCCTTCGGCATCCAGCAGCGCGAGACGGAATTCGGCCGGGTCCTGATCGGCCGCCAGCGCCAGCTCATCGATATGCTGTTCGACCGCCCACAGCGTCCAGCCAGGTGCGACGGAGCGCAGGTAGCCGGGCACGAAGGCCTCGTGGGCGACCTTGTTCTGCTGCGCCCAGACACGCTGGGTGCCGACGTTGTACCAGTGATCCGCGCCGCTGATGGAGAAGGAATCCAGCTTGCCGCCACCTTCGATGGCTTCTGCCATGAAGGCCGGCATCAGGGCTGCCGTCGGCCAACCGGCGGCGGCGGCGTGCTCGGAGGCCACCACGCGACCCTCGGCATCGAGACCAGAACGCAGACGCTGCACCGAGGGCGAACGCACGCAATCGAAGCGGCTGTCATCGGGGCGCGTGAAGATCATCTTCACTGGACGCCCCACGGCCTTGGCCGCCAGCGCCGCCGGCACGGCGTAGTCACCATGCAGACGACGCCCGAAACCACCGCCCAGATACAGCTGGTGATGGGTGACCTTGCCTTCCTCGAGCTCCAGCGCCTTGGTGACCAGCGAGGTCAGCAGGGACTGCTGCTGATTGCCGCAGTGGATGTGCCAGTGGCCATCCTCTTCGTAGGCCAGCGCATTGGCCGGCTCCAGCGTGAAGTGCAGCACGCTTGAGGTGGTGAAGGTGGATTCCACCGTGGTGGCGGCATTCTCGAGCAGCGGCGCAGGGTCGCCCTGATCCACCAGCAACGAGCCATTGTCACGGCTCGGCGAGCTGACCAGACGCTGGCCCTCGGCCTGGATCGCCATCTCGTCGACCTGATAGCTGTCGCCCTTGCTCCACTCGACCTTGAGCAGATCAGTGGCACGCATCGCCGCCGAGAAATTGTCGGCGATGACCGCAAGCCAGCCCTGGCAGATGCCGGACGGGTCCTTGAGCTCGATGGTCTGGCGATAGCCGATGACCTTGCGGGCCTCGCTGTCATCGACGGCGGTGACCTTGCAGCCGAAGCGGCTCGGCGGCATCACCGGACGCGCATGCAATGTCTTGCCGACACGCGCCTCGATCTCTGCCGGCAGGGTGTAATCGATGCCGTAGACGGCCTGACCGTTGGTCTTGGGCGGCACGTCCAGCGCGTTGCCTCTGGTGCCCAACACGCGACGCTCGGAGGCCGGCTTGAGCTCGATGGCCGCAAGCTCCTCCTCGGAGAAGCTGCGCTCCAGCCCCGCCGCGACGATCTCGCCATAGCCCAGCGACTGATCGCCACTGATGACGCGCCCCTTGCGCGCCTTGCAGCTCTCGGCCGCCACGCCCATCTGCTGAGCACCCGCCTCGATCAGCGCGATACGTCCCGCCGCACCGGCCTGTGACAGCGGCTGGTAACTCTGGTGAACCGACCAGCTGCCGCCGGTGATCATGTAGCCCCACTTGGGAGCGCTGTCGACGTAATCGACCTTGACGCTGTCCCAGTCGGCCTCAAGCTCCTCGACCACCAGACGCGCGAGGCTGGTGGCGACGTGCTGGCCCATCTCGGACTTGGTGATATGCACGGTGACGGTGCCATCAGTGGCGATGGCGTACCACATGGTCGGCTCGAAGGCGCCGGCGGACAGCGTCTCGCTGGCCGAACCCTTGCCGTCTGACCCGGCGGCCAGCGCCGCGCCGGACACGCCGAAGGCCAGCATGGTGGAACCCGCCACACTGCCGATCAGGAAGCCACGCCGCGTGATGCCGCCGCGGCTCGAGGAAGTCTTGTGCGCGGCAGCAAGCTCGCGCTGATGCGCGGCCAGCTTGTCATCAAACCTTGCCATGAGACGTCTCCTCGACAGCAGAATGGGACGCGGTGCCAGCCATGGCACGCGGGTCGAAGGTGCCGACGCCGGCAGTCGCGGCCGTGGCGTCGGTCTGCTGACCGCTCACCTGACTGGTGGCACGCTCATTGGCGATGGTGGCGGCACGCTTCACCGCACGATGGATACGCACGTAGGCCATGCAGCGACACAGGTTGCCGGCCATGGCGGCGGTGACCTGCTCATCGGTGGGGTCGGGCGTGTTCTTGAGGAAGTCGGCGGCCTGCATGATCTGGCCGGACTGGCAGTAACCGCACTGCGGTACCTGCTCCTCGACCCAGGCCTGCTGCAGCGGGTGATCATCGTTCTCGGCCAGCCCCTCGATGGTGACGATGTCACCACCTTCGGCGGCCAGCACCGGCAGGACACAGGTACGCGCCGCTGTGCCGTTCAGGTGCACGGTACAGGCGCCGCACTGGGCGATGCCGCAACCAAACTTGGTGCCTGTCAGACCCAGGTGCTCTCGCAGCACCCATAACAGCGGGGTTTGCGGATCGACCTCGAGACTGACGGCCTTGCCGTTCAGAGTGAAGTTGGCCAAGGGGCTTCTCCTCAGGAGCATGAAGCAGGGGGCAGGGTTCGGACAACGCGTGCAGGGAGTCGTGGCCAGCCAAGGCGTCAGCTGACTGACGTGGCGTTGGTTCGGCGTCAGGGACCGACCCCGGGCCTTGAGGCCTGGCACGATTCGAATCGGTGAATTCTACAGGTCACGATCAGGCATTATGGTGCCAAGAAGGAAACAGTGTGATGTCACTGAGCTCATCCTGACCATGCAGATACTGGCTTGAATGCCACACAGTATAGCGTTTCACGCCTTGTCATCGGCAGATGTTTGCATGACATCGGTCCGCCCAGGGACAGGGACGGTAGCGGTCGAGGACGATGGCAACGCCCCAGCGCGAGGGCTCCCGCGAAAGCATATGACTGGCTGGTATGGATGAGAGTGTCGCAGACGCGTCTGACAGCGGCGTTTCCGGCATCTGTACTTTTATGAGAATAAAGTGAAATGTAGCGAGAGTCCTAATGTAGCGAGAGTCCTCATGCAGGACGTCCCGCCCATGGCCAGCACCGGGGGCAGGAACAGCAAGAACAACGACAATAACGATTGCCAGCATGAGGATCTGACATGCAACTGAACTGGAAGGCAACGATCGCGTTGGCAGCGCTGATACTCGCCATCAACACCGGGGCGCGCCAGGCGATGGGCTTCATGCTGCCACCGATGGCCAGCGAACTCACCTGGGGCATGGGAAGTCTGTCATTCGCGCTTGCCATCCAGAATCTGGTCTTCGGCCTGGCCGCGCCCATCGCCAGCAAGCTGTCGGATCGCTTCGGCACCCTCAGCGTCTTTCTGGTCGGCAGTCTGTGTTACGCGGTCGGCATGGGCGTCACCGCCCTCTGGCCGACCCCGACGGTGTGGATGCTGGGCGCGGGCGTACTGGCCGGCATCGGCATCGGGGCGACCACCTTCCCGCTGGTGCTGGCTGCCGTCACTCGCGTGGTCCCCCTCCAGCATCGTGGCATCGGGCTGGGCATCGCCTCGGCCGGCGGCTCCTTCGGGCAGCTGATCTACTCGGTCGCGACTCCGATGCTGGTGCTGATCGACTGGAAGATCGCCATGCTGGCGCTTGGCGCCAGCTGTCTGCTGCTGATTCCCATGGCCCTGCCGTTGCTGCGTCGCCCGTCGGCCGGCAGTGAGACACAGGCGGAGGATGTCCCGAGCCAGGGCCCGCTTCTGCAGGACCGGCGCTTTCTGGCGCTGGCCGGCGGCTTCTTCGTCTGCGGCGTGCATGTCGCCTTCATCGCCACCCATCTGCCCAATTTCGTGGTCGCCTGCGGGCTGCCCTTGAACGTGGCCGGCAATACGCTGGCGATCATCGGCGCGCTCAATATCGCCGGCACCATCCTGTTCGGGGCCTGGGGCGGCCGCCGCCACCCGCCGCAGCTTCTGATACTGATCTACGTGTGTCGCGCTGCGCTGGTGATGGCGATGGTGGTCATTCCCCCCAGCAGCGCCCTACTGTATGTCTTCGGTGCGATCATGGGTGTGCTGTGGCTATCGACGGTACCGCTGACCAGCCAGGCCGTCGCGCTCTACTTCGGCCAGAAACGTCAGGCCTTCGTGTTCGGCATGGTGCTGGCCGCCCACCAGGTCGGTGCCTTCCTGGGAGCCTGGGGCGGTGGTGTGGTCTATCAGCTGACCGGCAGCTACGACCTGTTGTGGATCGCCAGCGCTATCTTCGGCCTGCTGGCCGCGCTCGTGCACTGGCCGGTGCGCCGCGAGCCCAAGCGCAGGGTGCAGCCACAGCTGGCTTGAGTGGCGCCACGGCTTCCACTTATCAAGCCTCAGACCTCTGATCACACCTTCACAACGACACAGCCCCACCGGCGAGACCGATGGGGCTGTGTCGTTCATGGCGTCAGCGGGGGCGATCAGCGCTGGAAGGCGTAGACATTGCCGACCTTCAACAGCCGCGTCAGCTCATCCAGTGCCACCAAGGTTTCCTCGGCCAGCTGCGGATCGGCAAGGTCTGCCGGCGTCAGGCTGTCACGGTAGTGACGCTTGACCCAGGCACCCAGCTCGGCATGCAGCGTATCGCTCATCATCACGCGCCCGGACAGCGCGGCGCGCTCGGCGTCGCTGAGTACCACGCGCAGACGCAGACAGGCTGGGCCACCGCCATTGCGCATGCTCTGCTTCACGTCCTTGACCAGCACTTCGCCGATCGGGTTCGGGCCGGCCAGAATCGCATTCTGCAGCGCGTTCCACACCGCCTCGTTCTCCTGACACTCGCCCGGCACCACCAGCGTCATGCTGCCATCGTCGTTGGAGAGCAGCTGCGAATTGAACAGATAGGACGACACGGCATCCTCGAGACTGACGGCTTCCAACGGCACGCGGATCGGGATCAGCGGCGTGGACAGTTTGGCGCGAAGCTCGTCGAGCACCGCCTCCTCATTGCGGAAGGCCAGCTCGTGATAGAACAGCACCGGGCCATTGCCCACCGCGATGACGTCGTTGTGGAAGACACCGGCATCGATGGCCTCCGGATGCTGCTGGGCGAACACCACCTGGTCTTCGCTCAGACCATGCTGACGCGCGACGGCCTGACTGGCTTCCAGCGTCTGACGCGCCGGATAGCGACGCGGTTCGACGCCATCACCGCCGAAGGCCTGGCGGCCGTAGACGTAGAGATGCACGCCAGGTCCGCCGTGGCCATCGCACAGCCGCGTATGGTTGGCGGCGCCCTCATCGGAGAAGGCCGGCGTCGCGGGCAGCGCGGGGTGATGCGCGAAGTGGCCATCGTCGGCGAAGATGGCACCCAGGATGCGCCCGGTGGTCGCGGGTTCCAGGTAGCGGTGGAAGCTGGACTGCAGGTTGGCCGGCGTGAAGTGCACACGGCCATCACCACTGTCGCGTGACGGCGTGACGGTGGCGGCGTTGGCGGTCCACATGCTGGAGGCGGAACACACCGCGCGCAGAAGCTGCGGGGCCTGCTCGCTGGCCGCCTTCAACACCTGGGCGTTGCTGCCGGTGAAGCCGAGGTCACGCAGTGCCCCAAGGTCCGGGCGCTGCTGCGGCAGCAGAATCCCCTGTGCATACCCCAGGTCCGCCAGCGACTTCATCTTGTCGAGGCCCTGCAGCGCGGCTTCGCGCGGGTTGGAGGCCAGCCCGCCGTGGCGCATCGAGGCCACGTTGCCATGCGCCAGACCGGCGTAGTTGTGGGTCGGGCCGACCAGGCCATCGAAATTGATCTCTTGATACGAAGTATCGGACATGAAGGTCTCCTGCCACGACGCCTTGCCAGCTCAGCAAACAGGCACGGCGGGCGTCGTGGTCAACAATGGGTAAGCGGCAGCGGTGCCCGAATGGACGGCCTTACAGACGGATACCGGCCGGCAGGTTCGCGGGCAGCGCCAGCTCCTCGGCTTCCATCGAGGCGACCGGATAGCTGACATAGTCGGCGGCGTAATAGGCACTGGGGCGATGGTTGCCGCTGTCGCCGATGCCACCGAAGGGCGCATCGCCGGAGGCGCCGGTGGTCTGGCGGTTCCAGTTGACGATGCCGGCGCGAATGCGCAGCAGGAAGTCGTCCCAGTCAGCGCGATCGCCACCGATCAGCCCGGCCGAGAGGCCGTAGCGGGTGTCATTGGCCAGCGCGATGGCGTCGTCCCAATCGGCGTAGCGGTGGATCTTGAGCAGCGGACCGAAGAACTCCTCGTCCTCGAGCGCAAGGCCAGTGACATCGATCAGCGCCGGGCTGAGCAGACTGGTGCCCTCTTCCACCTGCTGCATGCGCACGATGACGTTGCCGCCCAGCACTTCGAGATCGTCCTGCGCCTTGAGCAGACCCTCGGCCGCGGCGACGCTTGCCAGGCCGCCATAGAAGGGGGCGTCCTGCGCGAACTGCCCCGCCACCCGCAGCTCACGCAGCGCCGTGGCCAGTGTCTCGATCAGACGATCACCGACCTCGCCCTGCGGCACGATCAGGCGCCGCGCACAGGTACAGCGCTGACCGCCCGAGGCGAAGGCCGACTGGATGATCGCCAGTACCGCAGCGGCTTCATCCTGCACATCGCGCACCACCAGCGGGTTGTTGCCGCCAAGCTCCAGCGCCAGCAGCTTGCCGACCTGACCGGCGAACTGGCGGTGCAGCAGCTTGCCGACCTTGGCACTGCCGGTGAACAGCAGTCCATCGATGCCCTCGGACTGGGACAGGGCTTGGCCGACTTCCGCTGCGCCCTGCACCAGATTGATCACGCCGGCGGGCAGGCCCGCGGCCTCCCAGCACTGCAGGGTGAGATCGGCGGTAGCCGGGGTCAGCTCGGAGGGCTTGAACACGCAGGCATTGCCCGCCAGCAGCGCCGGTACCATGTGGCCGTTGGGCAGATGCCCCGGGAAGTTGTAGGGGCCGAAGACGGCCATCACGCCGTGCGGACGGTGGCGCAGGACTGCCTGGGTGCCCGCGACATCCTTGGCACGCTCGCCGGTACGCTCATGATAGGCCTTCACCGAGATCGCGATCTTGCCGATCATCGCGCCGACCTCGGTGCGTGCTTCCCACAGCGGCTTGCCGGTTTCGCTGGCGATGCTGACCGCCAGCGCTTCGCGGTGCAGCTCCAGCTGATCGCGGAAGCGCTCCACCACCGCCAGACGCGCCTCGAAGCCCAGACGTGCCCAGGCCGGGAAGGCCTGACGCGCTGCCGCGACGGCCTGCTCGACCTGCGCGGCAGTGGCAGCGGCGCCCTGCCACAGACGTGCGTGGGAGACGGGGTCGGTCTTGGTGAAGAATGCGGCCTCGCCCGCTTGCCACGCGCCGTCGATGAAGAGCTGTTGACGCACGTTGAGTGTGGCGGGAGTCGAATTCGTAGTGGTCATGGCATGCCTCATCGAAAGGGCGCGCCGCGCGAGCGACGCTGAACAAGGAGTAACGGGACAGTTGGCGATCTGCCCCGCTGATGGCAAAAGGACGCAAGGCGGTATACGCCTGCGAGTTGGCGCGAAGAAGCGGATGCCCGTGGCGGACGCTTCAGCCGGCCAGCACGCGCAGCGTGTCGCCGCCGGTGACGCCGAGGCGTTCGGCCTCATCACGGTACAGACGCACATGGCAGGCGCCGGAGTCGTCCCGGGTGACGTCGTGGCTGATCCAGCTGGCACGGAAGTCGGCCATGCCGGTGGTGGCGGCCATCACAGAGGGACGCTCGCAGGCCGGGGCATCAGATGCGATCACCTCGACACTTGCCAGCTGGCTGTCACGCACGGCGCGCACATCATCGATATAGGCCTCGACCGTCGGGCCGCCATCGAAGATGTCGACGTAGCCTTCCCAGCGCAGTCCTTCCTTCTTGAGCATCGCCACCGCCGGACGGGTGTGCTCATGCACCTGCCCGATGGCAGCCCGCGCGGACTCGGAGAGAAATGGCGTATAGATGGGGAACTTGGGCATCAGCTCGCCGATGAAACTCTTATGACCCATGCCGGTGAGGCGGTCGGCCTCATTGAAGTCCATCGGGAAGAAGTGGCTGCCCAGACATTCCCAGAACGGGCTACGCCCTTCAGGTGTGAAGACACCGCGCATCTCGGCCAGTACCTTGTCGGGGAAGGCCGCGCGGAACTGTGCCATGAACAGCCAGCGCACCTTGGAGAGCAGCGCGCCGTTGCGGTCCTTGCGCCAGCCCTCACGCAGGAACAGCGAGCAGACCTCGGCATCACCGGTATGGTCGGAACACAACGTCAGCGTATCCAGGGTGCGATGCAGATCGAGCTGCACCGAGGAATGCGCCAGCGAACCGAGGCGATAGTGATAGAACGGCGCATCGGTGCCCACGCAGGCCTCGATGGCACAGCAGCCCGCGATGCTGCCGTCGCGATCATCCTCGAGCACGAAGAAGTAAAGACGATCATCGCCGGGCTCGCGGCCCTCGAAGGCAGCCAGGGTGCGTTCTATCTTGGCGCTGAGAAACTCATGATTGTCCGGCAGCGAGGTGAAGCCGACACCGGTTTCCCGCGCCAGTACCTTGAGGCCTTCGATATCGTGTCGAGCGATAGGACGAATGCGCATTACAACTCTCCCTCATCCATCGTCGGCAATGGCATCGGCACGGCGAGCACCGCACGCCCCTCTTCCACGCCCAGTACCTCGGCCTGCTGCGGCGTCAGCATCAGCTGGCCGGTCGGCGTCAGGGCATAACGCGCCAGCACGCAGCGGAAATCGCCGAGTCGCTGGTTGGCTACCATCGCCGGCACTGCATCCGGCAGGCTTTCCTGCGGACGGATACGCACCGGATGCCAACCGCACTGCTTGAAGGTGTGCAGACGCTCGCACTCCGCCAGCAGCAAGGGGCCGGCATCGAAGATGTCGACATGACGCGAGCGCGAGAAGCCCTCGGCGAGCATCTCCTGCATGGCGTACTCATGGCGCGGATTCTCACGCCCGATGGCGGCGCGCGCCTGGGGCGTGAGCAGCGGCAGATAGAGCGGGAACGGCGGCATGACCTCGGCGATGAAGCTCTTGGAGCGCACCCCGGCCATCTGATTGATTTCATTGAAATCACGATCAAAGAAGTGCTGGCCGACGCTGTCCCAGAACGGGCTGACCTGGCGCTCGTCGCGCGTTTCCAGATAGCCCGGGAAGGCCACCGCCAGTTCGGTGGCGAAGCGTTCCGGGTACTGGGCGATGAACATCAGGCGTGCGCGGCGCAACAGGCTGTCCGCATCCGTCTCGCGGTAGCGGGCATCCAGCGACAGCGCGCACAGCAGCGTGGCGTCCGACACCTCATGCGACAGCGACAGCGTCTGCACTTCGTGGCGCACGTTGAGCTGCTGCGAGGCGTGGATCAGCGTTTCCTGACGATAGGTGTAGTAGGCCTCCCGCGCGCCAGCCTCGGCGCGCAGTGAGGCGGTACCGACCACTTCACCGGTATCGAGATCTTCCAGCACGAAGCAGTAGATCTCGTCGCCCGGGAAGTCGATCTCGGCGCGAAGGCTCCGCTGGGAGCGCAGAATGCGCTCCTCGAGGCGATCACGATGTGCCGGTAGATTGGTCAGGCGAGGCGTGGCCGTGGCCGCGAGCCGCTCGAGAGCGAGCAGATCGCGGCTTTCGGCAGGCCGCACCACCAGCATCGGGGCACTGCTCATGGCGCTGCTCATGCAGATGCAGAGGCGGCGACGAAGTTCGCCACGGCGCGGTCGAGCTTATCGAGACCGCTCTGGATCTCCTCTTCGCTGATCACCAGCGACGGTGCCAGACGCAGCACGTCAGGACCGGCGATCAGCACCATCAGACCTTCTTCCATCGCCAGGTTGAGAATGTCCTTGGCACGCCCTGCGTAGTCCGGCGCCATCTGGGCACCGATCAACAGACCCATGCCACGTACTTCCTTGAAGACACCGTGACGCTTGGCGATGCCTTCCAGACCGTTGCGCAGCAACTCGTGGCGGTGGGCGACGCCCTCGAGCACTTCCGGCGTGTCGATGGTCTCGAGCGCCGCCAGACCCACGGCACATGCCAGCGGGTTGCCGCCGTAGGTGGAGCCGTGAGTGCCGATGGCCATGGCCGGTGCGATGCGATCGGTGGTCAGCATGGCGCCCAGCGGGAAACCGCCGCCGATGCCCTTGGCGGTGGTCAGGATGTCCGGCACCACACCGAAGTGCTGGTAGGCGTACAGGTGGCCGGTACGGCCGGCACCGCTCTGGACTTCATCGAAGATCAGCAGCGCATCGTGCTGGTCGCATAGTTCACGCAGTCCTTCCAGAAAGGCCTGCTCGCCCGGGATGATGCCGCCCTCGCCCTGCAGCGGCTCGACGATGATCGCGCAGGTGTCATCGCCCATCAGCTCGCGCACGGAGTCGAGATTGTTGAATTCGGCGTGCTGGATACCGCCCGGAATCGGTCCGAAGCCCTGGGAATACTTGGGCTGACCACCGACGCTGACGGTGAAGAAGGTGCGGCCATGGAAGGACTGACGGAAGGAGATGATCTTGTCCTTCTTCTCGCCATGGGTGTCGTGGGCGAAACGACGCGCCAGCTTGAGGGCGGCCTCGTTGGCCTCACCACCGGAGGAGCAGAAGTAGACCTTGTCGGCGAAGGTGCGCTCGGTCAGCGCCTTGGCCAGCGCCAGTGCCGGCTCGTTGGTGTAGACATTGGACAGGTGCCAGACCTTGTCGGCCTGGTCCTTGAGCGCCTTGACCAGCGCCGGGTGGCAGTGACCCAGCGAGGTGACGGCGATGCCACCGGCGAAGTCGATGTACTCGCGACCTTCCTGATCCCACAGACGGCTACCCTCGCCGCGTACCGGAATGGCAGCCTGGGGTGCGTAGTTGGGCACCATGGCATGGTCGAAATCGGCACGGGTCAGCTGGGTCATCGTCTCTTCCTCATCGCGGGGTCTTGGCGTGGCCGACCGATGATCGGCAAGCCACGGGTCATGACACTCGAGTATAGGGAGGCGAGATGACAAAGACTTTCAGCGAAAGGACGACGACTTATGTCAGGAGGCGACTTTTGTCATCCAGGTAAGGTGTCAGGCCTGCAGCATGAGACGTTCGTCGCGGGGGCTGCGCCCGAAATGGTTGCGAAACGCCGTGGAGAAGTGAGCGGCGCTGGAAAAGCCGGTGGCCAGCGCGATCTCGCCGATCGGCTGATCGCTCTCGCGCAGCAGCTGGCGCGAACGCGCCAGGCGCAGATCCAGATAGTAACGGCTGGGCACCGCCTGCAGATGCTTCTTGAACAGCCGCTCGAGCTGACGCCGCGAGATACCGAGGTGCTCGCCGATCTCGTGGGTAGAGAGCGGCTCCTCGATATTGGCCTCCATCAGCGTCACGGCCTCCACCAGTGGCTGCGGCGCATGGGCGAAACGGTTCTTGAGCGGCACGTGCTGTGGCTCGTCCGCCAGCCGGATGCGCTCGCAGACGAAGTGCTCGGAAACCTTCTCGGCCAGCGCGCGACCATGCTGCTGGGCGATCAGCGTCATCATCATGTCCATCGCCGCGGTACCACCGCCGCAGGTGACACGATCGCGGTCCAGCTCATAAAGCTGATGGGAGACGTTGACCTGCGGGAAGTCGCGACGGAAGGATTCGGCGCGCTGCCAATGAATCGTCGCACGATAGCCATCGAGCAGCCCGGCACGAGCCAGCTCGCGGGTGCCGGTGGAGATGCCGCCCAGCATCACGCCACGTTCGGCCAGACGCTTGAGCCAGGCCAGCAGCGCGGGATTCGAGGCCACCTCCTGCGGGCCCGCCTCCCCCGCCGGCTGAGCGCCGCACACGAACAGGGCGTCCAGATGGCGCGAATCACTGGCGACCAGACTGTCCGGCGAGAGGCTCAAGCCCGCCGCGGACGCCACGCCACGCCCGTCAAGCGCGAAGGTGACGGCCCGATAGAGTGTCTGCCCCGCGAGCTGATTGGCCACTTGCAGGGGCTCCAGCGCACAGGCCTGGGACAACAACGAGAAGCCGGGCAGCAGCACGAAGCCTATCTGGCGTTGCTGGGCCTGGGGAGAAACCAGTGAATCCACGGGCATGAGTATGGCGCTGAATCCGTCGGGTAGAAGGTGAGTCAAACGAGCGGTGGATGTCGGTGGATATCAAAGTCATGCCACCAGACTGCCATCAGAGTGCCGCCATATTGTGCCATGCCTGCTACGCCAATGCCTGACCAGCGCCCCAGAGACAGCACCACAAAGGCTGTGCAAACGACAACGCCACCCCGAAGGATGGCGTTGTCGTTCATCAGAGCTTTTATCCGTGCTTACATCTGCACGACATCGAACTCGACATCGGTGGCAACATCGGCATCGTAGTCGACGTCGTCACGGGTGAAGCCGAACAGCTTCAGGAATTCCTGCTTGTAGCTGGCGTAGTCGGTGATGTCGAACAGGTTGTCGCTGGTGACCTGCGGCCACAGTTCCTGACAGGCCTGCTGGACGTCGTCTTTCAGCTCCCAGTCATCAAGACGAAGACGGCCGGACTCGTCGGTGGCGATCTCGCCTTCGCCATAGAAGCGCTCGGCGTAGAAGCGGTTGAGCTGCTCGATGGTGCCTTCGTGCAGGCCCTTCTCCTTCATGATCTTGTAGACCATGGAGATGTAGAGCGGCATGACCGGGATCGCGGCGCTGGCCTGGGTGACCACGGACTTGAGCACGGCCACGTGGGCACGACCGCCCTTGGCGGACAGCTTCTCGTGGATGCTGCCGGCGGCGCGATCCAGATCTTCCTTGGCGCGCCCCAGCGCACCGTGCCAGTAGATCGGCCAGGTGATCTCGGTACCGATGTAGCTGAAGGCGACGGAGCGGGCGCCATCCGCCAGCACGCCAGCCTCATCCAGCGCCTGCATCCACAGCTCCCAATCCTGACCGCCCATCACGGTGACGGTATCTTCGATTTCCTGCTCGGTGGCCGGCTCGACCTCCGCTTCGATGATGGTGTCCTTGTTGGTGTCGATGGCGGTCGCGCGGTAGGTCTCGCCGATCGGCTTGAGCACGGAGCGCTTCACTTCACCGCTGTCCGGCAGCTTGCGCACCGGAGAGGCCAGCGAGTAGACGACGAGGTCGACTTCGCCCATGTTGGCCTTGATCAGCTCGATGGCCTTGGCGCGTGTCTCATGCGAGAAGGCATCGCCATTGATGGCCTGGCTGTAGAGGCCTTCCTGCTTGGCGAACTTGTCGAAGGCGGCAGAGTTGTACCAGCCTGCGGTGCCGGCCTTCTTCTCGGTGCCCGGCTTCTCGAAGAACACGCCCAGGGTATCGGCGCCATAACCGAAGGCTGCCGTGATGCGTGCCGCGAGGCCATAGCCGCTGGAAGAACCGATCACCAGCACCTTCTTCGGACCACCGTCACGCTTGTCACCGACTGTCTTGCGGGTGATGGCGATCTGCTCGGCGACATTCTGCTCGCAGCCCTTGGGATGTGTGGTGGTGCAGATGAAGCCACGAACCTTGGGTTTGATGATCACGTAAAGAACCTCGTTTGCTGTTGGCCCGGCGTGTACCCGCCGATGCGATACTCGCTTCACGCTGACAGCAGGCAATGGCCGTCCCTGGATGGTGAAGCGTATCGTGAAATAGGGCGTTCGAATCCCGTAAAGCAGGCTCAGTGCCAGCTCATGGGCGCTATTCTAGCGGCTGTCGGCGACGCTGTCCGCCCTGCCGTCATGATCCGCCATCTGCCTGCATATCACTGGAGCCGACCGCGGCGGCTGCCGTATCATGTAGGCCTTTTCACGTACTGCCATTCCACTGCCGTCCTGCATTCGCCGCTGGTTGCCAGCCGCACTGTCCGACAGGCTCTGCCCAGGATGTTTTCATGAACGATCAGAACGCTCACCTCGCCCCCGATGTGGCCGCCCTGCTCGAGCGCCGACAGGACATCTGGCTGGCGCTGTCTCCACTGTGGCTGGAACGCGAACCGCGTGAAGCCGAGTATCAGCACATGGCAGAAGTCGTCGAAGCCCAGGGGCTGAGCTTCCAGGAACTGGAAAAGCTCTATCGGCTGGAGATGGCCCCGGTACTGGTGCGAGAACAGGTCAGCATGACACCCAATTTCAAGGGCTTTGATGACAGTCAGCTGTTGTCGCGCCTGCTGCAGCATACGCATCGTCTGACGCGTGGCCGGCGCATGTTCTGGCTGCTGTTTTCCGGGCTGGCCACGATGCCGAGTCGCCATCGCTACGGGAATCTGCTCGAGATCCTGCACCTGCGCGGCAACACGCCCCGCTAGCGCGCCCCGCAATCTGCACGGGGAAGCCTGACGAGGGCTCTGGCCAGCGACCCCTGAATGGCAAGACACCCCGCGACCGGAAGGTCACGGGGTGCCCTGTAGTGCTCAACTAGTGCCTGGTGGAGCTCAACCGCCATTCCTCGAGGGGCTGACGACGCCAGGCTCATGGCCGTTGGTGACGCGGCACTCTCAGCACCCCTTGTGCGCGGCGCTTCTGCCAATCAGACAGACTTGAAAGGCCGCGGCTGTCGCTGATGCGCTTGCCCCCTTCCAGACGTTTGCTCATCCACAGCGCACTGCCATTGAAACTGTAGATAGGCAGCAGGTCCGTGCGCTCACTGGCCGGCAGGATGGAACTGTTCAGGTTGTCCAGTACATCAGGATTGCGCGTATTGACGCCCTGATAGGTCACGACCATGTGGAACTGGTTGAGGCTGAGCGCCTTGACGTAGTGCAGACGCAGGCGGTCTTCCGGTACGCCAAGCTCGCGTAGAGTCAGGTACTTGGCCATGGCGAAGTCGTCGCAATCACCGGCCCCTGCCCCCAGAAACTCCTGCGGCGTCGCCCAGTAATCGGTCGCTCCCCAGACGCTGAGATCATCGGTGAAGTCGAGACGATTGAAGAAATCGTTCACTTCGCTCAACTGACGCCTGACCGGCGCGCCCTCCAGACGCTGCAACAGTTGCTGCCATTGCTGCACACGATTCCAGCCACCTGTCCCGTAGATCTGGATGAACTGGCGGGAGTCCACCGCCTGTGCCAGACCCGCACCGAGCGACAACGCCAACAGCACCCCGACCGCAAGACCCTCCCACCAGCGGCGATGATTCATGTCGAGGCACCCTGAATGTCACTTAGCGAGGCATATCTTCTGCTGGATTGGCGAGCCTTGCCATGACATCGACTGCCGGTGACACGAAGCCCTGATAGCCATCTGCGCCCAGCGACATCGCCCGCTCCTGATCAGCCTCGGATTCGACGCGGGTCACGATGACCTGCGACTCGACCTGATGCGCCGTCATGCACAGACTCTGCAGCAGCTCGGTGTCGACGTCTTCGCGCTTGAAGAACGCCTGGTCGATCTTGACGTAATCAGGCCGCAGCGCCGACAGATAGCTGAGCTCCTTCAGCTCTCGGGCGAAGCGGTCGATGCCGCCCCGCGCACCCAGTCGACGAGCATGTCGGAACAGCATCTTGATACGCTCCTGATGTCTGAGGGCGATGCTTTCGGACACCTCGATATCCAGACGCTTGCACAGACGCGGATGCGCCGCCAACCAGTTGAGCAGGCCAATATAACTGGCTTCATCGTCGAAGGTTTCTTCGGTCAGGTTGAGCGCCAGTCTGGGAACATCAATCCTGTCGATATAGGACGCCAGCCACTCCAGAGCGCGCAGATCGAACTGCGCCCCCATGCGGAAATGGCGAATCACGGGCAGGAAGTCACCCGCACGATGCAGTTCATCGCCATCGCGCAGACGGGCAAACAGCTCGCGGTGCAGCTCGCCGCCATCATTGAGCAACACTGGCTGAGCGACGAAATCGAGCCCCTTGGGGGCGTCCAGAGCCTTTTCGATGATCTCGCGCCATTCGCCTCGCGGACGTGCACGGCCGCCCGCAGGGGCCAGCTCCACGCCAGATCCTTGCTCGATAGCCTGACGAAGCGTGGCATCTGCAACGGCAAACATCTGGGTACGCTGCATGCCCGGCTCACGCCGAACGGCGCCAATGGCACAGTTCTCCGGCGGAATATCCACCAGCGGATTGGCATCCAGCAGGTGGTCGATATCCTCCGCCAATAGCGTGAGAAATTCCTGAAGCCGAGTCTCATCGGTTTCCGGCAGCAACAGACCGAAATCACTATTGGCCAGGCGCGCGGCGATGATCGCCTCACCCGCCAGTTCACGATCTTCCAGTTTGCGCGCAATGGCTTTCACCAGAGCATCACGCCCCTTGTAGCCCTGCTCGCGATACACCACCTCGATATGCGACACACGCAGCAGCGCGAAGCTGCCACCCATCGGCTCGCTCAGCCACTCATCGACCGCTCGGTTCAAATAGCCCCGGTTGCCAAG
Organism: Cobetia sp. LC6; assembly: GCF_030264805.1. Classification (NCBI taxonomy): domain Bacteria; kingdom Pseudomonadati; phylum Pseudomonadota; class Gammaproteobacteria; order Oceanospirillales; family Halomonadaceae; genus Cobetia; species Cobetia sp. LC6. The sequence continues at coordinate 10,419 of NZ_JASSPL010000012.1, read as the reverse complement.
CCCCGATACCGAGTCTTCTTCCGCCTGGCGCTGCAGACGCGCCAGCTGCGCGGCCTGAGCCTCGAACTGGGTCTGAAGGCGCTGTCCCAGACGATTGACCGCCGAGGTAATGCCCTTGAGCTCCGCCACGCTGGTCTCCTCCAGCGGCGCGTCGAAGCGCTGCGTCTCCATCTCATTGAGGCGAGACGAAAGGCGCTCCAGCGGGCGCAGCAGACGGCGCATGACCAACGAGGCAACCAGCAGCGTGATCAGGCCGCCCAGCAACAGCCACAGCGCCAGACGCTTGGCCAGCTGCCAGAGCTGGTCGTAGCCCTGGGCAGATTCACCGGTCAGGCTGATCGTGCCCAACGACGCCCAACCACCGGGCAGCTCGCGGCTCGCCGATTCCACCGGCATGGGAATCAGGTCACGAAACCACTCCGGTGCCAGACTCTCGCGCACGACATTGAAAGCGATGGGCGTCGCGATGGCCACGCTCTCCAGCCTTGCATCGCGCACATGACCACCATCCACCGTGGCACGTATCAGGGCTTCGGCACTGGCGGCATCGCCAAGCTCTACATGTGGCACCAGCGCGAGACTCAAGCTCTGGGCGAGATTCGAGAGTTCGACGCGTTGTCGTTCGGCCAGTGCATCACGGGTGTTGTTGACCTGGATGAAGAAGATACCGAGGGAGAACCCCAACAATACCAGCAACATCAAGGTAAACAGGCGGCGCGAAAGACTCATCTGATTTCCTCATCAACCATCAGCATGGCAGCAGCGCCTCCAGAGTTCGGGAGCGCCGTGGGTGGCTTAGCCCTGTTGTTGGACGGGGACGGCAACACTCATGGAATCCAGCAGAGCGCCGGTCGCCGACAGCAGGCGATAGTTGGCGGTTTCCAGATCAAAACGGGCGCGAATCAGGTTCTGTTGAGAGGTGAACAGCTCACTCTCGCTATCCAGAAGGTCCAGCAATGTACGACGCCCGATATCGAATTGCTTGCGATAACTCTCGCGAGTATCAGTCGCGGCACGCACATAACTTTCCAGGTAATCGATCTGACGCTTGAGGTTCTCGCGGGCATTCCATGCCAGACGAATCTCGTCACGTACATCACGCATCACGCGATCATTGTCGTGCTCGACCGCTTCCAGCGCTGCCTGACGACCGCGGATCTCGGATTGATCGCGGCCACCACGATACAGGTTGTAGCGCATGACCAGTTCGACGCTCCAGTCGTCTGACTTGCTCTTGTCCTGGTCATAATCATTGTCCAGCGTGCGATTGCCCTCGAGACTGAACTCGGGGTAATTATCCCCCTTCTCGGCATTCACTTCATGGCGCGCAGCGTCAATGGAGACCCGTGCCGCCGCCAACAGCGGGTTGCGCTGATTGGCCTGCACGTAGGCGCTCTCGACATCCTCGCTGAGCAAGCTGGTGTCGATACCCGGCATGCTGAGGTCCGATGGCATCTCCCCCACCAGACGCAGATAGGCAGAGCGGGAATCCTCGAGATTGTTGATCGATGACAGCACGCTGGCTTCGGCATTGGCCAGACGACCATCCACCTGCCGCACGTCACTGCGCGCACCAAGGCCGGATTCCGCACGCCGCCCGATATCATTCGAGATGCGGCGGTGAGCCTCGAGATTGGCTTGTGCGTACTTGAGAATCAGCTCATCACGCATGACCTGCAGATAAGCGCCGGCCGTATCCAGCGCGATGTCATTGGCCTCGGCCGCGACCTGCAGGCGCTGGTAATCCGCCTCTGTCTCGGCCTGGCGAATGCGCTCGATTGTCGTGTTGCCGTCCCAGAGCAGCTGACGGATGGTCAGATCAAGACGTGTGTAATCGTGCCAGTCGTCATCGTCATTGACACCGTCATCTTCCGAGTCGAACTTGCCATAACCCAGACGACCGGTCAGATCCACCGTCGGGCGATACGCCCCACGCTGGGTTTCCGCTTCTTCGAGTCGCTGGATATGGCGTGATACCTGAATGCGCGTGCGCGGGTTTTCCATTACCGCTCGGGATACGGCCTCTTCAAGAGTCGCAGCCGAAGCCTGAACGCCAAACCCCATCCCTGCGGCGATGCTCAGCGCCAAGAGTGTCTTTTTCATTATGAGTTACCCTCGAATCCATCAAATCCTTGATCAACGTTCACGCAAGGCACCTTGCCTGGCGCGCAGAATCGGCTTCATCAAATATTGCAGTACGGTCTGATTGCCAGTGATCACATCGACACTGGCCTGCATGCCCGGGATGATCGTGAGCGGATCCGAGTCACTTCCAAGGTGGTTCTGCTCCGTCAGCACCTTGATCTCGTAGAAACTGTTGCCTTCTTCATCCTGCACAGTATCCGCACTGATCTGATCGACCTTGCCTTCCAATCCACCGTAGATGGTGAAATCGTAGGCAGATAACTTGACGACCGCCGGCTGTCCGATTCTCAGGAAGCCGATGTCCTTGGGAGCGACTCGCGCCTGAACCAGTAGCTGATCCTCGATGGGCACGATCTCCATCAGGTCTTCCCCGGGCTCGATGACGCCGCCTATGGTATTGATATTCAGCGTCTTGATGGCGCCCTGAACCGGAGAGGTCACCAAAGTACGATCGAGTCGGTCCTGAAGACTGGTGCGCCCCTCACGCAATCGACCCAGATCCGCCTGGGTCTTGGCGAGCTCTTCCGCGGCACGTGAGCGGAATTCCTGCGCGACGCCGACCCGATTCGAGATGGCCTCATCCAGCTCCGATTGCTTGCCCGGTACGGCCAGGCGCGCCGATTCAAGATCGCCCCGCAGGTCGTTGACCTCACGCTGGATCTTGAGAAGGTCTACCTGAGAGACCACGCCTTCACGTACCAGCGGGGCCGTCATGCCCAGCTCGCGACGCGACAGTTGATAGCTGCGCTCAAGACTGTTGATGCGCGACCTCAACTCACGCAACTCCTGCTCTTTCTGCAGAATCTGCTCACGCGCGCCATTGAGGCCACTGTTGAGCTGATTCAGATGCGTGCGATATGCCGTCATCGCACGCGACACCAGAGCGGGACTACGCGCCTTGAATTCTTCATCGAAGGGCAACTCGATATTCTTCACGATCACCTGATCCTTCCAGGCATCCGCGGAGGCGTTGACCTCGATGGACTCAAGCTCGGTATCGTACTGCATGATGGTGGCCTGCAGGCCATCGAGGGTCGAGACACGCTCACGCAGATCGGAACCTGCACTGGTGTCGTCGATACGCAGCAGTGGCTCCCCCGCCGAGACGACTTGACCTTCCTTGATATAGATCTCGCGCACGATACCGCCTTCCAGGTTCTGGACAACCTGCAGGTGCGTCGAGGGTACGACCTTGCCGGAGCCACGAGTGACGACCTCCAGACTCGCCTGGCTGGCCCAGATGATGAAGACGACCACGAATGCGAGCACCATCCAGATCAGGATGCGCGACTTCCAGGGGGTCGCCAGCAAGACGGCTGAACTGACATCGTCGAGATGGTGAAGGTCACGCTGCTCAATCGGTGCCTTAGCCACGATTCACCTCCTGCTTGCGCCCGGCGACTCGGCCTTCATTCAAGGCGCTCAGCACCTGCTGCTTGGGCCCATCGGCGACGATGCGCCCTCCTTCCATGACGATGACGCGGTCTACCACGTCGAGCATGCTGCTCTTGTGGGTGACCAGCACCAGCGTCTGGCTGCGTGGCAGGGACTTGAGCATTCTGCGCAGACGCAGCTCGGCGCGGTTATCCATGTGCGAACCGGGCTCATCGAGCAGCAAGAGCGGGGGACGCATCAAGAGTGCACGTGCCAGCAAGACCGTCTGACGCTGACCGCTGGAGAGCATGCGCCCACCCTCGCCCACCTGACGGTCCAGTCCTTCAGGGTGATGACGAGTGAATTCGGTCACGCCGGAGGCGTCAGCCGCGAGTTCGATCTGTACATCACTGGCGTGTGGTTGGCCGAGGGTGATGTTGTCGCGAATGGAGCCGAAGAACAGTGCACTGTCCTGGCCCGCATGGCCGATGTGCCGACGTACGTCGGCGGGATGCAGCTGATTGAGATCCAGCCCATCAATACGAACGCTGCCAGCCGTGGCACGATACAGACCAGAGATAAGGCGCTGCAAAGTACTCTTGCCAGCACCGATACGCCCGATGATCGCGATCCTCTCACCTGGTTCGATGGTCAATGAGATATCCGACACGGCAGGCGGCGTATTCGGCGCATAGGCAAAGCCGACGCGATCGAATTCGATGCGCATCTGCAAGTGCTCGCGGTGAACGTAACGACGATCTTCCGACTCCTCCGGCAATGCCATGATCTGCTCAAGCGCACTCATCGCACTGCGAGTCTGACCGATGCGCGTGATCAGCAATGCCAACTGCCCCAGCGGCTGCAACGCACGACCGGACAGCATGACCGCGGCGATCAAACCACCGACAGACAGACGTGCATCCGCGATCAGATAGACCCCGAACACGACCAGCGCCACCGTGGTGGCCTGTGTCAGCGACATGCTAAGCGAGCTGACAGAAGTCGTCAGGTTGCGGCTTTTCACCCCCCAATGCGCGATCTGCCCGACAGCCCGTTCATACCGACGCTGGGTTTCACCCTGAGCATTGGCCAGCTTGAGGCTCTCAAGGCCGGAGACGGCTTCGACGAGGCGCGCATTGCGCTCCGTCGCCAGGCGAGACCCCTGCTCGATGCTGCTGCGCAGCGGTTTCTGGATCGCCAGACTGTAGACGAGCAGGATCACGAGCGCGACGAATGGCACCAGAACCAATGGCCCCGCCACGATCCAGATCACCAGCAGGAACAGCAGGGCAAACGGCAGATCGACCAGGGTGGTCAGGGTTGCGGAAGTAAAGAACTCGCGGATCGAATCAAACTCCTGCAAGTGCTTCACATAGCCACCGACGGAGCCGGGTCGCGCTTCCATCCGCAGGTTCATGGTCTTGGAGAAGAGCTTCGAGGTCAGCAACACCTCGGACTTCTTGCCCGCCGTATCCATGAAGTAGGCACGTGTCTGGCGCATCACGAAGTCGAACACCATGATGATCGCCATCCCTGTCGCCAAGACCCACAGCGTGTTGAAGGCCAGATTGGGCACCACCTTGTCATAGGCGTTCATCACGAACAGTGGCGATGCCACGGCAAACAGGTTGATCAATATCGACGCCAGAATCACGTCACGATAGATCGGCCGCGACAGCTTCAGCGTTGACCAGAACCAATGGCCATCACTCTGCTTGAGCGTTTCCGGTGCGCGTTCATCAAAGCGGTGCTCCTGCTTGAGATAGACGACACGCCCATCATGACGCTCAGCCAGTGACTCTATATCGACCAGCTCATCACCCTCGGCCTCAGGCTGATGGATCCTGGCCTTGCCTGCGTCGTTGTCGACCTCCAGCAAGACGACAGCACGCTCTTCCTTGAGTATGAGAATGCACGGCATCAGCATGTCGCTGATGGCCGTGATCTGCTGATTGACCAGTTTGGCACTCAGATTGGCACGTGCCGCGGCACGACTGACAAGTGCCAGGGGAAGACGGCCTTCCTCCATGGGAAGACCATCGACCAGCACTGCTGCAGATCTGGGATTGCCGTGGTAACGCGCCATGAAGACCAGCGCATTGAGAAGGGGATCGCCCTCCCTCTCGCCAACAGGCTCCGGTCTTAATGGCGTGGGTTGATCGCTCAACCTGTCCTCCTTAGTAGGGCACTTCGCAGATGTCTCTACGGCAAAGTCTAATACAGCAAGGGGAGACAGCCTAAGCCATCTCCCCTATCACATCGATTCAGCCGTCAACATTCGTCTTGAGACTGTTGCTGTCGAGCAGAGATTGAATGATCTGCGTATCCGTGTCGCCACCTGATGTCAGGTCGACATCCTGCAGATTGATCTCTTGCGTGATATTGCTGCCATCGGACCCATCGACACTGATCTCGATATTGGTACCACCCTCTCCATCTGACTCGAAGTGCAGGAAGCTCGAGAGCGTATCGGCATCCTCATCAGCCTCCAGCAGATCAGACAGATCGATGACATCGCCATCCGCGACACTGAAGTCGGTGATGGTATCCGTCGCCATGCCGCCTTCGCTATTGATGTCATCACCACCCAGCCACTGGAAGGTGTCAGCACCATCGCCGCCGGTCAGGATGTCATTGCCGGTACCTCCGACCAGAAGATCATCACCCTCACCACCAGAGAGGATATCGTTGCCGGTGCCGCCCCGCAGCGTATCGCTGCCGCTGCCGCCTTCCAGACGATCACTGCCTACACCTCCACTCAAGGTGTCATCGCCAGCCTGCCCGATCAGATAGTCCGCATAGAAAGGCCCGTCTCCGTCCCCCGTCAGGGTATCGTTGGCACTGGTACCTATCAGGACTGACAGCTTGTCGACATCGATGCTGACGCTGGAAGTGTTGGTATCCCCGTCATTGTCGACCGTCACGTAATCGAAGCTGTCCGTGGAGCGCTCGCTGACATTCTCCGGCGGTGTGTAGGAGAAATCACCGCTCCCCAGATTGAACAGCATGCTGCCGCCCAGTTCCGTCGAAATGGTCAGCTCCAGGCTGTCTGCATCGTAGCTGCTGTTGTCGGTGCCAGTGGCAGAAACAGCATTGGTATCCGGATCATAACTGTAGGTCGTGCCATCCACGGTGACCGACTGCAGATAACCGCCATCCGCTCCCAACAGACTGCCATCCACGGAGCTGCCCGAGACAAGCTGACCACTGACCGGTGATTGGACAGTAGCGGCGAGGGTATCGTCGAGATCCTCAAAGCTGGTAACGACAGTGCTATCAAGGTCTTCAACCGCTGAGCCGTCATAGGCAATCGGATCAAGATTGGACTCTGTGACATTGCTACCCAAGCCGATAGCGTAGGACTTGATGCCATTATCGACCAGGAAGTCAGTCCAGATATCCTCTTCATCGTTCGAGATACCGGCATCAGCGCTATACACGAACCCACCGGTAAGGACATTCAATTCCCTAGAATCCCCATCACCATAGTTTGGCTCACCATCGGAGAAGAAATAGGAAATGCTTTGCGCATCTTCCAACGCCCCATCTTGGGAGTAATTCTCGATGGCAGCAGCTAGCGCAGAGTCGTAGTTAGTGACTCCATTGGCAACAAGACTATCCAATATGATTTCAACTTCACCGACGGTCATCCATGCATCTTGCGCTGTGCCAATGGTTGAGAACGTGACCAGATTGATACGTACGTCACCAAAGTCATCGTAGGCCTCAATCAGAGACTTGATGGAATCAATGGCGCTCTGCAGGCGAGTTTCACCATCGATTCCATCAGTTGTATTCATGGAACCTGACACATCAAGAATGATAGTGAGATTTGTGTCCACCAGCGTCGAGGAGAAGCTCTGCGCTTCCTGCTGCTCGGGTGCATCATCCTCGATGCCGATGGTCAGCGTGCCGGTGGAGTTGGCGCCTTCGCTATCCGTTGCGAGCACACCGAAGTCCAGAGACAGGACATCTTCACCATCACCCGAATGATCGACCGCCTGACTCAGAGTGAAGGTATAGGCACCGCTGTCATCGATGGTCACCGTCGCGACTTCATTGCCATCAGCATCGGTTGCCACCATTGACTGGGTACCGCTGCCGGACCAGGCCACCGCACTGCCACCGGAGGTGATGGCCGTGGCAGGAGCCGTCAATACCAGCGACACGCTGTCACTATCGACGTCCGTGACGGAAACCGTACCGGTGACGGTGGTGGCATCGGTGGTATCCGTGAAGCCATCATCCGCATCACTGTCGGCGATACCGCCTTCGAGCCCTTCTTCACTGACACGGCCTTCAGTCGCAGTCACCACCGGGGCATCGTTCGTCCCCTGGATGGTAATGGTGACATCCTGGGTAGCTGTCGCTCCTGCCGTATCCGTGACAGTGACGGTGTAGGTCAGAACCAGTGACTCGCCTGCAGACAGGTAGTCGAAGCTTTCCCCGGCAGCACTGCTGTCGAAGGACCAGTTGAGCGTACCTTCAGTGCTCTCATCATCGATGATGGCCCCGGTATCCACGCCCAGCAGCGCAAGCAGGTCATCGTTGTCCAGCGTACCGGTGTCTCCAGCACTGGAGACGCCGGTGACGCTCGGCGTCACGATGTTGCTGAGATCCACGTCATCCACCGACAGAGTCCCGCTGGCACTCAGCGGTGAATCCGTCTCCGTCAGGCTGGCGGCGGTACTGTCGCCACTGCTGACACTGATCGCCGGGCCGTCGTTGCGACCATTGATGGTGATCGTCAGAGTGGTGCTGGAGGTATCACCGTCAGCATCCGTGATCACGTAGGTATAGACGTCCGTGACCGACTCACCGACCGCCAGGTACTGCAGGTCGTCGCGTGCTGACTGGTAGCTGTAGGAGCCATCCGCCGCCAGGGTCAGCTCGCCGTGCTCACCCGTGATCACGGCCGCCGCGCCATCGCTCACCGTGACGGTTTCTGATCCAGAAGTGACGGCGGTGACGGTGACCGCATCGGCCCCCAGGGTGTCCGCCGTCGCAGATGAGCCGTCCACCACGTTGCCGGTAACGGCAGCACTACGATTCTCGTTCATGCTGCGGGTATCAGCGTTGGCGATCGGCGCGGTGTCCAGAACGGTGACATCCAGACTGGATGTGGTGCTCTGACCGGCAAGATCCGTCACCACGACAGCGAAGTCGTCAATGACACTGTCATCGCCACCGGCATGATCAGCCGCAGTGCCATCTTCCACATAGCTGTAGGAGACCACCCCGGTGTCGGCATCATAGCCAGTAACGGTCAGCGTTCCTTCGCCATCTGGCTTGGAGATCACTACCGGTGCGGTGTTGGCGTCCGTGATATCCACACCAGCGATTGTCACTGCCGCAATACCTGCCGCAGCTTTCACGGTAAAGGTATCGGTGACAGTACCTCCTGTCGCTTCGGTGACCGACTGATCTTCCAGTGAACTGATGACCGGCACAGCATCATCAGTACCGGTGATCACGATATCCACTGTCGTGGTGGAACCATCGCTGAGCTGCACGATGTACTGCTCATTGATCGTGTCGGCAGATGTCAGTCCCTGCACAGCGGCAGTGTCGTTATCCAGCGTATAGGTCCAGCTACCGTCGGCATCGACAGCGAAGGTACCGTAGAGACTGCTGTCGTCAGTGGCCGGCGCGAACGTCGGGGCGTCACTATCGACATCGGTTGCGGTCAGCGTACCTGAAGCTTGTGTCACACCATCTTCGGCCACTGCCCCATCATCTGCACTGATGACAACCGGATCATCGACCGCCGTGACACCCTGGAAGCTGAGAATGGCTTCATCAACTTCGGTGCCATCCGTGATCACATAGGTGGTGTCAGGTACCGGACCGTTGTAATTCTCGCCGGGCGTGAAGGTGAAGGTACCATCGGCATTGATAAGCAGTGTGCCGACTTCGCCAAGATCCGCTGTCTCGCCCGGGTCGTATGTATCGCCGTCAACAGTGAAGCTGACGACGCTCAACTCATCACCATCGGCGTCGACGTCGTTGCTCAGGACGTTGCCGCTGACCGGAGTATCTTCCTCGACCAGAATCGGGCCATCGTCATAGGCCACTGGCTTGTCGTTCAAGCCCTGGACATTGATGGTGATGACAGCGGTATCCGAATCCCCATCCGCATCAAGGATGGTGTACTCGAACTCCTCCTTGACCAGATCACCCGCTCCCAACGCCTGGGCACGTACATCATCCAGGTCATAGCTGAAGGTGCCATCGGTATTGAGGGTCAAGCTACCGTAGCTGCCCTCGACGGTAACGCTGCCCTCATTGTCTACCAGTGAAGTGCCATCGAGATGCGTGATGGTCACGCCATCAGCGCCCAGCTCATCCTGTCCGCCGCCGACAACACTCGAAATGACATTGGTGTTGATCACCGGTTCACCATCCGGAGACGTATCATCTTCGCGAATGGTGTAGGTATCGTCATTGGCGACAGGCGCGGTATCCAGAATCTTGACATCAAGACTGTCACTGGTGCTCTGCCCAGCCAGGTCAGTGACGACCACGGCGTAGTTGTCGAACACGCTATCGTCACCAGCCGAGTGATCCGCAGCCGTACCATCCTCCACATAGGTGTAGGACACGGTGCCGGAATCGTAGCCCGTGATGGTCAGCGTGCCTTCGTCATCAGTCGCGCCCGGAATCACGATGGGATTATCCACTGACGCCGTAGTGATATCCGTGCCATTGATGGTGACGCTGGCGATGCCGGCATCCGCGTCCACCTGGAAGGTGTCAGTGACCGTCTCCCCCGTGGCCTCGGTCACTTCCTTGTCAGCCAGCGTGATGATGGGGGCTGCATCGTCCACGCCGGTGATCAGGATGTCGACCGTGGTGGTCGAGCCATCGCTGAGTTCGACGGTGTAGGTCTCGGTGACGGTC